>CAVZMS010000079.1:0-79291 GCA_963776085.1 uncultured delta proteobacterium
AGTCGTAACAGTACGCTGAGCCGTGGTCAGAGTCTTCTGAAGATTATCCAGCTGGTCATTCCATTCGTCTTTATCCAGCGTGACGAGCACCTGGCCTGCTTTTACCGAATCGCCTGCCTGTACCAGGACGCTGCCGATGGTTCCCTTGCTCCGGTCGGGTAGAAGAGGTCGACGGCAAGGTCTTGCGTGACTGAAAGGGCCAGGTTACCGGCGGCCGTGATATCCAGGGAAAGGTTTCCCTTTTTTACCGTAGCTACCTGGGTACTGGTCGTAGCATTGTCTGTCTTCGCACCACAGCCAAAAAGGGTAGCCACCATCACGCCCATCACCAGTATCGCCAGCAGCGTCTTCAAGACTTTCATATTATTTCTCCCGTTCATCGATATATTTCCTGCCGATCTTTAATAACAGATCGGTCGTTAATAGATAATATGCCAGACAAATATTAATAAAATATTTAAACTGTAACATTCTTTGACACGGGCACGCTGAAGGTAAAGGTCGCGCCCTGCCCGGGTTTACTCCTGACATCAATCCTGCCGCCATGAGCCTCCACCAGGCGTTTGACTATCGTCAGGCCGAGGCCGGTGCCGCCGGTGGACCGGGTGCGGGACTTGTCCACGCGGTAGAAACGCTCGAATATCAGCGGCAGGTCTTCCGCCGGGATGCCTTCACCCGTATCAGCCACGCTGATATAAACGCGGTCTTCTTCCTCCCAGGCGGTTACGGTTATCCGGCCTTCCGGGCCGGTATGCGCCACGGCATTATCCAGAAGATTATACAGTACCTGCTTGATGCGGTGCGAATCGATATTTACCTCCGGGAGCGTGGCCGGCAGGCTGGCGGACATCGTCAGGCTCTTGGCCGCCGCCTTGGCCTGTAAGGCCGTGACAGTTTCCCTGATCAGCCTCGAAATATCTTCCGGCTGAAAAATCAGCTTCAGTTCGCCGGCATCAGCCAGGCTCAACTCCTGCAAGTCATCAACGAGGCGGGATAGCGAAGAGACCTCTTCACTGAGAGAATGGATAGTAGCTTCATCCGGCTTGACCAGGCCGTCGCTGATTGCCTCCAGATAGCCGCGAAGGTTGGAAAGAGCGAGGCAAGAAATCGTGGCTTCCCGGAGCCTGTATTGCTTTTACTCAGCACAGCCTTCCTTACCTGCAAAACGGCGAAGTCCCCCCGCCGATGAAGGAGGAGGATGTCCGCGCGGTATTGGAACATCAACCCTCCATTTCGGAATATTACGAACGGGATTTTTCTCAGCTATACCGAAACTCGATGGAACAATTAAAGATCCTGGACCAGCTGGCGGGCTAGTCCTCATGAGTACCGCCTTGGGTCGGCCACGCTGTCTCGATTCGAAAAAAACGGGTCGATTGTGGTATCCCGTCCATAAAGAGAGTGAAATAGATGATTTTTTGATAAAATGGTATTTAAATCTCCATAGAACCGGTAACCCCAGTGCCCGTCAGCATGGGAATGAAAGAGCAGGTGTGTTGTGCCTTTTACTGAGTTCAATTTTTACGGTGTAGGTGTCCAGGTGGAAAGCGTCGAAGAGGAATTTCTGCGCTCCTTGGAACATGATTTCTCCTATTTCCTGGCACCGGCAATCCTCCCTCAGTTACGCCTGGCATTTACGAAATCTCATCCGGATTATGACAGGTTGCCGGAGCTTACTTGCTCATTTGCCACTCCCCGCAACATTTGTTTCAGCAACGGCTCTTTAACCTATATTGATTATTTTGGACAGGCACTGAATATTTATAACCGGCAGGAAAATCACTGTCAGATCATCACTGAAGACCTGGAACTGGCCCATGAAATTGCATATTTAACTATTCTCTCGCGGATTTCGGAAGCTTTAGAACGGAAGCGCCTCAATCGGATCCACGGCCTCGGGATTGAAGCAGGAGGCAAAGGAACTATCATTCTTCTGCCAAGCGGCGGCGGCAAATCCACGATGGCCATGTCTTTGCTCCGCGATGGAAGCCAATTTCGCCTGATCTCCGAGGACTCTCCACTTCTGCGGCCGGACGGATATTTGCTTCCTTTCCCTTTACGGATCGGTGTCCATCCCCAAAGTGTTCCTTCTGATATTGACGTGCAGTTTACCCGTCTGGATAAACGGATTGAGTTCAGTCCCAAGATCAACATCGATATTCGGTATTTCGGCGATCGGATTTCCCGCCAGCCTGTTCCCATATCCTCACTCCTCCTGGGAGTCCGTTCCACTGCTCGCCGCGCTAAAATCACTCCCGTTTCCAAGAGAGCAGCCCTACGTTATTCTTTTGCAAACTCCATTATCGGCATCGGGCTTTATCAGGGACTGGAATTCCTCTTTCAGAAAAACTTCGGGGAATCGATACAACATCTGCATCTCCTGCTTTCGCGCGCATACAACAATCTTATACTGCTCAACCATGCCGAGGTTTATCGATTCATAATCGGCCGCGACATCAGTCTCAACTATCAATGCCTGCGCGAATTTTTAATACAGCAGGGTGGAAATTCACCGGCAAACTCAGACCAATGAAGGCAACCCGTGTTATACCGGGTGATTCCAGGCCGGCGCTGTTTAATTTGCGTTGATGTTTTCCTTGTGAGTATATATTGTAGGATCTTGATGCAGACGATTGCTTGCCTGATTGCATCACGACTCATTATTTGGAATTTGCTTTTTCGATATAATATTACCTAGGCTGTATCCTGATGAGTAAACCGATTACACTATATCATTCGACTCGGGGGCATCCTCTGCCGCTTTCAGATGATGATGTAGTAGGTGGTTGCACAACCAGGGCAGTTTAAGCCCTCGCGAATGTGATTAGAATTTACAAACACCTTGGACCGTGGGATGCAAAAGCCAGGCCGCCGCCCAAAGCCACAGGGCCGCCAAAGCCCCTTGAATACAGCATCGACTATTCAACCTCCCAAATCCCAGTTTCCGATAACCTGTCGAGTGCCCTTCGGCCTTGAGCTCAGGGCCGAAAGGCTTCTAGGTCGAACGAGCGGCTTTATGTCGAGGTAGGATATCAGGAATTTTAAAAATAGAAATCGGGACAAGCGAATAAGTCTGCCCAAATTTCCTCAATTTTCAGTCCTTACGTTATAATGAGGCATCCCTTAACCGCATTTGAATGCGTTCCCTTCTTGGCTGGACTATTCAATCCGGCAAGAGACTTCTCTGCCACAATATCCTGCGGCTAAATTTTGTTTGACATACAAGGTAATTTTTTTCTATACTCCGTTCATCAAAAAACGTGTTCTTATCAACTATCAATCCGCTCATCCTGAGACTGTCGAAGGGTTTTGCAGCTGGCAAGTTTCAGAGGAGGGGGCGCAGCACGTTCTCTGAGTGTTCTCTTCCCCCTCTCCGCTCGCGGAGAGGGGATCATCAGGAGGCTTTTCATGACAGGTAAAGTACCCCAGGGTTGGTATGATATCACCGTTCCCCTCAAGCAGGGGATGATTTATCTTCCCATCGACCCCGTCGCCCCCCGGATTTACCGTTATAGCGACAGGAACCTCGGCGCGCCAGTCACCATGTCCATGCTGGAGATTATCTCCCACACCGGAACCCATATCGACGCCCCCCTCCACTTTATCCCGGACGGCTCGACTATCAGCGACATGGACCTCGACGCTACTATCGGCCCGGCCCGCGTTATCGAAATTAAAGACCACGACCGTATCAAGGTGGAAGAGCTAAAGCCTTACAACATCAAGAAGGGCGAACGCCTTCTCTTCAAGACCCGTAACTCACCGGAAAGTTATGCCGGTAAAAAGTTCATGGATGATTACGTCTATTTCTCCGATGAAGCCGCCGAATATATCGCCTCTAAACAGGTAAGGCTGGTCGGTCTGGACTTTATCACCATCGGTAACTACAAGGATGAGGTCAGCGTCACGAAGACCCACACCTACTTCCTCCAGGCCGGTATCTATATCATGGAGGACTGCGCCCTAGGTGACGTTCCTCCCGGCGACTATGAACTCCTTTGCTTGCCCTTGCTCATGTGGCACGGTGATGCCGGACCCTGCCGTGCTATCCTGCGCCCATTAACTAAATAAATCGGCCTCCATCTTAAGGACACCAAGACCCCGAAAAAAGGGGGTATCCTTAATAAAGTAACTAACTCACTATCATCGTCTCTTTGGTCAAGCTAATACTGAAAAGGGTTCAAGGAGTCGAGGGATCAGCCGCCTTCGCTAACTGCCGTCTCTGATGCTTTGGCGCCCTAGGGGAAGGTGCCTGAAGATGAAGATTATCTACTCGTGAATCTTCTATGAAGAATTAGATTGCTACTTTGCGTCTTACCATAATCATTCGATACATATATCGTGTCATCAATAATGCCATAAACATATTTACCATCAGCACTACAGGCGACACCGCTCCCTCTGTATCCCTGAGAGAAGGCAATGTTCGGTTGTAATATCCGGCCTGTTATAAGATTGGCTAGAAGAAGAAAAATCGCGACTAATATGATTTTTGTTAATAGATCAGTTTTCATGCCTTTCCTCCTTGTTTTGCGGTCACATCTTGAATTGTGAATTATTGTGTATTGGGGGGTCAGGTTTGAAGTCGGCCTTTTTAAAGTTTAAGTAGAATAATCTTATTTTTTTATATTGGTCAAGGATTATTGCGCATGGGGCAAAGAGCATAATAGGGTGGATCAGGGTAGCCCTTGAAACTTGACGCATATTGGCATTATAACATATAGGAAATAGATCGAGACATGTAAGGAGTTTATTTGTGAATTACTTTCGACTATTGGATACGCCTTCGATGACAGCCGCCGAGAACATAGCCCTGGATGAGGTCCTGCTTGAGCTGAAGGGAAAAGGAGAAACGCCCGATACCATACGCTTTCTGCAGTTCTCTCCCAGGGCAGTGCTCGTGGGCTTTCACCAGTCCATCGAGGAAGAAGTTCGGGTCTCCTACTGCACGGAAAACGGGATCCACATAAACAGGCGCATCACGGGTGGGGGCGCGATCTTCTTTGATGAAAATCAGCTCGGGTGGGAGGTTATCTGCGATAAGGGGTTTTTCAATGTGAAGATCCCCAACCTCAGGCTCTTTAAGACCCTGTGCAAACCGGTCATTGAGGCCCTTGGTATATTAGGTCTTAAGGCATGCTTCAGGCCGCGTAATGACATTGAGATCAACGGCCGCAAGATATCAGGCACCGGCGGCACCGAGTCGGAACGCGCCTTCCTGTTTCAGGGCACCATGCTTGTGGATTTCGACGTGGATACCATGCTCAGGGTTCTTAAGATCCCTGTTGAGAAGCTCAAGGCCAAGGAGATCGACTCGGTCAAGGAACGTGTCACGTGCCTTAACTGGGAGCTGGGCAGGACCCCTTCCCTGGAGGAGATAAAGGGGGCCATCAGGACCGGTTTTGAGAAAGACCTCAATATAAGGCTTGAGCCTTCCGGCCTGACGGATAAAGAGAGACGGCTTTTTGAAGAAAGGTCAGCTTATTACAGATCTCAAGAATGGATCTACCATATCAGACCGCAGGTTAATAGGCAGGAGGTGGTACAGGCAGCCTGCAAGGTGGAGGGCGGGCTTGTCCGATACACCCTTGTGGTAGACCAGGCCCGGAAAAGGATCAAGGACATATATATTACCGGCGATTTTCTGTCATTTCCATCGCGGGCCCTCTATGACATGGAATCACGGCTTAGGGGAGAGGGCCTTGATCGTGACCGGTTACACGAGATTATAAACAGCTTCTTTTCCCAAGGTCTGATCCGCGTCCCCGGCATGAGACCGGAAGATTTTATTAGGCCCCTTGATCTTGCACTGAAAAAGGTTGCCATCTCCGATTACGGCATTCCACTCAGGCACTGCGATCAGATCTCCGTGACGAACGGTTCATTTGATGAGATTATCAAGAGATAGGCCGTCTGTCCTCCTGTTGCCTTACTGTTCCAAGGACCCCGACTGTGACCTGCGATACGGAAAAGGCTGCCGGGCCTGCGGGGCATGTTCTGTTGGTCCCTCCTGGGAAATGGGCCTTGAATACGGGATGAAGGTCCGCTGTATTGTCAGCTTTGAAGACCTCATCCTCGAACTCGACAAGATGAAACGCGACGGGGACAGGGCCTTTATAGGCTGCTGCTGTCAGCCCTTCTTTACAAAGCATGCCGCTGATTTTGAAAAGGCGGGGGTACGTGGAATCTTGCTTAATATAGACAGCACCACATGCTATGAACTGGATCAGGCAAAGGAGGCCTATGCCGGCGAATTTTCCAGCCAGACCTGCGTTAACCTGGACCTGCTTGACACAATATTGAGGACGGCCTTTGGTTCGTATAAAAAGGTAGCTTTAAGAGATTAGTAATGT
Source organism: uncultured delta proteobacterium (assembly GCA_963776085.1). Taxonomy (GTDB): domain Bacteria; phylum Desulfobacterota; class DSM-4660; order Desulfatiglandales; family HGW-15; genus CAVZMS01. The sequence continues at coordinate 6,354 of CAVZMS010000079.1, forward strand.
TCAAAGGTGTATGCACTGAGATCGTGAAGCAATGTGGAAAAGATATCTATCAGCGGTGCTGGTTAGGATTTTGCATAAAGATTGAAGTGCAGGTATGTCCCACGGGGGTCTCTTTTCAGAGGCGAAGAAATAATTTGCAAGGAATAGGCATAAGGATGTCGTCAGGCGGGCGGCGGAGTTCCGGGTAGACAGCTACCCCTCGTTTGTGGGTAATTTGCTGGAAGCCCTCCGCCCGCCTTTGCTACGAGTTATGCAAAATACCAGGCACTGTACTATTTCGCCTCTGAAAAGAGACCCCCATGGGACATTAGATCAATATTATATGCAAAATCCTAAGGGACAACCCTGATAATGCATAAACCTTTGAACGTTTTTAAGAAATTATATGAAGACACACGAATGTGATATCCTCGTTATCGGGGCGGGACCGGCCGGATCCTCCGCTGCCTTTGCCGCCGCGGATAAAGGATTTAATGTCCTTATGATAGAACGAAAGGCCGTGGTGGGGATACCTGTCCGGTGCGCCGAATACATACCTGTCCACTTGCTGAAAGAGGTCGATATAGGAAAGGGATTTATTGTCCAGCCTGTCAAGGGTATGAGGACAATCCTTCCTGACGGCAATATAAAGGAGACGCCCGCTCCCGGTTTCATGATAAGGCGCGATATCTTTGATCAGGCTCTGGCCACGAAGGCAGAGAAGGCCGGCTCCGGGATAAGACTCTGCACCAGGCTAATCTCAATAGATGACAACGGGGCCCTGGTTCGCACAAGAGGCGAGACATACAGGATAAAGGCCAAGGTAATTATAGGGGCTGACGGGCCTCATACCAGGGTGGGACGATGGATCAATTCCTGTAACAGAAACCTTATCCCTGCAATCCAGGTGATTGTCGGTCTTACGCGGTCCATGGATTTTACAGAGGTCTATTTTAATAAGGATATATTCGGCGGTTACGGCTGGCTCTTCCCTAAAGGCAATAAGGCAAATATAGGGATTGCCATAAGGAAAAGGAATGGGATACCTTGCCCTATCAAAGAAGGCCTTGCTAGATTTATTGCCAGGTTAAAAGAACAGGGAAAGATACAGGGAAAGGTCTCTGGCTACATCGCGGGATGGGTCCCGGCGGAACGGCCAAGAGATGTTGTCCATAAGAATATCATGCTCGCGGGCGACGCCGCAGGCCAGACCCACCCTGTATCAGGCGCAGGTGTGGCGCAGGCCGTGATCTGCGGCAGGATGGCAGGCAAATGGGCCAGCCAGGCGCTCAAGGCAGATGATATGGCCCTTCTTAGCGGATATGATATGGAATGGCGGGATCTTTATGGAGAGGCGCAGGAGAGGGCCTTTAACCGGCGTGTATTAATGGAAAAGGGATGGGATCACCTTGATGACATCATTAGACACTGCTGGATAGGGTTCAGGGAGTACTATGACGGAGAAGGGGTAAAAAGAAGGATTCAGGGGTCAAGGGATCAAGAATTCGGGGCTCAGCAATCTCTTTCCAGGGCCGAATGTCTATATCGATAGAGCAATGTTACATTGCTTACAAGGCGGGCAGAAGGGGGTCTTTTAGTTCAGCCCTTTCAAGAGATCCCCGATCCCCTTAATTCAATGCTATAAGGATTCATACATGAAAAGTGAAACGCTTAAAAATCATGACCTTGACAATCGATTAAAACAGGCCAGGGATATCTCATGGCAAATCTTCGGAAAACGGCTCACGTTTTATCTCCCCGGAATGTTTTCATATGACGGTCTTAAGGGAGAATACCCGGCTATCTCCATAACAGGGAATGGCTGCGAACTACAGTGTGATCATTGTAAAGGGGCAGTGCTGCGGCACATGATCTCCGCTGAGACACCTGAACAGCTCGCCGACAAGGCCCTCCGGCTTGCTGTGGATGGTAACCTCGGCATCCTGATCAGCGGCGGTTGCGACCGGGATGGACGTCTGCCATGGCAAAGGTTTATCCCCGCGATAAGGGAGATAAAGGACAGGACAGACCTGTTCATATCCATACATTGCGGCATACTGGATGAGCCTACGGCCCGTGGCCTCAAGGAGGCCGGGATCGATCAGGCCCTTATGGACGTTATAGCCTGACGATGACAGTTACCAACAGATCTGCCATCTCGATTTCGGGGTAATAAAGATCATCGATACCATGAAATCGCTCAAGACGGCCGGGATATCCATTATACCTCATGTTATATGCGGGCTCAGATACGGCAGGATGAGTTCCGAGATAAAGGCCCTTGAGATGATCTCCCGTTTTGATCCAGAGCAGGTAGTTATCGTCTCCCTGATGCCGATTCCCGGCACACCGCTCTGGGGCACCGCAACGCCCGGGGCAGAACAGGTCGCGGAGATAATTGCCGATGCCAGGCTGTTGATGCCTCAAGCGCGGATAAGCCTGGGCTGCGCCAGGCCAAGGGGAGACAGCAGATTAGAGATCCTTGCCATAGACGCTGGGGTGAACCGCATGGCCCTGCCTTCCGAAGAGGCCACAGCACACGCAAAAGATTACGGGCTGGAGATAAGATATCAAAAGAGTTGCTGCTCTATTTCGAGGGACTTTTCCAGGGATATGTGGTATTAGTTGATCGATAATTAAGGATTAGGGGCTCAAGGGGTCGAGTGAAAAGGCCTGAAAAAGAGAACATCAAATAAAGAACAAGGTAACCTTGGATCGGGTCCGGGGCAGGCCTTCAAAATTTTGAAGGGAAGAAAAAACATCAAAATTCGAACATGCTCCCGGTTGCAGATATTCTGCGGTTCAAAGATTTTATGATAAGGAATTCTATCATATGAATCAAGGCCTCGGTGATATGCCTGAAAGCCCCGAATATCTCAGGATGAGCCTGGCTTCCGCCATGACACTGGGATTTAAACAGGGCCTCTTTTATCGTGATGCGAGATCTTTCTGCATTAACCTGCTCCTTACCTATAAAGAAGGATGTGCCGGCCAATGCGCCTATTGCGGTCTTTCATACAACCGGCCTGGCCTTTACAATCAAAAGAGTTTTATAAGGGTTGCATGGGCCCCCTATCCTCTGGACGAGATCATCGAGAGGATATCAAAACGACAGGACCGGGTGAAAAGGATCTGTATCTCCATGATAACCAATAGGCGTTCTGTTAAGGACACAAAGGATATCTGTACGAGGCTTCGGTCCAGCTTTGATATACCGGTCTCCCTCCTTGTCTCTCCAATTATACTCAGTTACGAAGACCTTGAGGACTTCAGGTCTCTAGGCTCGGACAAGATCGGGGTGGCCGTTGACCTGGCAACAAGACGCCCTTTTTGATAGATTCAGGGGCAAAGGCGTCAGCGGTCCCCATCGATGGGAAAGATACTGGAACTGTCTCCTGGATAGTATTCGAATCTTTGGTCATGGAAACGCCGGGGCGCACCTTATGGTGGGGATGGGAGAAACGGAATGGGAGATGTGTGCCGCCATTCAAAGGGTAAGAGATATGGGAGCCAGGACCCACCTCTTTTCCTTCTTTCCAGAGGCCAATTCACAGATGGCCGAACATCCGGTCCCGCCGATGGAACAGTACCGACGTATACAGGTTTCACGTTATCTGATAGATAATCAGATCAGCAGTATGGACCGATTCGCCTTTAATGACCAAGAAGAGATAACAAGTTTCGGATTGCCCGCTGTTGAGCTTGATGAGATAATCAATTCAGGAGAGCCCTTCCGGACGAGCGGATGCGAGGGATATGACGGAGAAGTTGCCTGCAACCGGCCTTTTGCCAATTCCAGGCCGGGGCCTGATATGCGCAATTATCCGTTCCCTCCAAATGCGGAGGACATCATCCGTATCCGGGGGCAGATGAAGATAACCCGGTTGAGGGAGTGATCAATAAGACATGAAACAGCAAAGCAACTACAATAACCCGGCAGACATGCTTTTAAAAAAAATCAAAGGAGGATCACAAACTGATTATACTATATTTTCTTCAAATCGTCCTTCTCCTCTCCATATCCTGGCCAAGGAATATAGAAAAAGATATCCGAAACGGCCTATCCATTCTGAAATATTGATCTCTGAAATTACGGATCCGACCTCCCAGAAACAGCATATCATCTCCGAAACTATGGATCGAAACCAAGGTGGTAATAAGGATCATACCAGACCTTGTTTTACACAGGCTGTTAAAGGACAGTATCACCATTAAGTATAACGACGGCACAGGCAGCTATTATGATCCTTTAAGCAGGACGATCAGCATAAAAGGCGCCCAGGATTTTATCCATGAGATAGGGCATCATATATGGAATAGCTGGTTAATAAGAGGAGATGAAGAGAAAAAGATAAACGCAATCCATGCCTCTTTGTCTATAGGTGCCGGATCCAGGAAACACCTTCCCGATGATCTAATACCTGATGCCCATAAAGAATACGCGTGCATTGGTAGGTGCCTATTCAGGGCAATTCATAGAAGTTCCGATGCCGGCCAAAATAAGCAATCGTAAAAATGATCTGGAAGAACATTTTGCCCGGAACTTTGATTATCTTCTGAGGGGAAGAATCCTGGATGTCACGCATCATTCAAGTGCCGGGCTGAAGATCTCCTGAATTTTTTTCATAAGACACGGCCTGTCCGATGAAGCGCATGTCTCCCTGTACAGGCACTTATTAAAAGATATTTATGGAGAAAGAGGCCTCAAGAATATTGATCCACAGGAGGCAAAGGACGGAATCCCGATGACAAGGGATGAACTCTTTACATATCATAAAAGCAGGATCATGTTTGAAACCAAACAGGGTCTAAGTACAACTGCGTGGATCTCCCTGGCTCTTGACCTGGAAGAGGATTTCATAGATTTCTGCATCCAAAAAAAGGCGTTAACGGAGATAAGAGAGGCCATAAAACAGAAAGGGATTACACAGCTGGTTGTCTAGCGATTCTCCCGCCACAGCCGCATCAGATGGGGAAATCGACACTTGCATGGAAAGGACCTTCCATCACTATGAAGGAAAAAATTGTAATCATTCTCCTTTGTCTTATTGGGCTGGCGGCAGTATCCTATGGCATGATCACGGATAATGACGTCGTATTCATCATAGGGATTATCTTTGTTATTGCAGGATATGTCGTGATCCGAAAAAGAATTAAAAAATCAATCCAGGAGAAGGAATGATAGGGTTGATCCTCAGGGCATCTATTTGAAAAAATTATCATGCAAGGCATAATCTTTTTTGCTGACGACATTATCAGGCCTTAGATTCAATAACCTCCAATGCCTTTTCCGCAATGCCATCATCCAGAAAAGCGGAAAGCGCCTCTATTAACCCCTTTGGGGCGCCTTGAAGCTTCAAATCCCTCAGCCATGTGTTTAAAATGGAATGCCTATTAAACCTGTCGAGCTTCAGGATAACTATTAACCTTTCCTTGATATCGATATTTTCCTGCGCGATCCTCATAAGGTCGATAAATGTCTCATTATCGACAAGGTATCTATCTGTATTCCTGATATCATCCATTTTTACAGTCTACTACCCTTCAATAACGCCCCAAATGCCAAATATCATCTTTTTTTACCAATTTATAAATGGATGATCTCCATTAAAAAAAATTCTTGTCAATAATTTTTTTATTGATCATCTGACAGATTTATGATCCATCTATAATACTGTCACTCGGCTCTAATTCATGCCTAGTTTTAACGAGGTGCCACTGTTACTAATAAAGTCTTGATATAACCTTGACTTATTAATCATCCATAATAAGGAGAAGTTGAATGGCGACTATTCAACCAAAGGGAGAAAAGGTCAGGCAAGCCATAAAATGGATATCCGGGAGAAGAGATGAGGATAAGAATAAGGGCATATCAACGCTTATCCAGGAGGCATCAACGAGATTCAATCTATCCCCAATGGAAGAAGAGTTTCTGTGGATATTTTATAAAAAAGAGGATATGGTAAAAACTTGTTAAACAGGACAAGAATAGAAAATATTAAGGGTGATATTTAAAAGATGGAGAAGTGGAAAGTTACGACTTTCTATATATTGTCTATGATATCTTTATCTTTCATTCGATCGATTACAACCCTCGAAAAACTTATAAAGAGCCACAGACACACCCCGATAGAGATAAATCCGGCCAGGATCGGCACCCAAAAACCATCCTGTTGTAGGTGAGTAAATCCCACATTTATGGAGATCAGGCCAATGAAAATGATATAGGCGATAATTAAGCCAAAGAGGACAATAAGAGACTTGAGGATTGTATTGCGTAAAGAAAATATCCAATTATGGTCTGTCAATGCGTCATCTCCTTTATTTTTTCTTTGAGAAAATTTATCTGATTTTTGGTTCTGTTATCAAGCCTGATTTTCCGTTCGATAACTTCAGATGAATAAACAATAGTTGAATGATTCCGATTTATGGATCTGCCGATCTCTTCTAGGGTTGCGCTACTATAATTTCGGCAAAGATATACGTATATATTTCGTGGATAAGAATAGATCTTTTTTCTAGACTTTGATTGAAGTGTCGTGGGATCGACCTTGAAATACTGACATATAACTTTCTTAATATCGTCGATAGAGACCTGATTCTGTTCCGTTACATGGCACTTGATAACCTCTTTGGCAAGAGACAGATCTATCTTGGCCTTCAGAAGTTCTGATTTAGCCCTGAGACATCTGATCGCGCTTTCAATCTGGCGGATATCACGAGTGAGATATTCCGCAAAGAGGTGCGTTATATCATCAGGGAGGCGTAAATTATGCTCTGATGATTTTTTTTCAATTATTTTTACCCTGGTCTCATAATCAGGCCTTCCAAGTGTCGTAATGATACCGGACGTAAGACGTGATGAAAGCTCTTTTGACATGTTAGGAATATCTTTCGGTAAAAGGGCGCTGGTAAAGATAATCTTCTTTCCCGTCATTTGCCAGTATATCTAGTGTATATCCCAGTTCCTGCTGCGTTTTCTCTTTTCCACTTAAAAAATGGACTTCCTCCAGAAGAAGCACATCACATGATCGACGGTATCTGTTTTTAAACTCTTCTATACGGTTATGTTTCAGTGCAAAGACCATCTCATTAACAAAATCCTCTGCAGTGATATAATATGCCCTTATATTAGGAGTATTCTCCAAAATAGCATGGCCGATGGATTGGGAGAGGTGACTTTTTCCTAATCCTGTATTGGCTAGAATAAAAAGAGAGTCATAGGACCAGGTTTCACCCATGGCCAAGGCCTTGGAGGCGGAATAGGCAAATTCATTACATTCTCCCACAACAAATCGGTCAAATGTGAATTCCTTATTGAATGTCCTTCTTCCATTCATCCTGTTTGAATCAATGTTTGGGAGGATTAACTGCCTGGATTTTTCTAATAAATTAGGCACAACCTCCCTTTTTTCAGGGGGTCTGACCTCGAGCACAATCTTATAATTGTTATTGCCCATATCGCCTAATTTTTCTTCCATGATACCCATATAGTTCTCCATAATCCAATTCAGGGAGAACTTGTTGGGACAACCGAGGACAAGGGCGTCTTCGCTTTCATCCAGTAATGTAATGGGATTGATCCATAATGAAAAGCTGTTTTCGGGAAGTTTTTCTTTGATATGGCTTTTAACTTCCTCCCATCTACTGCTCATGCTTGACTCCGACAACCACAAATAAAATAATCTTATTCCTCTTCCTAATCTTCATCGTAATTTCTTGATGGCCTTTATCTAAAAAATCATGAAAGGTGTCAAAACTGATGTATAAGGGGAATGAGTTAGCACCATTTAAATTCTTGACACATGATAAGTGTCTGTAAGCAGAAGATAAAAAAAAGATGAAGATGAAAAGGCCTATGGAAAGCGGTGATTTTAAAAATTAGATTTTATCTTTGAATTCACAAACTTCCCTTGAATTGGCTTGGAGTGTATAATTATATCCACATTTTTATATCTCTTCTTTTCTGTATTTTTTTGCATATTTCGGCGTTTTTCATTTTTTTCTCTGCATTTTTCAACCTTTTTTTAAATATGGGGTTTACAATAAGATTAGATAATTTTTTTGCATTTGAACGAACATCCATAAAAGTCAAGGGGTTAATAATTTTATCATTGTATTTCGAGATTCAATTAGATATGAATGAAAAAAAATAATAAAAAAATTTTTTAAAAAATGAACCAGTATAAAAATAAAAAAATAGAGATCGCCCTCCTGGCTGGAGGCTGGTCTGGGGAGAGAGATATTTCGATTAAGAGCGGTGATGCCGTTTACAGGGCGCTTGATAAAAACAGATATAATGTGACCAGGTACGATCCTCGCGATGATTTGGAATCCCTGATAAAGGCCAGGAAAGGCATTGACCTGGCCTTTATATTACTCCATGGGAAATTTGGTGAAGACGGCAGAATTCAAGGACTCCTTGATCTATTGGGCATACCTTTTGTCGGTTCAGGCGTATTAACCAGTGCCATGGCCTTTAATAAAAAGGTCGCGAAGGATATATTCAAGAACGCGGGCCTGAATGTAATAAAAGACGAGATGATTTCTAAGGATAAGGAATTCTCCGTGGATCAGATTATGGACAGGATCGGTCCATCAACGGTCGTAAAACCTGTAGCGGAAGGCTCCAGCCTGGGTGTTTCGATCTGCCATAACAGAGATGATCTTATAGAAGGAATCAAGATGGCATTTCTGTACAATCAAGAAGTTATGGTAGAGAGTCATATTCAGGGGCGAGAGGTCACTTGCTGTGTTATCGGGGAAAAAGAACTTGAAACGCTGCCAATAGTGGAAATCGTGCCTGAGCAAGGACATGAGTTTTTTGATTACAAAGCGAAATATACTGCAGGAGTTACAAAGGAGATCTGTCCGGCAAGGCTGCCAACGGCCCTGAAGGTGAAGGTGGAAGATTGTGCAAAAAAGGCCCATAAAGCCCTAAAATGCAGGACTTGGAGCAGAATTGATATGATCATAAAGGGAGAAGATGTATATGTTTTAGAGATAAACACGATTCCTGGAATGACCGAGAACAGCCTTGTACCCCTCGCTGCCAAGGCGGCCGGTATCTCCATCTCACAACTGCTTGATAGATTGATAGAGCTATCTTTTCCGCAGCAATAATGTTTTTTGAAGCCACCTGTTTCATAATGATATTGTTCCTTCCCTTGTTACTATTCTTTAAAGACCCTATCGTCCGGTTAGGATTTAATATTAATATTGCTTTAATGTACCATGGGGATCTCTTTTCAGAGACGAATTGTTCCCTTGCTGGGTTTTTGCCCGAATAGGTAGTATGGCGGGCGGAAGGCTTCCGAACAGATTAATTTATTATATAAAATCTAAGCGAACAATGCCCTCATAAAGATTAGATTTTAAAATCGACGTCTTCAAGAACTTAAAAAGTCTTTTAATATTAATATGTTATAGCATATCACAGCCTTAATGTTCCACGTGAAACATGAAATTTCCTTTTCAAAGATCAGCTAATGTGTTATCTGATTATCCCGTTGGCTATGTCTGATGTTGGAGACAATGACAGACCAGAAATAGGGCTGTCATTTAATACATATAGATATAACGTTCCGAGGGACAGGGTTAAGACATGGGGTGGATCATCTCTATTTCAAACCAGAAAGGCGGTGTAGGAAAAACTACAACAGCGGTAAATCTGGCGGCATCTATCGCGGCTTCGGGAAAAAAATCTCTGCTTATTGACTGCGATCCCCAGGGAAACGCCACCACAGGTCTGGGAATAGATAAATTGGAGTTACAAGCAGGTCTTTATGATTTCATGCTCGGTTCTGAACCTGAGAAGAATGTTATCATTGAAACCTGCGTGTCGAGATTGTCCCTCATAGGGGCCACGAGGGCTTTGATCGGGGCGGAAATAGAGATGTATAATGAGAGTAACAGGGAGTTTCTTTTAAAAAAGAGCCTTGTGGAGGTTAAAAATAGATATGATTATATCTTTTTAGATTGCCCTCCTTCCCTGGGGTTTCTGACCTTGAACGCCATTACGGCAGCTGATTTTGTTTTGGTCCCTCTTCAGTGTGAGTATTACGCCCTTGAAGGTTTGAGTCAACTTTTAAATACACTTAAGGCCGTCAAAAAAGGCCTTAATCCTAGCCTAAAGATTGTCGGGATAGTATTAACCATGTATGATTCCCGTAATAATCTCTCCTCGCAGGTGGAGGAAGAGGTTCGAAGACATTTCAAAAGAACGATCTTTAATACTATCATCCCACGTAATGTTCGGTTGAGCGAAGCGCCGAGCCATGGGAAACCCATCATTCTATATGACGTAAACTCCAAAGGTGCCCAGAGTTACCTTAAATTGGCAAAGGAAGTTATCAGCCGGGGAGGTTGACAATGACTAAACGAAAGGCATTGGGAAAGGGATTATCGGCCCTGATTCCAGAAGCGGATGAGTTTGAAGCGGAAGGGGGAAATTATTTTCAGTGCCCTATCGAATCAATCGAGCCAAATCCCTTACAGCCCCGCCAGGTCTTCGATAATGACGCCCTAAAAGATCTGGTACAATCAGTAAAGGAAAAAGGAATTATCACGCCTGTCATTGTAAGCAAGGCAGAAAAAGGCTATCGTCTTATTGCAGGTGAGCGGCGCTGGAGGGCCGCTCAAAAGGCAGGATTAACAAGGATTCCCGTTGTGGTACGAGAAACTACCCCAATTGATTCCCTTGAGCTGACCATTATCGAAAACATCCACAGAAAAGATCTGAATCCCATAGAGGAGGCCAGTGCCTATAAAAGATGGCTGGAGATCTCTAATACGACCCAGGAGGTCCTTGCAAAAAGGGTGAGCAAAGAACGATCCACGATTACAAATCTTTTAAGATTATTAACCCTGCCCAAGGCCATTCAGCAGAATATTGTCGATGGCAGCCTTTCCATGGGTCACGCGCGGGTCCTGGCCGGGATGAAGAGCGCGAGCGATCAGATTCGAGTCAGGGATATAATCTTAAAAAAAGGGCTTTCGGTCAGGCAGACAGAGGATCTTATTAAGAAAGACCGCCCCGCAAGAAGTTCAAAAGAGAATAGATCTGAAGAGAAATATTACCTTCAATCCCTTGCTGACAATCTAAAAAGGGTATTGGGGACAAAGGTATCAATCAAAAAGAGCGGGAAAAAAGGATATATCAATATCTATTTCTATTCTGATGAGGAATTAGGACGCCTTCTTGATCTCTTGACTTAACGCGGCCCTTTTCTCCATCTCCTCTCTTCCCCGCTTAAAAGCCTACCGATATTTTCTTTGTGCTTGAAACATATCAGGGCTGCCATTATCAAAGAGGTGAAGATCAGATATCTCGACCCTCCGGAGAGAAATAGGATCAGTGACATGGAACAGACTGCTATCATGGAACCAAGAGAAACGAAATCTGACACATAGACTATAATGATAAAAACGGATAAGGCTATGGTTGCGGAAAGAGGTGCCAGCACAAGAAATATCCCTAAAGAGGTGGCTACCCCTTTTCCTCCATGGAACCTTTTAAATAAAGAGTATTGGTGACCAAGCAGGGTGGATAAAGACACGATAATAATTGCAGTCCCTGAGGAAGGGTTTAAATATTGATAGAAGATGTAAATCGGCATTAATCCCTTTAAAAGATCAAGGACGAGCGTAACGAGCCCCCATTTTAATCCCAGTTCTCTCGCAACATTGGTTGCGCCGATATTGCCGCTCCCCCTCCGTGTGATATCAATATGGGCAATGCCCCGGCTTATCAATACTCCAAAGGGGATAGAACCAATAATATAGGATATGAAGGCGATAAGTATCCAGTAAAGCAGCATACCAATAAATGATCCCTAATACGATCTGACGAGTTAAAAAACCAATTGCTGTCTATTAAATTGCCTTGCGATTTATCGCGATATATTGGAATATAAAAGATGTTGTCCGTCTTCACAAAGGGCTATGTATCAATAAATATATATGTATTCGGATCCAGACGCAACGCTAATGTAATTGGAGTTCTTCTGTAGATTGTCAGGTTGTTGGAACAGGGTGCGCTATCATCAAAGGCGCTTCAGGAAAGGGATTATAGTCATGTGTGAGGCAACAGCCTACTTTTTAAAGGATGGAAAGGAAGAAAAGCTCCTTGAGGGAGTTGATCAATTTGAATCAGGGAATGGTGAGATAAGGCTTATTAACATCTTTGGAGAAGAAAAGAGGGTCAGGGCCAGGTTAAAAAGGCTTTCTCTGGTGGAGCATAAGATCATTCTGGAACCCATAAATGACTGATAGGCTATCAAACTAGGCCCTGCTAATCCCATTTTGAAACAGGAGGCATGAGATGCGTAAAAAGGGTATAAGAGATATAGATATAAAAGGAAAAAGGCTGTTGATGAGGGTGGATTTTAACGTCCCCCTTGATGAAAACGGCAATATTACAGATGATAACAGGATACGTGAAACCCTGCCAACGATTGAATATGCCTTAGATAAAGGAGCCAAGCTGATACTCATGAGCCATCTGGGCAGGCCCAAGGGGCGAGGTAACGGATGCCTTCAGACTCACCCCTGTTGGAAAACGGTTGGAAGAGCTCCTGAAAAGGCCTGTTAAAAAACTGGATGACTGCATCGGGGCTGGAGGTTGAAAAGGCAGTCAGCGGGATGGGGTCCGGAGATATTATTTTGCTTGAGAATCTGCGCTTCCATAAGGAAGAGGAAAAGAATAATCCTGAATTCGCAAAAAAGTTGTCCGGCCTCGCGGACATCTTTGTCAATGATGCCTTCGGCACCTGCCACAGGGCCCATGCATCCACTGAGGGCGTAACCCACTTCCTCCCCTCTGTTGCAGGGTTCCTGGTTGAAAAGGAGATCAAATATTTTGAAAAGATAAACCAGGCCCCTGAAAGACCCTTTGTCCTGGTCCTGGGAGGGGCCAAGGTATCGGATAAGATCCCTATGATAGAAAATATGCTCTCAAAGGCGGATATCATCCTTATCGGAGGGGCAATGGCCTATACCTTCCTTAAACAGAAGGGGACAAAGATAGGCTCATCTCGATATGAACAGGATGTGGCTGATACGGCCAGGACCATACTGGATAAGGCAAGCTCAAGGGGCGTAGAATTGCTCCTGCCGGTTGACCATGTTGAATGTGATAATATCGAGGCCCCGAAACAGATAAAGACAACCCGTGATGCCGAGATTGAAGAGGGATATATGGGCGTCGATATAGGTCCAAAGACCGTAGCCCTTTTTTCTGACAGGCTGAAAAAGGCAAAGACAATTGTCTGGAACGGCCCGATGGGGATATTTGAAAGGGATCAGTTCTCAGAGGGGACAAAAAGGATTGCCGAGGCCATCGCAGGGTCTTCCGCCGTTTCTGTTGTGGGAGGCGGGGACAGCGCCGCGGCAGCAGAAAAATTCGGGGTTAAAGACAGGATTTCTCATATCTCTACAGGCGGCGGCGCATCCCTTGAATACCTTGAAGGCAAGATCCTGCCAGGTATAGCGGCATTGGCTGATAAGGAATAAATTACATGAGGGTTCAAGGATTCAAGGGGTCCAGGTGTCGAGCGAAAAGATAAAGAAGCTCATAGCTCATCGCGCAGAGGAATTGAATGTTGAATGTCCAATTTTGAATGATGAGTTTTGTCTCCTGTCTCCTGGCTTCTGACTCCTTTTTTTTGCCCCATGTTAGGTCACAAATGATATAATCCATGATCATTACAAAGAGATTGTGAAGCAATGTGGAAATATGTATTGGCAGTATCCGGTTAGGATTTTGCGTCTAATATTGATCTAATGTCCCATGGGGGTCTCTTTTCAGAGGCGAAATAGTACAGTGCCCGGTATTTTGCATAACTCGTAGCAAAGGCGGGCGGAGGGCTTCCAGCAAATTACCCACAAAGGAGGGGTAGCTATCTACCCGGAACTCCGCCGCCCGCCTGACGACATCCTTATGCCGGTTCCTTGCAAATTATTTCTTCGCCTCTGAAAAGAGACCCCCGTGGGACATACCTGCACTTAAATCTTTATGCAAAATCCTAACGGGACAACCGTGAGAATATATATAAAAGGAGAAATCTTGTTTTTTAAGGTCAAGACAGCCGAAGAAGTCCTTGAAATTCTTAAGAGTTTCTCTCCACTGGGAGAGGAGACCGTGTCCCTTGAAGACTCCATCAACCGTGTCCTCAGTCAAAAGATCGTTAGTCAAGAGGACCTCCCCGAGTTTCCCAGGTCTTCGATGGACGGTTACGCGGTCAGGGCAAGAGACACCTTTGGCGCCACAGAAGGGCTTCCCGCATCTCTGGAACTCGCAGGGGAGATACTCATCGGCAGGACCCCTGAGATATCGGTTGGTCCGGGCAAGGCAGTCAGGATACCCACCGGAGGGATGATGCCTGAGGGTGCGGATGCGGTAGTCATGGTTGAATACTCTCATCCCCTGGATGATAAGACCATAGAGATCAGCCGTGCCGTATCTCCACTGGAGAATGTTATCAATACCGGCGATGATTTCAGAAAAGGCGTAATGATATTTGAAAAAGGCGTCCTGTCTGAGGCCTCAGGACCTCGGTCTCCTAGCAGGGCTTGGCATATCCGCAGTCTCAGTCTACAAAAGGGCAAGGGTCGCAATCATCCCCACTGGTGATGAGATCGTCCCGATTGATCAAAGGCCCATGCCAGGCCAGGTGCGTGATATAAACAGTTATACATTGACCGCCTTCTGCCGCCAGGCCGGGGCAATACCCATCAACTTGGGGCTATGCAAAGACAACTTCGCCATCCTGAGGGAGATGGTTAAAAGGGGCCTTGATATTGCCGACACCCTGTGGATATCCGGTGGCAGTTCCATTGGGACAAGGGATATGACTGTAAAGGTCCTGGAGTCCTTTGATGACGTGGAAATACTTGTCCATGGCATATCAATAAGTCCAGGAAAACCCACAATAATCGCGAGGATCGGCAGCAAGGCCGTGTTCGGCCTGCCGGGACATGCCGCCTCTGCCCTGGTAGTTGCTGAAATCTTCCTGACCCCGTTTTTATCAAGGTTGTCAGGTGATATTAATGCCTTTGAGGACACCCATTTTTATATGGATGCCGAACTCACCCAGAATATAGAATCAGCAAGCGGCAGGGATGATTATATCAGGGTAAGACTTGAAAAAAGAGACGGGCGGTTATTCGCTGAACCGATCTTCGGCAAATCTGGGCTGATATCCACCCTGGTTGAGGCCCATAGTCTATTAAAGATAGACAGGAATACAGAGGGCCTTTATAAGGGACAGGCAGTAAAGGTAATGCTTTTTAAGGGCTATTCATGATAGAGGCAGGTGCCTGATGAAAAGACATGTCTATTTGTCAATGAAGGGCCTCGAAGAGGCGCGGGATATCTTTTCAAAGGTCTGGCGTAACAGAAGGACCCTTCCCGAGGAGATCAGTATTGAAGATGCCCTGGGACGGGTGACCTCGGAACCTGTATTTGCAAAGATATCTTCACCTACCTATCACTCCGCCGCCATGGATGGCATTGCCGTCAGGGCCGAAGAGACTTACGGGACCAGTGAAAAGTCCCCCCGGTCTCTCAGGATAGGGAAAAACGCCATATGGATAAACACGGGGCAGGCCCTGCCTGAAGGCTTTAACGCCGTTATCATGGTCGAAAAACTGCATCAGCAGGATCAAGAGACTGTTGAGATCCGCTCATCTGCCTATCCATGGCAACACATAAGAAAAGTGGGCGAGGACATAGTCGCCACGCAACTCCTCTTCCCGCAAAACCATCTTGTTCGTCCCTATGATATGGGCGCCCTTATATCGGCCGGTGTCTTCTCTATCAGGGTATGGAAGAAACCTGTGGCGGCCATTATCCCAACCGGCACAGAACTTGTACATCACAGGGGTATAAAGGACTTTGGTCAGTTAAAAACCCGTATCATTGAATCAAACTCCATTACCCTTACAGCCCTGACCAGGGAGTGCCACGCAATACCTGTTGTCTATGATATTGTCCCTGACGTTGAAAAGGATATACAGGATAGCCTGATGAAGGCGGCCGGTTCTGACGCGGACCTGATTATTATTAATGCCGGTTCCTCAGCAGGCTCAAAAGACTATACCGCCGATATCATCAGGGAGAAGGGGGAGGTCCTTGTGCATGGCGTTGCCATGATGCCGGGGAAACCCACTGTCCTGGGCGTTGTTAACGGCAAACCGGCTATCGGCGTCCCCGGTTATGCCGTCTCGGCCGTCCTGTCATTTGAACAATTTGCGAAACCATTGCTGTTCGGCCTCCAGGGCATGACTCCCCCCAAGGCCAGAACTATAGTTGTCAAACCATCCAGGGATATCCCGTCAAAATTAGGGACAGAGGAATTTATCAGGGTAAATATCGGCAAGGTCGGCGATCAAGCAATAGCAACTCCCTTGGCCAGGGCTGCGGGATCGATCACTACCCTTACAAGGGCTGAAGGTATCTTGAGGATCCCTCCCGGCGTGGAAGGGGTCTCACAGGATGAAGATATTGATGCCGAACTCCTTGTTGACGATGAAGCCCTTCTGAATACCGTTGTCATTATCGGGAGCCACGATATCACATTAGAGATACTTGCTGATGAGATAAGGCACGGGGGCCGCAACATACGAATCTCTTCAGGTAATGTAGGCAGCCTGGGCGGGCTTATTGCCCTGAAAAAGGGGGTATGCCATCTGTCAGGGGCTCATCTACTTGATACGGCATCTGGGGAATACAACATATCATACATAAGGAGATATCTTAGAGGCCTCAAGGTAAGTGTCTTTCACCTGGTCATGAGAGATCAGGGCTTGATTGTCCCCAAGTATAATCCGAAAGACATAAAAGGCATCCATGACCTCATAAGAGACGATATCACCATTATTAATCGTCAGGCAGGATCAGGGACACGGATACTCCTTGATTACATCCTTGAGCGGTCCGGAATCAACCCTGATTTCATAAAGGGTTATGATCGCGAAGAATATTCGCACATGGCCGTTGCCGTTGATGTCCTGAGCGGGGCAGCTGATTGTGGCATGGGCATCTTTGCCGCAGCAAAGGCCCTTGATCTGGGATTTATTTCAATGGAAAAGGAACAGTACGACCTGATTATTCCATCCTCCCTATTAAAAAATCCGAATATCCAGGCAGTCCTGGATACAATCAGCTCACGGAACTTCCGTGAAAGGGTTAATGCCCTGGGAGGATATGACCCGTCCAAAAGCGGGCAATTATGGATGGAGGTGAATGAATATGGGACCCCTTAGACTTCTTTCAAAACAATGGATTGTAGATGAAAATAATGAGATCATCATAGGCGAAGGACGAAAAGAGATCCTTGAAACAATAGAAAGGACAGGGTCACTTAACCGGACGGCCAGGATAATGAAGATGTCCTACAAGGGTGTATGGAGTAAAATAAAGGCTACGGAGGCCCATATGAATATGAAGATACTCCATACGGATAGAAAATCGGGCTCACGCCTGACAAAAGAAGGTAAGGAGCTCCTGGAAAAATATAATATGCTGAAAAAAGAATGTCTGAAGGCGGATGACAAGATATTCAAGTCTATTTTTCAGATAGAGCAGAAACAGAATGGATAACCAACATCCTCCCCTTGTCATCATCGCGGGAAGATCCGGATCAGGAAAGACCTCCCTCCTGGAGAGGCTGATCCCTGAATTTAAAAAAAGAGGATTAAGGGTGGGGACCATTAAGCATCACCACGGGGATTTTGATATTGACCATCCAGGCAAGGATAGCTGGCGACATAAAAAGGCCGGCGCTGAAAAGACAGTTATTTCCTCCCCGACCCGAATAGGCCTTGTCATGGATGTGGACCATGACTATAGACCTGATGAACTGATACCCTTTTTAAATGAAATGGATATTATCCTGGTCGAGGGATATAAGGAAGAAGATCTGCCCAAGGTTGAGATATTCAGGCCGGAACTCCATGACTCCCCCTTATTTCTTAAGGATCCCGGCCTTATAGCTGTTATGACCAACTCGAGTCTGGAGACAGGGGTACCTGTCTTGGGCCTCGATGATGTAACAGGGCTTGCCGACCTGCTGGTGAGACACTTTGAGTTGAAATAGTTGAGTTGAGTTGATAAGAACGCGCTTTTTGATGAACAGGATAACAAAAAATGAAAAAATAAATGAACTACCCCGCAGCAAGCTACGGGGTATCTAAAATTCAAATGAACGAAGCAAGCTTCGGGGAATAATCCCATAGAGATTAGAATGCAAATAGCCTTTGTAATACGGAAATAACTTTCAATTGGGTCTCTGAGCCGATAATGCCAAGGTTTTTTATAAGTCGTGTCTTATCTATTGTCCGTATCTGATCTAAAACTATCTGGCCCTTTTTATTTTTAAAGTGACATGCAACCCTCGTTGGGTAATCTTTTCCCGTTGTCGTCATGGGGGCAACTATAACGGTGCGGATATGCGTATTCATTTCATCCGGTGAAATGATCAAACAAGGGCGTGTCTTTTTAATCTCAAAACCAATAGTGGGGTCGAGATTTGCCAGGCATACATCGAATCGTTTTATTTCCATTGCCATTCTTCTTCATCCCAGGAATGTGATATGATTTCATTGCCATCCAATAAATCGTCATCCCCGTTCTTAGACATTGCCTTGAAGGCATTATCCCATCCTGCCCTCGGGCTTGAGATTGGCCGGATGATGATCTGAGATTTTTCTACCTCCAGCTCAACGTCATTTGTAATCCCGGTTTGGTCAAGCAATGGTTTTGGGATACGGATCCCCTGGGAATTGCCTATTTTTATTATGCTTGCTCTCATCGATCTTCTATCTCCTTAAATAATATGTAAGCACATTGTAATTACATCAGAACAAAATGTCAACAATCCTATAGTCAAATCTCCAGAAAAAATCAGTCCGTGATGTCACCATGCTGCCGTCTGTTGTTGAGGCGATGAGGGATCGGAGAAAAGTTGAGTTGATAAGAACGCGTTTTTTGATGAACGGAGCATAGAGAATTTCTCATTGCATGATTTTAACAGAAAGGCTGAAGATAGAGGAAATCTGAACAAACTTATACATTCGACCCATCTTATACTTTTAGAAATCAGGCGGTATATGACTCCAGCCTCCGGCTCGGAGAGATACTCCGGGTCTACATATAGCCATTCGCTCGACCTTGAGGCCTTTCGGCCCTGAGCTCACAATGCCGAAGGGCTCTCGACAGGTTATCGGAAGCTGGGATTTGGGAGGTTGAATAGTCTATGCCGTATAAAAAGGTGAGCCTTCTTGATAAATTGGTGCTTGCCTATCAGCCTAATTTCGCCTCATTTTCCACCCAGCGAGTCCGACCAGGCCGAGGCCTAGAAGCGAGAGGGTGGATCTGCCGCTCATCCAGCAGAGTTTACCCGTTTACTTCAAGGCAAGAAACTCCTCATCGGCGTTCTTCTTCATCTCGTCCGCGAGGTTCTTCTTGAGGAACGCAGTAAGCGACGCCGTCGGCGCCGTCAACACCACCTCGTCTTTCTTGCCACGCACGTAAGCCAGACCCTCTTTGCCCGCCTTCTCCCGCAACGAGCTCGAATCCAGGAACCACATTTTCAGCGCCGCGCCGTCGAAGGACAGCGCCAGGAAATGATGCGCAGGAATACCGGCGTCGTCCTTGACCGCCATCATGTCCGCCACCGATGTCTCGCCCAGCTTTACCACTCGCAATTTATACAGCGACGCTTCGCCTTTGTCGTCGATATAGGCGAGTCGGTACTCGCGGTCGCCCGTCAGGTTCACGAACATTTGTTCCTTGCCGTCCTTGGTCTGCCAGGCGCCCACCAGCCTTGGTTCGGCTACTGCTGTCTGGTCGGTATATAGCGGGTACACCGACGGCATTTCAAAACAGCCGCTCAATGTTAGCATCGCGGTGAAGAGCAGGATTCCCATCCAGATCTTCATGGCTTTCTTTGCCTCCACTGGTAAGAAGATAGTTGATAAGAACGCGCTTTTTGATGAACGGAGGATAGAGAATATAGCATTGTATGTCAATCCAAATTTAGCCGCCCCGCTTGTAGCGGGATGGCGTGGGTCTCGCCTGCCGGATTGATCAACCGTGGTTTCGATGGTGTCACAGTAAACATAATTTCTTAACTCTGATCTAGAGGTTACAAGGACATCTATATGACCCAGGAAGGTCGGCCCAAGGGTATGGAATATTTTGATTTTGTCATCAGGGAAGTCCATGGGCTTCGTGTCAAGGAACTCATAGATGAAAAGGCGGCCGGGAGAAAGGTGATCGGCTCCTTCTGTGTCTTCGTGCCTGAAGAGATTGTAAGGGCAGCAGATGCCACGCTCGTTGGCCTCTGTACAGGGGCCGATGTTGCCGTCGAAGAGGTAGAAAAACTTTTACCGAGAAACACATGCGCCCTGATCAAGTCCGCCTTCGGTTTCAAGCTGGGCAAGGTGTGCCCCTATATCGAGTCAACGGATATGATTGTGGGAGAAAACACATGCGACGGCAAAAAGAAGTCTTATGAGATCTTAAATGACCTTGTCTCGAATCTCTATGTCATGGACCTCCCTCAGATGAAATCTCCTGAAGGACGCGCCCTTCTTAAGGCCGAATATGCGCTTCAAAAAGGCTGTCTGTGCCTTAAGCCCTGCGCCTTTCTTTTATCAATGCTTAAATGCCCTCTGCCCCGTAAAAACCATGGTCACCTGGGGATTGGCCTCGTTGCATGCCTCGATGACCTCAAAATCCCTCATTGAACCTCCCGGCTGTACAACGGCATTTATCCCTTCCTTGATGCCAACATCCACCCCATCCCTGAAAGGAAAGAATGCGTCAGACACCATTGTTGAACCGATGAGACCTCCCCTTGCATCTTTTGTTTCATGATCAATTTCATCTAATAATGCCTGTTTCCTTTTCTCCCTTTTTAATCATAAGCTCAAGATCTTTGTACGGCAGGCCATACCGGGTGAAACAGATAGCATCGGCATATTTGGTGTAGGCCTTGAAGACCGCGATCTCGGCAACACCCACCCTGTCCTGCTCGCCAGTGCCTATACCCACGGTCACACCGTCTTTGACATAGATGACCGAGTTGGAGGTTATCCCCTGCTCAACCTGCCATCCAAAGAGCATGTCAGCATAATCCTTCTCCGTCGGTTTTCTTTCAATCGCATAGGTCTTTCCCTTATACTCAACAACAGCAGGGAGAAAATCAGCGGGTGTCTTTATCCTGTTGAGCGGAGACTGCTGAACTATGATACCTCCGTCAATAAGGCTCTTGAAGTCCACAAACCTGACGCTCGGAATAGTATGAGAGGTCATCGATGCGGTTTATCCGCACTATCCTGAGGTTGGCGCTCTTTGTCAGGAGGCTGATTGAACCCTCTTCAAAATCCGGGGCCGCAACCACCTCCAGGTAGTTCTGTGATACCAGCTCAGCGGTCTCTTTGTCCAAGGCGCGGTTAAATACGGCGCATCCGCCGAAGGCGGCTATCCTGTCCGCCATATTGGCCCTTGTGTAGGCATCGGAAAGGCTTGAGCCATAGGCCACGCCACAGGGATTATTGTGTTTGACGATCACGGCCGCCGGCCTGTCTGAAAGATACTTAATTATATTAATGCCGTTGTCTATATCGGTCAGATTTGTCTTCCCCGGATGTTTTCCTGTCTGTATCATGTCCTCAACGGGGATGGAGGAAACAAGGCCCCTCCCCGGTTCAATGAACCTGCAATCGCCCAGCATCAGGTTTCCGTTGACAAGTTCATAAAGGGCTGCTTCCTGTCCCGGGTTTTCGCCATAGCGTAGTCCCTTATCAATGAGTTCCCCTGTTTTTTCATCAGGGATCATCCAACTCCTCTTTCGATAGACAAGCATCTGATTCCCGAATGATATAGTAAACTCCGGCGGAAAATGGTCATCCATTACTGTCCGATACATCTTTTTCAGATCTTTCGTCATTTTATGTCTCCATATTATTCAGTTGACCTCTGTCAGTCGTCAGTTGATTGCTTTAAATCATTATCAGGGATTTTTATGCTTCTCTATATATGCATAAGCATTGTGATTATGAATGGACTCAAAATTTTCTGACTCTACTGAAAACCAGGTAATGTTAGGGTCATCATTCAGTTTTTCAGCTATGTCTCTCACGATGTCTTCCACAAACATAGGGTGTTCATATGCCCTCTCTGTCACGAATTTTTCGTCTTCACGTTTGAGCACCGAATAGATGTCACTTGAGGCGGATTCCTCCACAAGACTGATAAGGTCCTCTATCCAGATAAACTTCTTAAACCTGACCTGGAGAGTAACCTCTCCGCGCTGGTTATGGGCACCGAAATCGCTTATCTCCTTTGAGCAGGGGCACAGTGTTGAGATAGGGACATGGATAACGGTTATCAGATCGCTAGCCTTTATCCAAAGACCCTTTAAAGGTGCATTTATATTCCATGAGACCTTCGCTTCCGGATACAGGGGCCTTCTTATTAATGAAATAGGGGAATGTGATCTCCATATTGGCGCTTTGGGCGTTCAACCGTTTTTTCATCTCTCTCAGTATATCTGAGAAGTTCTGAAGTGAGATTAGTTTGCTGTGTTCGTTGAGTATCTCCACGAACCGGCTCATGTGTGTGCCCTTATACTGTCTCGGCAGGTTTACATACATGTTAATGGTACCGACCGTCTGCTGTTTTCCCATATTCTTATCAAGCACAGTGATAGGATAACGGATACCCTTTACGCCTACCTGGTCGATATCAATATTTCGATCATCTGCATGATTCTGAATATCTTTCATGATCTCCCCAAACTTTTTTTCTGAAGGTTTCTTTTTAAAATCACCTGGATTCAAAGTCAATAAAAAGATATAATTATCAGTTGTCCGTTGTCAGTTGTCAGTTGTCATTGTCAGTTGTCCGTTGTCGTTGTCCGTTGTCCATTGTTTGTTGTCAGTTGTCAGTTGTAGCTGACTTCTCATGCATGGCTTCTGGCTCCTGACTCCTGTCTTCTGTATCTTTATCCCTTGCATTTATCCATGGAAAGTAATATTTATAAACATATCGGGGCGTGGCGCAGCCTGGTAGCGCACCTGCTTTGGGAGCAGGGAGTCGGAGGTTCAAATCCTCTCGCCCCGACCAGTCTTCACTTTGTAATGAAGTACAGAGAGGAAGTCTATCGCCTCGACTTATCGAGCCGTAATCTCGATGAAGACGGAAGCCCTTAACGAAGGCTCCTCTTCCGTTTCGTGCTTTACTCCTTGACTTTCATACATTGTTTCATTAATTAAGACCATACAATATAATAGATTCCAAAAAAATGAGTCTAATACTAATTACTATTAATCACTCCAAAAGCCTCTCTCTCAAACCGAGAGCAGGGTTTTGTGCTTTTGATTTGGGATTTGACCCCCTGCCTATATAAAGAAAATAGAGGAAGCATGAATAGCATAAATATCGGTTGGGATGATCTTGTTTTTGATTACAGGCACAAAGATTATGGCGCCTATATTCTAAGATGCAACTATCCATTTAATGCAACAATGGCTGCCTTGATCGTTCTTGTGCTATTTGTATCCGGCATGGTTGGTCTCAGATTATTTTATGCAAAAGGAACTATGGTATCAGGAACCAATATAACGAAAATCGGCTATATCGATTATGTGGATCTCAAAGCCCCGCCTCCTATTGAAAAGATTGAGCTTCCAAAACCGGCCGTTGTCAAGTATGCGTCGCCAAAGATAACCCAGGAAGAGGTAAAAGATGATGAAATGATGCCCACAATAGATCAAGCGGCAGCAGCGCTTGAGACTGTATCGGATGTAGGTTCGGGATTTCCGGGCGGAATAAATGCCTTGATGAAATGGTTAAGTGAGAATCTAAGGTATCCGGCACTGGCTTTAAGATTGGGGATTGAGGGGAAGGTCGTGGTTGAATTTACGGTGGATGAAAACGGCAAGATCTCTGAAGCGATAGTAAGAGAGAGTCTTCATAGATTATGCGACCAGGAGGCTATACGTCTGATTAATGCTATGCCTGACTGGATACCGGCATCAAAAAAAGGGAGAAAGATTTCTAAAAAATATATCCTTCCCATTCATTTTATTCTCCAGCAGAAGGGGAGAATGGGGGAGATCAAGACGTTTGTAATGACACATTATCCATCGCAAGGGCAGCTCGAACGCATACATCTTGTAAAAGGGCAAGATCGCTTGATCGAAATCCATTTGGTGTTTCAAGCGAGTCAACATAGATTGCGCCTCTAATTCCATAACAGCCAGCTATTGGCACTGATATAGCCGACCGGATTTTCATTAACTGTAAAGATTGGGTGATTTTCTCGTCTCCATCTTTAATATTACTTGAATCCTTTACTATTACTGGTTTATTCATCATCAAGACCTGTTCAACTAATTCCCTGTTATAAACCTGTGTGGGATCATCAATAGGTTTTCTTGACCGATATATTATATATCTAATCTCTCCCGTTTGATCATCAACCAATAGAATAACGCACCGATCAATCCTTGTTAAAAGATTAAAAATACTATTCAATAATTTTTTGGATATCTCCTTGAGATTTTTAGATTCCATGAGGGAATAAGTCGCCGTTATAAATAAATTCCAGATTCATTTTAGTATTCCTGACTCTATATAGCTCAATATCATCTCCCTCATCACTCATTTCGCTAAAAACCCCAGCAGAACCTAAAAATGGCTTAAGACATGATTCGCATACTTCACCAAGGCCAATGATAGTCATTCCAATCACTATCGGAACCCCTTCTCTAACTTCAGTTGCAATACCCGGGCTTAATTTCCTATCGCCAATAAAGGTCCCATTTTTACTATGGAGGTCTGTTATAAAATATTTATCTTCTTTAATCTGGATCTTGAAATGATTTCGGGAGATATTGTTATCCTCTATTCTTATGTCATTTTCTGAATGCCTGCCCACAGTATATTCCTTTCCAGGCACCAGTTTGAAGGATTCTCCCTGACCTTTTCCAACCAGTATGTATAGCTTAAGTTCCATTTGGTCTTCTCCCCCCTATTCCGGAGTAACGTGCACTTTATTCTTTTAATGTCATTCCGGCCCCGCATAGAGTACGGGATTGAAATTAAATTAATTAGCGCTCCTCAAGGGCCTCCAGTTCGGCATCGGTATGACGGAGGCGTTTTGCAATAGCAAGGGCCAGGCGGGCAAAAACCTGGACGCCAAAGACAGGGTCGGCATGGCTCTGTTCGTTTAAACGCGAACGGGAAAGGACATAGAGATCGGTCGGGACCTTCGCCTCAACGTCTGCCGAACGGATGCTGCCGTCTATAAACGATAGCTCACCGAAAAAGTCTCCCTGGCCAATTGTGGCAAGGTGATATTGCGTGTCCCCCTTCAGGGGCAGCAGGATCCGGACGCTGCCACGCCGTACAAGGTAGATCTTATCGCCAGGGTCACCCTGGGAGACGACCTTCTGTCCCTGCGGTACCGACACCTCCATTACACAGGCGGCCAGGCCGCTAAGCGTCTTCTCATCGAACTTTCGAAACAGTTCAAAGTCCTTCAGTTCAAGAGGTTGCGCGCTATCTTCCATCGCCATGTTGTAGGCCTCTAAAATACGCTCCTCCATCCATTCCAGTGCGCTGTCGAGTGTCTCAGAGATCATAACGCCGCCTCCCTCCCTGACAACACCCATCTGCGCCAGATAGCGCTCGAAGTCACGCTGGTCATGCAGGCCTGACGCCATTCCGGTGAACAAGAGACGTCCGCCGCGTTCCTCCAGCTGCGCCTGCATCTGTTCGAAGAGGTGGGCCGCGGTGTAGTCCATCGATTGGACCCGACGCATATCGAGGAGAATATAGCGCTTCGTCCTAAGATCGGTCTCCAGTTGCGTAAAAAGCTGGTCCGTGGTGCCGAAGAAGAGATTGCCCTGGAGTTCACAAAAGATCGCCTCGTCGCCATGCTGTCTAAGGACCTCTCTCTCCGCCTCAAGACGGCTGGTCTTTGAGGAGACCTGGTCCAGTCCCCTCTTCCGGCGGATGACCGAACCCCTGATCTGATCCCGGATAAACAATAAAATTGCAAGTGCTATACCAACCCCGGAAGCAGCGATCAGGTCAACGGTGACGGCGACAATGATCACCCCGGCGATCACGGCAAAGTCCAATCGCCCGGCAGGGTAGCGCAGCAGCCGTAACATGTTCCTCCAGTCAAACATCCGATAGGATATGACCAGCAGGATGCCTGCCAGTGCGCCGATTGGGACCCAGGCAACAAGTCGGCCCAGCAAGAGAAGGGTCATGACCACGAGTACGCCCTCAATCACGCCCGAACGAGGCGTTCGGCCGCCGCTGGTCACATTAACAAGGGTGGGACCCATTGTTCCGGCGCCCGGTATACCGCCGGCCATGAATGATACAAAGTTTCCGATCCCCTGACCCATAAGCTCGCGATCCGACTTGTGCCTGCTGCGTGTCAGGGCGTCGAGCACTACGCAGGTCTTCAATGTATCGATTGATAGCAGCACTGAAAGGGTAAGGGCAGGGATGAGGATGATCTGGATGGATATAAGGTCCACGGAAAGAAGGGATGTCACCCGACCCGTAACTGCCTCAAAAAAAGAGCCGGAGGTATGGATCGGCCCGATGATGAAGGGATTACCCTGCAGCTCCAGCAGCCCCGAAGAAAAAGAGGCAAGAACGAAATAGGCGAGAATCCCGCCCAAAAGGCCAAGGATGGGGGCAGGCACCTTTCTGGTAATCCTGGGTGTTGTTATCATTACCGCTATGGTGACAAGTCCGATGACTAGCCCCTGCCATTTCCATAGTTCCGGTGAGATCAACCCTTGGATAAGCGGTGTCCCTGTCGGCAGACCGAACAGTTTTGGGAGCTGGCCGAGGGCGATGATGACCCCGACCCCGGATAGATAGCCGCTAACTACCGGGTAAGGGACAAACTTGATCAATCGGCCTCCGCCTATGGCCCCGTAGAAGACCTGAAGCCCGGCTGAAAATAAAGCGGTCAGGGCCATCAAAGGAGGATATCAGCCGGATTGATACCCATTGGCACCTTCCAGCAAGAAGACCGGCCACTAATGCGGACAGGACCGCTGCCGCCGGCGCGCAGGGGGCCGATATAAGTCCTCCTGTCCTTCCGAAAAGCGGTGCAATGAGGCCGAGTGCGGCCGCGCCAATGATCCCGGCCAAGGCCCCCTGCCCACATACTCGTTCCCCATGGCGGAGTATACGAGGACACCGAAGGCTATTGAGGATGGCAGCGCTACAAGCATGGCAGCCAGCCCGCCCCATAGATCATCGACCCATGATGATGTTATATGTTCAACCTGGGCAGTTTGATCGCTCATAAACGCATATCTCTCCATTTATTACAGAATACACTAATACAATCTTTTTTGGAATCCTGATAATAAATCTTTGAACTTTAGAATATTGAAGTTTATTCTTCTCTTCGAAATTCATCATTCAATATTGGAAATTCAACATTCAATCCAATCCTTCTTCGCCATGCGTTCTGCCTCAATATACCAGTAAAGCAACACAGATGGAAGTGAATTTGAAAAATCATATCAAATTAAAATTAGAGTCTTCATATTCAGGATGGTGATCCGAAAATCGTTTAAATTTTAAAGAGTTATAAACATACATAAGAAAATTAGGGTTGACATTACACCCTACTGTGATCTATTATTTCAAAAAATTGCTGGGAAATATTTGATTTCACATCTGATTACAGCCCTGAACTCAATTCGGAATCCGTATTATTCGATAAATCAGTATTTAATTAGTGAACTATTATCAATTCAATATTTCCCATTCCCCATTGAGTCAGTTCATTAACATGAGTCCCATTATCTGCATTGAACGGAGGATAAATGGATTTATGGAAAAAGGAACCGCATCCGCGCTAAAAGAGGGAGAAATCAAACGTAATTCCCCAGATATCCTCATCAATCGCGAGTTAAGTTGGCTCAACTTCGCACGCCGCGTCCTTGCCCTGGTAGAAGACCCTAACGTCCCCCTGCTTGAGCGTGTCAAATTTGCCGGTATTATGGGCACACTATATGATGAGTTTGCAATGAAACGTATCGGCGGGCTCAAGCGTGGGATTAAGAAAAAGAAACTATCCCACGGCGGACTGACGCCTACGGAGGAACTGCGCGCGTGCCAGAATGAATTGCACAGACAGGCTGTCCTTGTTTCCCGTCTGGTGCGTGATAAACTCCGGCCTGCTTTGGCGGAGGCAGGGATCCCTATTTTGGAATATAAGGATCTTAACAAGACCCAACGCGCACAGATGAAGCGATATTTCCGTAAATCAGTGGAGCCTATTCTTACGCCGTTAGCCGTGGACGTTTCGCATCCCTTCCCCTTAATCAGCAACCTCGGGATAAACATCGCGGTCATCGTGACGGAAAAGAAGAAAAAACGCAATCGTTTCGTGCGTATTAAAGTGCCGACAAACCGCCCTAGGTGGATTCCTATTCCCGAAAGTTCCGGTTATGTACCTTTAGAGCAGGTGATCGCATCCAACCTCAAAGTGATATTTCCCAAGGCCTCCCGAGTGAAGTATTATTTCTTCCGCTTAAACCGCGTGGTCGATGATAATCCATGGGCTCAAAGTATTCTGGATGATCCTGAAGCCGATCTTGCGCCAGGATCCCTCATCGGTATGGTAACAAACGATCTGACGGCCCGAAAATTTGCCGGCGTGGTACGTCTCCAGGTTAGCTCAGGAATGCCTAAAAAGTTACAACGCTGGCTCGCAAAGCAGCTTAATGCCGACATAGAGGATCTTGAACAAACGGATGGCCTGTTGGGTCTTGTGGACCTGACGAAATTTCAAGTAGAGGGTCACCCGGAACTGCGCGATCCACCTCATGAACCCGTGACCCATCCTCGTCTGCGCCGTTTAGACCCCGACAATCCCTCAGAGATATTCGCTGAGATCTGTCGGGGCGATATCCTGCTTCATCATCCTTACCACAGCTTTGACACTTCCGTATTGCGTTTTCTGCAGTGCGCCGCAGTTGATCCTCAGGTGCTTGCCATCAAACTTACTATTTATCGCACCAGCAGCCAATCTCCGATCATCCAGGCGCTGGTTGAAGCGGCTCGCCATGGCAAGCAAGTGGCAGTGCTGGTAGAGATAACCGCGCGCTTCGATGAAGAGCCCAACGTAGCATGGGGCAAATTATTGGAGAGGGAGGGGGTGCACGTCGCCTATGGTGTTGAGCGGCTAAAGACCCATGTAAAATTGGCCCTTGTCGTCCGCGAGGAAGAGGATGGTATTCGCCGCTATGTCCATGTAGGAACAGGCAATTATCACACAGTTACCGCCCGACTTTATGAAGACCTGGGCATCCTAAGCTGCGATCCGGAACTAGGCGCTGATGTCGCGACCCTATTTAATGAACTAACCGGTGCCATATCTTCTCCAGACTACAATAAGTTGATGGTGGCCCCACACAATATGTACGATCGATTCATCAGCTTAATCCACCGAGAGATCCAACATTGCCAAGAAGGGCGCCCTTCAGGGATTCGCGCCAAGATGAATCAGCTCCAGGACGAGCGCATCATTGGCGAACTCTATCGCGCCAGCCAGGCGGGCGTGCCGATCAGCCTCAATGTACGAGGGTTGTGCTGCCTGCGTGCAGGGGTCCCAGGGCTTTCTGAGAACATCCGCATCTTCAGCACACTCGGCCGTTTCCTGGAACACGGCCGTATATATCGCTTTGAAAATGGCGGTGAACCGGAATTCTTCATAGGTTCGGCCGACTGGATGCGTCGCAACCTTGACCGTCGTATGGAAAGCATCATGCCCGTTACAGATCCCAAGATAAAACAGGAGTTGGAGGAGATCCTGCGCGTATTAGAGAACGACAACTATTCGGCCTGGGATATGCAGCCTGACGGCAGTTATGTGCTTCGGCATCCGCAGGAAGGCGAGGAATGTCGCGCCGCTCAAAAAGTGTTCATTGACCTTGCCAACAGGAAATCGCGGGGAAGGGGCAAGGCCTAACGAGTTAATTTTATACAGGCCGTCATGAACGGAATCTAATAAAAATCAAATCATGCTCAAGAATATTAAATTCAATCTGCCAAGCGGATATGATCTCCAGCAATTAATCACCGGATTGGCCGATCAATATGCGATCAAAAAAGAGCCAGATCATGCTGCAATCGTCAGATTTTATGATACGTTTGACTGGCGATTATTCAACAAATCACTTGTTTTGTACACGTCCGGTGACAAGTTGTGCTTACGCAAACTAACTAATTACGAAATTTTACACAGCGTTGAAATCACATCTCCACCCGTATTTATATGGGAGTTTCCAGATAGTGAATTAAAAAAACAACTGGCACCGATAATAGAAGTTCGGGCACTTTTAAAGCTTGTTGAGTTACGATCCCGAGCGACGCCTTATCGTATTTTAAACCAGGATGAAAAAACAGTCCTGCGATTGGCCTATGAAGAAATTCGATCCTCTCGTGATAAGAACGCCCCATCGCTGATGACTCATTTATGGCTGCAACCAGTTAAGGGATACCCCAAATATTCTCGAGAGGTAGCCAAACGATTCGAAGAAGCAGGGCTCACAATGAATAAAGAAGATGATATATATTTTAAAGGACTGGAGGCTGTTGATAGAAAACCGGGTAGTTATTCTGCAAAAATTGACATTCAACTCGATCCTGATATGCGCGCTGATAATGCAACCAGATCCATCTTGCGATTTTTATTGCGCATAATACGGATAAACGAAACCAAGATTGAAAAGGACATTGATACGGAATTCGTTCATGATTTCCGTGTGGCTATTCGCAGAACCCACTCGGCGTTAGGCCAGATCAAATACGTCTTCCCGTCGAACATTACAAATCGTTTTAAAAAAAATTTTGCTTTTGTGGCCAACCTCTCCAATGAGTTAAGGGATCTGGATGTCTACCTTCTCAATAAGGATAAATACAAAACAAAGCTTCCACCTTTATTGCGTGACGACATTGATCCACTTTTTGACTATCTAAAGAAGAAACGATCAAAGGCGTTACAGAAACTCGTTCGCGGATTAAAGTCTAAAAAATATGCAAAGATTTTAAACGACTGGGAGGCATTTTTAAATAAACCGCAACCGGCTTCTGCAACTCAATCAAATGCTGCAGTCCACATAATTGATCTGGCACGCAAAAGAATTTATAAGAAATACCAAAGCGTTGTAAAGGCCGGCAACCTGATAAGCGAGAACACTGATGACAAGATGCTGCATGTTCTAAGAATTCATTGTAAAAAATTACGATATTTGATGGAGTTTTTCTCCGGTCTGTTTCCCTTCAAAAAGATTGACGCCTTGATTATGCAATTAAAGAAATTACAGGACAACTTAGGGGTTTTTAACGATCTCCGTGTTCAGGAAGAACAGCTTTTGAACGATCACCAAGGAATTGCCTGTGATTAAGGGGCAGTCGGATAAAACACTTATGGCAATTGGGAGCCTTGTTGGAACCTTGGGCAGAGAAAGAAAGACAGTAAAAGATGTCTTTGCCAAGACCTTTATGGATTTCGCATCCCCGGCAAATAAAGAGTTATTCCAGGAACTTTTCGCCTCACAAACATCCAGGGTGTCTCATGACAATATTGGCCGTATACAGCAATAAAGGCGGTGTTGGAAAGACCGCAGCAGCGGTGAATCTGTCCTATCTGGCATCACAGACAGGCGCTAAAACCCTCCTCTGCGATCTGGATCCTCAAGGTTCCGCAACCTATTATTTTCGGATAAAACCCAAACTTAGGTCCGGGGCAAAGGGATTGATTAAAGGAGGCAGGCAGGTTTATAAAAATGTTAAAGGCACAGATTATGAGAAACTGGATCTGCTGCCTGCGGATTTCTCCCTCCGCAATCTGGATATAACGTTTAATAAATTGAGGCGTTCAAAAAAAAGGCTGAGGAAAATCTTAACCCCGTTTAAGGGTGAATATGACCTTATCGTGCTGGACTGTCCGGTTACCATCAGCATCCTAGCTGAAAACATATTCAATGCCGTGGACTATATCCTTGTCCCCATGATTCCAACAACGCTCTCCGTGCGCACCCATAGACAATTATTATCTTTCTGCAAAAAGAAAGGCTATAATACCAAAAAAATCTACACCTTTTTTTCAATGGTCGATATGCACAAGAAGATGCACAAGGAACTTATGGCAACAGCATCAACGACGTTTGACAATGTCTTAGAAAACCTTATTCCTTATCTGGCACAGATCGAAAACATGGGAATTCACCGCGAGCCGGTCGCAGTCTTCTCGCCAGCATCAACGGCTTCAAAGGCATATCAAGACCTATGGGACAGAGTTCAAAAAATTATACTCTCTTAAAAAGTTCAAGACATCATATTATGAGGATGCTATGGCCAAGGAGATCGAAAGGAAATTCCTGTTAAAGGGAGGCTTCTGGCCACATGAAACTGTAATGAGATGTCGCCAGGGTTTTTTAAACAGCTTTAAAGAGAGGACTGTGCGTGTGCGCACCATAGGCGATAAAGGTTACTTGACCGTAAAGGGAATTGCGGTTGGGGCATCCCGCATGGAATTTGAATATGAAATACCCTACCAAGACGCCATTACACTACTGGACATCTGTGAAAAACCCCTGATTGAGAAAAACCGTTATAGTGTAAAGGAAGGAGATCTTATCTGGGAAATTGACGAATTCTTCGGAGAAAACCAGGGATTAATCATTGCCGAAGTGGAATTGGAGAGCGAAGATCAAGAGTTCCCCAAACCGGATTGGGTTGGGGAGGAGGTAACCGGAGACCCTCGCTATTTCAATGCCAACCTGATTAAAAATCCCTATACAAAGTGGTAGAGGAAATAAATCATGAAAATCCTTTATCTGGTCAGACATGCCAAATCAAGCTGGAAATATACCGAGCTGGACGATTTTGAGAGACCCCTAAACAGGCGTGGCAGAGAGAGTCTTATTTTAATGGGGGAATTTCTGAAAAAAGTTGAGGTGGCGCCGGACCTGATAATATCCAGCCCGGCAACAAGGGCTGCCATGACTGCAAGGATTATTGCCGATACGATCAATTACCCTCTCGAAAAAATTCTATATAACGAAACAATTTATTTATCCGATGAAGATGTCTTACTCCATGTTATTCAAGATATAAACGATGACGTGAAAAAGGCGATGTTAATCGGGCATAACCCGGCATTGACTGATTTAGGCAACTATATAAGTGACCAACGGATCAGTAATATCCCTACCAGTGGCATATTTTGCTTGGAATTCAACATTTCATCATGGCTAAAGATTGGCGAGCGCTGCGGCAGATTGAAATTCTTTGAGTTTCCTAGGAGGCACGCTACATGATTTCCGCTGCATTCAATTCAATTTTTTTCCCGCCCTGAACATCTTCACATAAATATCAGGAAGGTGGTGCTTTTTCAGCCCCCTAACTACCTCTTCCACCGGATAGGGAATTCGAAAATGTTCCACGATTATATTTTTTGATGAAAGCTTAAGAACTGCAAAAGATGCCCGTGGATCCCCATCAAACATGCGCCCTGCACTGCCGGGATTGATGAAATGAACTCCATCGACGATTTTATAATAGGGCACATGAGAATTGCCCATGATGTGAATCTGATAAGGAGAGGATTTTGATAGTCGACGGAAACGGCTTTCAGGAGAAAAGGGGAACAGCAACTCATCCGGATCATCAATTGTCCCATGAAATACCCCGATGCGGATATGGCCTATGATAAGATTCGTCTGTTTGGGTAAAGAGTTCAGATATGATCTATTCTCAGGAAGCAAGATGTCGGATGTCCAAAAATACATCACCCGCTTTTCTTCTTTTTTCGGGGTCTTTAACTTCTTGCCCTTTAAAATCCTTAGAACCAGCCGATCAGTATTCCCTAATATGCTGATGCTTTTCCCCTTCTCACGAAACCATTGGATCGTTTCATTGGGGAAAGTACTATAAACCGTGAAATCCCCCGTGTTAATAATCCAATCAAATCCGGCAGGCTTGATGTACTTCTCTATCGCTTTTAAGGCCGGATAATTTGCGTGAATATCGCCTAGTAAAAGTATTTTCTTCACAACAGATCAGGAGCTGGTTTTTTTGAGTATTTTAGAAAACGACTGTAGTTTCCGGGATAATTTTTTACATTTTCGCCTTTTTGGTTTTTTCCCCAAATCTTTCAACATTGCATTCAAGGCATAGGCCTTTTTGACTATATTTTTCGAATCCTTCTTGGAAAGCGTTTTATCTGTTTGATCCAATCCATCAAGCCGTTTCATGAGGGTTTTGGCCCTTTTTTTAAAATCGATATATAATTCATGATACTTCTTTTTTCCCAAGGACTTTAGATCTTCACTTGCCCGTTTTAAACTCCTTTTAAGAACCCTGATCTGTTTTTTTAAATCCTGCTTGACCTCAATACCCTTCTTCTCTCCGCCTGATACGGTATCCGGGGCTGTTTTCTCAGGTTTTTCCCCATAAGATTCACTAACGGCATCCTTTATCAATTTTGCATAATATCCGCCAATGGTTTCTATCTGGGCCAGTTTATCCAGTGGCGTTTCATAAAGCTGTTTAATGGTTGTGATCCCCAAATTATTGAGCGATTTCATACGTGAAGCACCGATATATTTCACCTGAGTAAGATCGTCCGTCTTCATAATTACCTCCTTGTGTAATGGCCGCATCCCGTAGCCGTTTTTAAAACGCCTTAGATTCTGCCAGGTCCTATATTATTAAAGACCGTTAGGTCCCTAATTCCATACACCCTAAATCGATACTACAATGCCGCCTCAATGGTATCACACAGGGTCTTCAGAACTTTAATGCGTGCATAATATTTGCTGTTGCCTTCAACTATTGTCCATTGAGCGATATCGGTACTGGTGCGATCTACCATATCGCAGACAGCCTGTTCATAAGCATCCCATTTCTCTCGGTTACGCCAGTCTTCCTCGGTGATCTTAAAGCGCTTGAACCCGATCTTCTCCCTCTCTTTGAACCGCCGAAGTTGTTCCTCCTTGCTTATAGCCAGCCAGAATTTGACGATCAGTATATTGTTCCTCACTCAGTTGTTCCTCAAAGTCATTTATTTCGCTGTATGCCCGCATCCAGTCCGCTTCCGAACAATATCCTTCCACCCGCTCCACGAGTACCCGGCCATACCAGGTGCGATCGAAGATGGTAACCCTCCCTTTACCGGGCACATGCCGCCAGAAACGCCACAGATAGGGCTGAACCTTTTCCTCATCGGTGGGGGCGGCAACCGGGATAATGTTGTAATATCTGGCATCGAGCGCGGCCGTGACCCTGCGTATATTTCCTCCCTTGCCGCCCGCATCGGCACCCTCATAGGCCACGACGAGCGACATCCTTTTCTTGAACTCGGGGCTCCGCATGAGTATGTTCAGCCGACCCTGGTATTTCAACAATTCTTTCTTGTATGCCGCCTTTGTCAATGTCAGGGACATGTCCAGTGACCTGAGCATATTGAGCTTGTCGACACGGGGAGGCAAAGGTGCCGTCACGACCGCTGCCGGAGGCTTTTTATACTCCAGCCGTTTACGCAGGGTTTCAAGCAGGATCTTGCCCACTGTAAGGCTGCGATAACGTGCATCGACCCCTTCCACAATGATCCAGGGGGCTACACCGGTGCTTGTTTCACGCAGTGTATACTCCGACCACTTGCGGAACCTATCGTATATCTTGAAACGCTCCCAGTCTGTATCGTTCACCCGCCAGCGCATCTTCGGGTCTTTTTCCAGAGCCTTCAGGCGCTTCTCCTGGGCCTTTTTAGAGAGGTGAAACCAGAATTTGATGATAACCGCCCCTTCATCCGAGAGCATCTTTTCGAAACGGTTTATCTCATCGATCCTCTGGTCAAGCTCCTCTTTCTTGCCCTTCCCGACAACACGATTGATGATGGGGTACGTGTACCAGGACCCGAAAAATATCCCGATTTTGCCCTTGGGCGGCAGGGCCTGCCAGAAACGCCACATAGGCGGCCGCTCCTTTTCCTCCGGGTTCGGCTCTCCCATGGCATGGACCTGAATATTGCGCGGATCCATCCATTCGTTGAGCAGGTTAACGGTTTCACCCCTCCCTGCGCCGTCCACACCGCCCGCCAGTATGATCACAGGGAAGGTAGCGGTTCTCTGCCAGATCGAACTGGGCATTGAGGAGGGCTTCCCTCAGTTCAGGCACTTCCTTTTCATAAGTCTCTTTGTCAATCTTGTGTCCAAGTTCCGCTGACTCAAACATTTCAACCTCCTTGGTCTTGAATTGTTCAAAAGTAAATATGATAAATGTTTTTTGTCAAAATATCAGAAAAATATTTATTTGTAAATAAATATAAACCTTATGTTATCTATATTACTTCTTGCCAAGACGCTCCAAATGAATGCCTGCCCACCGCTCTGAACTTTTTTATAAAATGCGTTTTTACTATCTTCCGTCGCATGTGCACAAAAAATTGTGATCCATGCACAAAATTATATGCAATATCCTCCTCTCATGAAAATCATCACTTATCATCCTTCGTTTATTCCATGCTTAAATGTAAATCGATTCTTTCTGATAACCTTATGAAATAATGAGGGAATCAGCTTTTTTGCCCATGATGGGGGACGTCCTTAAATAAGTAAATAACATGACAAGATTTTATTGATATGCTATTTATTAAAGCATGCTAAGACAATCTCGATTAGAAGCACCGGGGTTTTGCACCATGCCATTATCAGGGGCATAGAACGCCGCAAGATATTCAGTGATGACAAGGACGGGGACAACTTTATTGAACGGCTTGATATCCTCCTGCCCAAAGCCCATATCACATGCTATGCATGGGCTCTCTTATCCAATCATGCATATTTCCTATTCAAAACCGCAAAACCCATGAAAATGGGGACGGGAGCCGGATAATGGCAAGGGTTGATGCAAGGGGTTTATATTGCTACTGGGCGGCAAGAGAGCTGAGATATCCTTTGGCAGAACTTGCCAGAAGATTGAACATAAAGGCTCCCGGAGTTGTATATGCTGTCAGAAGAGGCGAAAGTATCTCCAAAGAGTCTGATTACAACTTGATAGATTGAGTTAGTTACTTAATTAAGGACGTCCCTCTCAAGCTCATAAAAAAAGTGCTAAAGACGAAAAAACTGTTTTTTAATACATTCGGATATGCTATAGGATCAATTTAAT
The DNA here is from genome assembly GCA_963776085.1 of uncultured delta proteobacterium. GTDB lineage: Bacteria > Desulfobacterota > DSM-4660 > Desulfatiglandales > HGW-15 > CAVZMS01. Next base: position 43,573 of record CAVZMS010000079.1, read on the forward strand.
ATACATATTCATTTATATTTAATTATTTGATTCCCCTATCAATTCAAACAAATGAAAATTGTAACCCAATTTCCTGTCCACTTTTAATTGGGACCATAAATCATCAGCGGGACTGGTAGAGCTAAATTGAAAATAGCTATTTATAAATGAGTACGATTCGTCAGATTTTTTGATCTTCAATATTATATCTACCGTATCATTTTCGTATAATATGTATTAAGACGTATCAGCAATTAAGCATAAAGAACACTTTCTTCCAGGAGGAATGAAAATGTGGAAGACGATCAGTTCAGGGTTGGCCGGCGTTGAACCCGCCGTAAGACAATTTCTCCCACCCTGTCAAATACGCTGCCCAATCAACGAGGATATCCAAAGGACTAATGTCCTTATATCCCTCCTTCCCGAAGACCCGGAATTGGCTACAGAGGGGATTATCCAGATCGGTGATTATCTTTATGAGAAAAACCCCTTCTTTCCTGTATGCGGTTACGTGTGCGGTCTGTGTGAACTGGAATGCAATTATCAGTCAAAAGGAGGTGCTATAAGGAGGAGGCTCCTCAAGAGGTTTATCGCTGATACATACATCTATCATATGGATAAAAAAGAAGAACTTTCCATAGTAAAGAACAAGGAGAATGTCGCGGTTATTGGAGGGGGGCCAGCGGGGCTCATGTGTGCATATGACCTCAGCAAACGGGGATACAGGGTCACTATCTTTGAGGCCTCAGATCGCCTGGGAGGGGCACTATGGTTGATCCCCCGATACCGGTTGCCGGAAAAGGTGCTTTCCTCCACCCTCGAGAATATCGTCAGGCTGGTTGGGGTGGATGTCAAATACAACACCAAGATAGGCAGAGGGCAAGTTAAACCTGGAAAAGCTCAGAAATGAGGGATATCAGGCCGTCTTTATCGCAATCGGTACCCCGGCCCCCCGGACCCTCACCTTTGGAAGGAAAGAGGTCAAGGGCCAGGAACTCTCCGGGGTCATGTACGGCCAGACATTCCTCTACGAGGTCAGCCACGGTAATATAAAGCCCAATTATTTTAAAGGGAAAAAGGTCATGGTTATCGGCGGCGGGAACGTTGCCTTTGATGTGGCCAGGACCGCGAGAAGGCTTGGGGGAGATACGAGCATCATCTGCCTGGAATGTGAGGACAGGAATTCCATTGACCGGATACCGGCAGACTGGGATGAGATACGTGGCGCATGGGAAGAGGGGATAAAGATCATCTATTCCAGGGGTGTGAGCCAGATAATAGAGACAGGCGAAAAAATGCTTAAGATCGAGTGTCCCAAATGCACCAGTGTTTATGACCCAGGTTTTAACCCTAAGTTCGATATGACGGACATGATCACACTTGAAGGCGATATACTGATCATCACGGTGGGGCAAGGGCCGGATATCCAGTCTCTTAAGAAGGAGGATCTTCTCAACGAAAGGGGGCAACTTGCCATAGACCCGCTGACCCTCCAGAGCCTTAAAAAGGAATGGGTATTTATTGGAGGGGATGTGCGTAGGATAGGTTTCATGGTGGATGCCATGAAGGATGGACTGACTGCCGCCGAATCCATTGAGAGATATCTGAAAGGGCTGCATATCAGTGAGGGGAGAAAAAGGGATTTTGAGTCTCAGGACATCCCTAGGAGGAGATCATATGAGGCAGAACCCGAGGTGCTGTGGATCCCGCCGGAAAAGAGGATGCACTTCCAGCTCTTCGAAAAGGGCTTCACCCTGACCGAGGCTATTGAAGAGGCCAAACGTTGCCTTACATGCGGCCCTTGTATCTCATGCAAGGCATGCCTCTCCGTGGGTATCCAGGAACAGATAGCCCCTGTCGAGGTGAATCCTGACCGGTGTTGCGGGTGCGGGATATGCGTTTCTGTCTGTTACTACGGCGCGGCCCTGTCAAAAGAGATTGAATCCAAGCGGATCTCCATAACAGATACGTTTAAATGCAAATCCTGCGGCATGTGCGTTGTGGCCTGCCCTTCCAATGCAAGGAAGCTAGTGGATGACAGTTTGGAACGAAGGACAGAAGCAGTTTACGCTGCCCTTCAGGGATAAAGGAGGAGATAGGAAATGGCTGCATTTGAACCCAAAATGGTTTGCTTTTCCTGCAATTTCGGGTGGGGATACCTGAGCGATAAGATGGAGCTATCCTCAGGCATAAAGAACTGGATTCCTGAGATATGCAGTGGAAAGATCGACACCAAACACATTCTTAATGCCTTCAGGGCAGGAGCCGACGGTGTGCTCATCCTAGGGTGTCCTGAAGGACACTGTCATTTCCAGGATGGAAACTACCAGACCAGGAAGAAGGTCTATCTTATCCAGAAGGTCATGAGGCCTTCGGTATAGAGCCTGAAAGGCTGGGTATGGACATGTCCCGCGACCCGGAAGGTAAAAATATTCCCCAGCTTGTACAGGAGATGAAGGAACGTCTGGTCAAGCTGGGACCGATCAAGAGCATGTAACCCCATAAGGAGAGACTGAGATGCCGCAGAAACCCAAAGTTGCCATCTATTGGTTGGGGGCATGTGCAGGATGCGATGAGGCCATCGTTGACCTGAATGAGGCGATTTTGCCGGTAACCGATGCGATTGATATTGTCCTGTGGCCGGTGGCCATGGACTTTAAGTATGAAAAGATACGTTCCATGGAAGACGGAGAGATCGCCCTGAGCATCCTGTCGGGCTCGGTCAGGAATTCCGACCATCAGGAGATGGCCGAGTTGCTGAGAAAAAAATCGCAAATGGTCCTTGCCTTTGGTACATGCGCCTGCTTCGGCGGGACCCCGGGTCTGGCCAACTTTACCACAAGAGAGGATATATTCAACTGGGTCTACAGGGATGCCCCGACCGTTGTCAATCCGAACAACTACTTTCCCTCAACCCGAGACCGATGTGAACGGTAAAACACTAACCCTTCCCGAATTTTTCGAACATGTCTTTACGCTGAACCAGTTCATTGATGTGGACTACTACCTTCCGGGGTGTCCACCGCCGCCGGATTTGATCTCCAATGCCATCAATTCTGTCCTTTCCGGCGCATCTTCCGCCAAAGGGCTCCACCCTGGCGCCCAGAAAGGCCCTTTGCGATACCTGCCCGAGAAACAAGAGAAAACCAAGTCGCATGGAGATAAAGAGATTTCAAGAGGATCCATGATGTGGATGCGGATCCCGGAAGCCTGTTTTCTGGCAGCAGGGAATCATCTGTCTTGGACCTGCAACCCGTACCGGCTGCGGTGAGAGCTGCATCACGGATAAATATCCCCTGCCGCGGGTGTTTCGGCCCTGTTCCGGGCGTCGTGGGCTCCGGCCCCAAGTTCCTGTCCACATTGACCTCTCTGCTTCAGGTTGAAAAAGATGAAGACATCAGAAGAGGCCATCGACTCGATAGATGATCCTGCGGGTATCTGTATCGTTTTACCCAGCCTTCATCCATCCTGGGAAGAAGAAGCCCTAAGAAACATATGGAGGATTAAAAAATGCCGGCAAGAAAGATAACTATCGATCCCATCACACGCTTGAAGGTCACGGAAAGATAGAGATCTTCCTGGATAACAAGGGGAACGTGGAGGATGCCTTCTGGCAGGTTACCGAATTGAGGGGTTTTGAACGGTTCTGCATCGGAAGGCCGGCTGAGGAGATGACGAGAATCGTCCCCAACATCTGCGGCGTGTGCCCTTCGGCCCATCATATGGCCGCCATCAAAGGCACTCGACGATCTTTACAACGTTGAACCGACGACGACTGCAAAGCTTATAAGACAACTGGAATTCAACGCCTTCTATATCGAAGACCACTACATCCACTTCTTCTTCCTGGCGGCGCCTGATTTCGTGGTAGGCCCGGACGCGGATCCCGCTGAAAGAAACATCCTGGGCGTGATTCGGCAGGTAGGAAAGGATATCGGATCCAGGGTTATTGAGGTGAGAAAAAGGAACCGGGAGATCATCAAGCTCCTCTTCAGCAAGGCGCCTCACCCGGAAGGGGGTCTGCCCGGCGGAGTTTCGAGAGGTGTCTCCCCGGAAGAGAGAAAATGGATCAAAGAAACTGCGGACTATTCCGTTGAGTTTGCACAGTTCGCCATCGAGTTGTTCAAAGACATCGTGCTGAGGAACAAGAAATATCTCGACCTGGTCCTAAGCGACGCCTACAGTCTAAAGACCTACTATATGAGCCTGGTGGACGAAAATAACAAGGTCAATTTCTATAATGGCATGGTCAAAGTCATTGATCCGAACGGCAACGAATTTGCCCGTTTTGAACCCCGGGAATATGTTGAACACATAGCGGAATGGGTTGAGCCATGGAGTTATATCAAGTTCAGTCACCTGAGAAAAATAGGATGGAAGGGACTTATCGAGGGTGATGGGACATCCCTGTACCGCGTTGCCCCTCTTGCCCGGTTGAATGTGGCGGACGGCATGGCCACTCCACTTGCAGAGAAGGAGTATGTGCAGATGTTCGACACCCTGGGAGGAAAGCCTGCCCATCACACACTGGCCATGCACTGGGCCAGGCTGATCTGCGCTCTTCAGGCAGCCGAGCACAATCAACTGATCGCAAGCGATCCTCTTCTAACCAGCAAAGATATCCGCAACATGAATCTGCGTTTAAAAAAGGTTGGCATCGGCTGTGTGGAGGCCCCCCGGGGGACCCTCTTCCATCACTACGAGACCGACGACCGTGGTCATTTTGACCAAGGTCAATCTGATCGTGGCCACACAGAACAACGCCGGTCCTATCTCGTTGTCCGTCAAAAAGGCGGCCAAGGAGTTTATCAAGGGAGAAAAGGTCAAGGAAGGTCTGCTCAACAGGGTGGAGATGGCCTTCCGCGCCTATGATCCCTGCCTCTCATGCGCCACACATGCCCTGCCCGGCCAGATGCCCTTGACGCTCAATATCAGGAGCCCCGACGGGACCCTCATCAGGACAGTGAAGAGGCCTTAGATTGAAGACCCTCATCCTAGGAATAGGCAATCCCATCCTGTGCGATGATGGGGTGGGATTACATATCGCCTCGGAATTGGACGGGGTCTTCGATGATATTGAGATTTCCACTACAACCATGATCGACCTTAATCTCCTTGATACGCTGGCTGATTACGACAAGGCTGTTCATCATTGATGCGATCCAGACCGGAACCTCTTGCATCGGGACAGTAAAGAGACTTTCGCCGGGAGAAGGTTCATTGCATCTATCCTCCTCCCACGGCATACATTTTTTTGAACTCCTGCAACTGGGAAGGGATCTGGGTTACAGGATCCCAGAGATAGGCGGCATATATGGAATAGAGATAGGTGAAGGATCTATCTTTGGGACAAAACTCTCTCCGGAGCTAATAAGCAAAAAGAAAGATATAGCTCATGAGATAATCGAGGATATAAGGAAAGAGTTATAATATGTTCAGCCGGGGGCGGGGGTCTCTTTTCAGAGGCGAAAATATAAATTGCAAGGTAATTAGCATAAGTCGTACAAGGCGGGCGGCGAAGGGTAGATAGCAAATTAGCCTCAATGGAGGATTAGCTATCTAGCCAACTTCCGCCCGCCTTTGTACGAAGTTATGCAAAATTCCTTACATAATTCGCCTCTGAAAAGAGACCCCCACCCCCGGCGAAGCAACCCGGGCTATTTTTTTTTACTTTTTACCTGCTCCCTCAGCCAATTATACCAGTCGCCAAGCCCCTCCCCTGTCTTGCATGAGATGCGGAATATGGTCAGATCCGGATTGATCCTTTTGGATTCTTTCTCGATACGTTCTATACTGCAATCCACATAGGGGATTAGATCTATCTTGTTTATCAGGAGCACCTTTGATTTATGAAACATAAGGGGATATTTGGCGGGCTTGTCGTCTCCTTCCGTGACACTCAGCATCATTATCTTGAAATCCTCGCCCATATTAAATTCCGCCGGACAGACCAAGTTCCCCACGTTTTCGATCACAAGGAGTTGAAGTCCCTTGAAATCAAAATCCTTGAATGTATCCCTGATCATGTTCCCGTCCAGGTGACATTCACCTCCGGTATTTATCTGTACAGCCGGCACCCCTTTCCTGGCCACCCTTTCCGCATCCTGTGATGACTGGATATCCCCCTCAATAATACCCATGCTGATCTCATCCTTCAGGGCATCGATACTCCTTTCCAGCAGGCTTGTCTTCCCGGACCCGGGAGCACTCATGAGATTGATCACCAGAAGATTATTCTCATTAAAAATCTCCCTGTTCTGTCTGGCGATCCTTTCATTTGCCTCAAGGATATCCCTTACTACCGGTATCTTCATATTGTAACTCCTTGCTTCATTTAAGGGTTGGCATTCAATCCACCTCTATCTCCACGACAGTCAGGTCCTGTCCCGAGATAGTATCGATCTTTAGGCCTCCGCAAACAGGACATAAAAAGATATAATCTTTGATCTCGAATTGACTTTTACAAGAACTGCAACGACCCATCAAGGGGATGCTATCAATAAACAGCCTTGCACCCTCTAAGTCTGTATCCTTTGTCATTATCTCGAAACAGAAAGAAAGGGCATCCGGCACAATTGAGGAAAATCGGCCAACATTGACATGAATAGACCTCAGGACCTTGGCGTTGTGCCTTCGCATCTCATCTTCAATGATATCGATCATGCTCTGTGCTATGGACATCTCGTGCATCTTAACAGATCCTCGGAAGCGGCTCTCCGGTCAACATATCCACTATCCTTGTGCCTCCTATCTTTGTCCTCATCAAGACAGACCCCGGGTTTTCAGAAATCACCTCGCCGATAATGACCGCATCTTCTCCATACCTGTCTTCTTTCATTGCCAAAAGGATCTCTTCGACATGATGCTTCCCCACAATGGCGAGCAACTTACCCTCGTTAGCGATATATAGAGGATCTAAACCCATCAACTCGCACAAGGCTTCAACCTGTGAATTGAGCGGTATCCTGTCCTCATATATAATTATCCCCACCTTAGAACTTAGTGCAATCTCATTCAAGGCTGTCCCCACACCACCCCTAGTCGGATCACGAAGTACATGTATATCCTTGCTCGTTAAAAGCATCCTGTTCACCATATGGTTCAAGGGTGCCGTATCGCTCATAATAGACGATTCAAATGACATTCCGGCCCTTTGCGTCATGATTGTCATTCCGTGATCGGCTATGCTTCCGCTCAAGATGACCCTGTCTCCCGGCATTGCCCTATGACCTGCAATCTCTACTCCATCCGGTATCAATCCCAGACCGGATGTATTGATAAAGATCTTGTCCGCCGCCCCTTTTGGAACGACCTTTGTATCTCCCGTGATAATCTTTACACCAGCCTCACCGGCTGCACTACCCATTGCCTCTAAGATCCGTTTGAGTTCCTCCATGGGGAAGCCCTCTTCTATCAGAAGGCCCGCGCTTAGAAACAACGGAGTTGCACCGCACATTGAAATGTCATTTACCGTCCCGTTGACAGCAAGCTCACCAATGTTTCCACCGGGAAAGAAGATAGGGTCAACCGTGAATGTATCGGTAGAAAAGGCGATCCTCATTCCATCTATCTCAAGTATGGCGCCATCGTCCAGTTGGGACAGAATGGGGTTATCGAACAAGGGAAGCATGATATCAGTAATCAGGTTGTGCGATATCCTCCCCCCGGCGCCATGATCCAGCATGATCTTATCATCCTTCATTCGTCACTCCTCTTACCATTAGCTTATATAGTGAACGCATTAAATAATTGGTTATATTGTCCTTCATCATTATCATATTATGTCCGGCATGGGTCTCTTTTCAGAGGCGAAATGTTCAGTGCCCGGTATTTTTCATAACTCGTAGCAAAGGCGTGCAGAGGGCTTCCAGCGGACTAACCACGAAGGAGAGGCAGCTATCTACCAGGAACTTCGCCGCATTGCAATACCGCTTGAGTGACCATCTCCTTATGCCGGTTCCTTGCATATCATTTCTTCGCCTCTGAAAAGAGACCTATGCCGGACATCCATGCTCGCCTTTAAAAATATGGCTACTTGTTTATGGCCTATGATACTTATAATAGGCCGCGCATGTCCCTTCACTTGAGACCATGCACGGTCCAACAGGTTGGACAGGGGTGCAGACCTTTTTATACAAGGGACAATCAATGGGTGTCTTCAGGCCTATTATTATATCTCCGCACGCACAACCCTTCGGCTCTTCGGGTTCCGGCACATGAAATTCCAGCATCTTTTTAGCGTCAAATTCCTTAAAATCTTCTTTTACCGTGAGACCACTTTCAGGTATTATGCCTATTCCCCTCCAGTTCAGCATCGGTCTTCTCAAAGACATCCCCTATTATTTTTTGAGCCTTTCTATTGCCTTCTGATGTGACAATTCTCTGATATCCGTTTAATAGCTCGGCCCTTCCTCCCTCTATCTGCTCGATTAGTGAATATATCACCTGGAGAATATCCATGGGCTCAAACCCGGAGATCACCGATGGGACGCGGTACTTATTAAAAAAAGGCCGATAACCTTCGGTCCCGATGATCACCGAGACATGCCCCGGCAGGATAAATCCGTTTACCCTTATACCAGGCTTTTCCATAAGGGCGGTTAATGCGGGCGGTATAAGTTTGTGTGCCGAATAGACATAGAAATTTTTAAGGTTCATATTACGCGCTGATATAACTGATGGCTGCTACGGTCGGCGCTGTGGTCTCGAAACCCACACCTGCAAAGACCACCTTTTTATGCGGATTATTCCTTCGCGATCCTTAATGCGTCAGTGGTGGAATAGACCATGCGTATATCACGCCCTTTCGCACGCTCCTTCTGAAGGGATGACCTGGTCCCCGGCACCCTTATCAGGTCTCCGAAGGTCGCCAGGATAACATTATCCATCCCTGCGATCTCGATAAATGAATCAATATCCAAAAGACTTGTGACACACACGGGACAGCCAGGGCCTGAAATAAGTGAGATCGTCTCTGGCAGCAATCCCCTGATGCCGCTCCTGAAGATCGAGACCGTGTGTGTGCCGCAGACCTCCATGAGGCAGACAGGTCTCTTACTGATCCTCTTTATATTATCGGCGATTTTCCTGCAGATATCAGGCGCCCTGTAATCCTCTAAATATTTTATGGACATAGATTCTCCATCCGCGTGATCATCTCCGTGCTATTGCGGCGGCGACCATTGCCTGCCCGAGGCAGATACCTCCGTCATTGGTCGGGACAATCCTGTGGCTAAAGACCTGAAGGCCTCTGTCTTCAAGTGCCTTGGTCAAACCTGTAAGCAGGATGGAATTTTGAAATACCCCTCCGCTCATTACCACCCTTTTGATATCCCTTTCCCTGCTCACAATCTCACATATGTCGCTAAACAACCTGATCAAGCGTGCAATGGAATTTCGCGCTGATTTCGGAAGGCCTTATCCCCTTCAGGAAATCTTCAACTACACCCCGCACAATAGGCCGGGGCATAATCCTGTAATATTCGCCTGACTCCCATTCATAGTTATAATGTGCCTCCGTGATCTGATCCGCCGCCATCTCCAGCTCCATTGCGGCCTGACCCTCAAAATAGACCCTGCTTCTTACTCCCGTAATGGCGGCGATCCCGTCAAATAACCGGCCAAGGCTGGATGTAAGGGGCGAATTTATGCCCTTGGAGATCATCTTAATTATGGTTTCCATGCTTTTTTTCACCTGTCTCTCTTATGACAGGAATACCGAGTTCCCGCAACCCTTCCCCATAGGCGTCATAAAGGTAACTGACTGCCATCCTCCATGGTTCCTTTATAGCGGCCGCTCCTCCCGGCATAGGCGTATATGACAGAGCAGCAGCCCTTGAAAAGCCTTTCTCATCCGCAACAAGCACTTCCCCTCCCCAGATTGTACCGTCCAGTCCGTAACCTGTCCCGTCAAAGGAGAGCCCGATAACATCACCTTGCAGACTATTTTCCGCCATACAACTCACAATATGCGCATGGTGATGCTGGACCTGTATCTTTTTGATATCTGCCTGTTCTTCCGCATAGCGCGTGCTCAGATAATCCGGATGAAGGTCATAGGCTATTATCTCAGGGTCTATGCGGAGTATCTGTTTCAAATGCCTGATTGTCATTTGAAAGAACTCGTAAGAAGCGAGGTTTTCCAGATCCCCGATGTGCTGGCTTAGATAGGCCTTATCCCCCTTTGCTAAGACAGACCGTATTTTTTAATTCCGCGCCGCAGGCAAGGACCGGCGGGAGATCGGCCTTTAAGAATACAGGCATTGGCACATATCCCCTTGAACGGCGTATAACCCTTGTGGCACCTGCAGTCCGCCTTATTATGGAGTCGTCGCTTCGCAGATAGATATCCCTGTTATGTATCAAAAAGAGATCCGCAATATTTGAAAGACGGTCAAAGGCCTCGTCGTTGTCAATGGCAATAGGCTCGTCGCTTATGTTTCCGCTTGTCATGACAAGGGCAATGAAATCATACTGCAACAGAAGGTAATGCAGCGGCGTGTAAGGCAGCATGACCCCGAAATATCTGTTCCGCGGGGCTACGTTCTCCGCGATACGATTTGGGCGCTTTTTTCTCAGCAAGACAATGGGGCGCTGAACGGATATGAGCAGTTCCTCTTCCGCGGGATCCACATAGGCATATTTACGTATATTTTCCACATCATAGGACATTATGGCAAACGGCTTCTCTTCACGTTGTTTCCTTTCCCTGAGCAGTGCAACCGCCTCTCCATTCTCTGCATCCGCAACAAGGTGAAACCCTCCCAGACCCTTAATAGCCAAGATTTTGCCCTTTTTCACGAGTTCGATGGCCTGCCTTATGGGATCTATTGTCTCTATAGAATTTCGACGATTATCATATAATCTGACTTGTGGACCGCACTCCCGGCAGGCATTTGGCTGGGCGTGGAACCTCCTGTTTCCCGGATCATCATATTCAGCCTGACATCTGGCGCACATGTAAAACTTTGCCATAGAGGTGTAGGGCCGGTCATAGGGGATATTATTAATTATTGTATAACGAGGTCCGCAGTTGGTACAGTTGATGAAAGGATATCTGTATCGGCGATCTTCAGGATCCAGCATCTCCCTGAGGCAATCTTTGCAGATTGAGATATCAGGGGATATAAGGGTGGAAAAGGCATCTCGGTTTATGCTCTTTGCAATGGCGAATTCCTTGAAATTCCTGACAGGTGCGGATTTGGATAAGATCTCCGTTATATATGCCAGCGGCGGGCGTTTTTCATGAAGGTCCCTGGAAAAGGAGTCAATATCCCCTTTAATGCCTTCAACATGCAATGAAACGCCTGTGGTCGTGTTGGATATCTTCCCCTTCAGGCCGTAATGAAGCGCAAGCCTGTAGACAAACGGACGAAACCCTATTCCCTGAACAACACCCTTTATCGTAAAACTGCGCGCAACGAAATCCTTTTTCATGGCCTCGTCCATCACATTGTCTCATCCCCATCATATCCTAAGGAAGCCATTTCTCTAAGGATTTTCAAGGACTCATTCGCCTCCGCCTCATCAATCTTCTGAATGGCAAAACCGGCATGGACAATAACATAATCGCCTATCCTGGGGTTTTCAATAAGAAGCAGGCTTACCTCTTTCTGAACCCCTTCCACATCAATGACGCCCGATATTATCCTGTATCTTTACTATCTTTGACGGGATAGCAAGGCACATGATCATCCGCTCCATTAGTATATTTTGGGTCTTCTGATAAGCTGTTTGAATCCGAGGGGATACGGTGACCACCTCCGGATATTACAGCGGTTTAGTAATCTATCAAGGGCATGGAATCAAGTCAATGCTGCTAACAAATATATGCTGCTTTCCATAATAAGCATTGTGAAGGCCGAAATTAAGTCTCGGCATTTCGGGCAACTAGTCCATTGAGACTTGAATCTTACTCATATTCACCGATGTCCGGTTAGAATTTTGCATGATAAATTTACTGTATATATGTCCGGCAGGGATCTCTTTTCAGAGGCGAAAATTTTATAAGCAAGGAATCAGCATAAGGATGTCGTCAGGCGGGCGGCGAAGTTCCGAGTAGATAGCCGGTCCTCCTTCCTGGTTAATTTGGCTGGAAGCCCTCCGCCCGCCTTGCTACGAGTTATGCAAAATACCGGGCACTGTACGATTTCGCCTTCGAAAAGAGATCCCTGCCGGACATCGGATCAATATTAGTATGCAAAATCCTAACCGGATATCGCGAATCATATTTTAACCTAATGGCTATTTTTCTCCGTCTTATGAAATTTCAAATTCCCTTTTTTATTGACCATCTTTTCTTATAAATGGTATTAAGATTACAGCTTTATTGCCAAATTCCAATGCGCTCCACCAAGTCATAATTCTTACTTTAAATTGTCTGGCAACCAGATTGTTTGAGGATTATAAATCCATGATTCAATAAGGAGGCATCACTATGAATATCCAAGTTGGTGCGGAGTTAATGGTCAGCCTAAAGGGCCACGAAACATCGTTCACGACCTTTTTCGTGGGAGAGAAAAAAAACGAACACATTGTCCTGGTTTTTCCAAAACAACTATCCTTGCATAGAAAGGATCTGGACAGATTGGGTGAGGTTAGAGTGGAATACTCGGAGGGTGGGATTAGAAATGAATTCAAGACCCGAATACGTGAAATCCTTGAAGAACCCACAGATCTCATTCTGCTGGAATACCCGACTGAAATACATCGTATCGAGAAACGGTCTCTAAATAGGATAAACTGCCTGGTTTCGGCTAAACTGGAAATAAAATTTGACAATAAAAGCCAATCGGTTGTTGGAGCCATTGAAAATATAAGCAAAACAGGATGCCTTTGCATTGTCAAAAAAATCGAAGGAGTGAAAGAACCCTTCTCCTTGGGTGATCTGATAAGCCTGAGATGTCAATTTCCTGGGCTTGTAGGAGAACAGATTGCCAATGGGGAAATCGTTCACATTCAAGAAAAGCAAGGAGATATAGTTACGGGAATTCACTTTGATAAAAAATTATGGTGGATCCCTCCTTATGACTCAGAAGAGGAAGCTCCATCCATATGAAAATAACACCCTATTAAAACAGGATTGTGAACTACGAATTTATTATTTTAATAACATAGAGGGTTGGATGAATACTTTTTTAGCAAAAGAAAAATGGCGATCTAATTCCACTGACCAAGTTAGAGATCTTGCTAAAGAGCCCTCACCCTCCAGGATTTATCTCGATTTTTATAATCTACGCGAATCGCCATTTTCCATTACTCCTGACCCGGAATTCCTTTATATGTCATCAAGTCACAAGGCTGTCCTTGAAAAGATATCATACGGCATTCAAGTGCGGATGGGTTTCTTGCTTTTAATCGGTGAAGTTGGCACGGGCAAAACCACCTTGTGCCGTATGATCCTTGATGAATTGAAGGAAAAGGCAGAGACAGTATATATTATCAATCCTTCTCTTTCCGGTATGGACCTCATTCAAAGCATCCTCGACGACCTGGGAATCGGCTATCCTGCCGATGCCTCAAAAAAAGATTTATTGGATCACCTGAACCGCTTCCTGCTTACAGCCTCAAAGGAAAAACCCGTTGTTATAATTATTGATGACGCACAAACCATGACACTGGAAGGACTGGAGGCTCTGCGACTCTTATCCAACCTGGAGACCGACAAAGAAAAGCTCCTTCAACTGGTTCTTGCGGGCCAGCAGGAGTTACTTGATATTTTATCAAAACCTGAGATAAGGCAGTTGCAGCAACGCATAGCCATCAGATGCCAATTGGAGATGCTTGAAAAGACGGAGATTCAGGGGTATATATCGCACCGCCTTTTTGTGGCCGGAGACAAGGGGAATATCAGGTTCTCTGCGGGAGCAATAAACAAAATCTATAAAGCATCCCTGGGCATACCAAGACTTATCAATAAAATATGCGATTACGCGCTCATCGCAGGCTATGTCTCCAATAGCCTTGAAATAAAAAAAACTCACATTGAACAGGCCCTCGATGAATTAAAAAACAATCTACAAAAGGGAGAGCATAAATCTCCCTTCACCTTTTCTTTATCTTTTAATAAAAGAATTTGGTTGGAACTTGCCCTATTAGGAATAGGCATCCTATTGCTTCTCGGATCTTTCCGCTTTAAGAATGCTGTTAATACAGACAGTTCTAAGCCCAATCAGGTGGAAAACATTTCGCCGTCTCCATCTTCCATCCCACAGGAATCCGTCAAGGACGGATCATTGCAAGGGATAGATAATGTCATATCTAACGTTACTGAAAAATCCTTCACGGTTTCAGAAAATGATGCGGAACAGGAGCAAGCACCAATCGCTGAGACCATGGAAAACCCTTGCAGCTTTATCCTCCAGCTGGCATCCTTTAAAACCCTTAGAGACACTTTAAGAGCGGTTTCCATATATAAGGAAAAAAATATTGACGTACACTGGAATGCCATAGATCTTGGGGAACAGGATTTATGGTACAGGCTTTACACCGGAAGATTCCATACAAAAGAAGCGGCTGAAGAATTTAAGAGCGGGAAAGGGCTTTCCGAAGGGATCATTCTTTACGCCCCTTGGACGATCCAGGCGGCGGTTTCAAATAACAAAACAGATCTGATAAGCAAATGCTCCGAATTGAAAAGTATGGGATTTGATTGTGTCCTTACAGGAGATGAGGCTTCAGGGTATAAGATTACAAACGGCGCCTTTAAAACCTCGGAAGGCGCAATGAAGATGGCAGGTGAACTAATTAAAAATGGATTTGATGCAAAAATAATTTTTGAATAGATTTTTCCGCTGCATCAAACCGATAAAATGTTCTTAATATTATAACTCCGGAAAGTATTATAAGAGTGAATTCAGCATGAGCCTCCTTAATGAAGCACTTAGAAAAAGCAAGTCAAAAGACCCATTCAAGGTTTCACCTGACTTCTCGCCTAAAAAGTCTTTTAAACCTAAAAAGGCGCTTCTTATTGGGGCATCTGTCGTTTTGGTGGCGGCAATCGGGCTTCTGTCTTCAATGTGGATACATAAGACAAATGTCTCAGATGAACCATTAGCCGTTCCCGCGACTCAAGAGGTCGACCAAAAGATGCCGCTTATCACAAAAGATGCGACCGGGTCTCCTTTGATGGAAACAAGTGCGGCTGAAAATAATACGCTGCCGTATAAACCGGAAAAAATACCAATCACGGCATTTGAAAAAGAAACCGCGGCCTCTCCTGCAAAGGATGCATCTATAGGGCATGCGACAGACAAGGTGACTGATAATAATCAAAAATCGATGGGGAAAAGCGTTGCCGTCAAAAAAGGCATGAGTGTTGAAGCTTCAGCGACAGTATCTAAAAAAGGAACCACTACGCCTCTTGTAAAGGACGCTCCAAAAGCAAATGTGATAGACAAGGTTTCCGACAAAAAGGATGCATCATCGCCAAAGCCTGCTGCTTCCGAAGAAGGCATAGTTGCTGAAAATAAATTTTATCAGAAAGCCTTACAATTACACAGGGATGGTCGGTTTGTTGAAGCAATCAGCATGTATCAGGAGGTGTTAAAATATGCCCCGGATCATCCTGACGCGCTTTATAACCTCTCTTCCGCTTATATGGAGTTATCTGATTTTTCAGCCGCCTATGATATTTTAAACAAGCTTCTTGTCTCAAATCCAACGGACCCGGAGATATTATTAAACCTCGCCATTGCTGAAACAGGCTTAGGAAGGGTCATGAATGCGATAGATCATTTAAATAGTATCCATGCTGTGGATGAGGAGTTGCAATTCAGCCGATTTTATCACCTGGGTGTGGCAATGAGCCGAATCGGGAAGCCTGAAGATGCCCTCATATATTATAAAAAGGCCGGGGAGATCAAAGAGGATTACCCTAAATTACTTTATAACATGGCAATCTTAAACGACAGGCTCGGAAGATATGCAGAAGCTGTGGATTATTATTCAAGGCTTTTGGCAAACGGATCGTCGCCGGCTGATGAAACAGAAAACGTGAAGCGCAGGCTTAGGATCCTCCAGACTTATATTTCCGGAACAGAGTTTGATAAAAAGCCCTGAAGTTAAATATTCAAGAGGTAAAGAGGATGAAAAAACGTATTGGTGAGATTCTTATTGAACTTGGATTTATTGATGAGAGCCAGTTGAAAATGGCCCTTGACGAAAAAAACAAGACGGGACTACTCGTTGGCGATGTGCTCCTGCGATTGGATTGGGTAACTGAAGAACAACTTCAAACGGCTCTCGCCATCCAAAGCGGGGCTAAGATACTGGATATAAAATCCATAAAAATCGATCAATCAGTAACGTGCGAGATTCCTTTAGATTTTGCAATCAACAACGGGATCTTCCCCCTTGAAAGACAAAACGACTTCCTAAGAATCGCTACTTCCAATCCCTTTGATGTTATTATCAGAGATGAACTGGCAAGGATGACCGGATCAAGGATAGAGACCTGCATCGCACCGAAAGAGTGGATTTCAAATGCCATTGATCTTTATTATAAGGTCGCTCTTACTATCGATGACAATATCGAAAAGATTACACGAACCGAACTCGACAAAGAAAATATTGATACAAATCATATTCTAAGACTCGCGGATCTCTTGATTGATAAAGGCTCAGTGCTTGAAGCGAGCGATATTCATGTCGTCGCCGACACAAATCTTACGCGTATTTACTACCGGGTCGATGGAGTCCTGCAGCAGAGCTATCTCTTCCATAAAAGCTTCCATAAGAGTCTCGTACAGCGGTTTAAAATCATGGGTGACATGGATATCTCCAATTCGAATATCCCTCTTGACGGGCGCATCCAATATAACGGCCAGGTCGGTGAAATCGATATCAGGGTCTCCACTTTTCCGACGCAGTTCGGGGAGACCGTAGTTATGCGTCTCTTAAAATACAGCAAGGTTGTAGGGAATCTGGATCGCCTCGGTTTCGAAGAAAAAGATCTTGAAAGGTTCACTAAGGCTATCCGAAGGCCTTATGGTCTCATACTGGCCACCGGACCAACCGGTTCCGGAAAAACCTCAACACTTTATTCGGCATTAATGACTATTCTTACTCCTGATATTAATGTGATGACCATAGAAGATCCTATTGAATATGTCATTCCAACCATCCGCCAGACCGCTGTAAATCCTAAGGCCGGGCTGACCTTTGCAACAGCTCTGCGATCAGCCATGCGTCAGGATCCCGATGTTATTCTTGTAGGAGAAATAAGAGACCAGGAAACCACGGAACTTGCCCTAAGGGCATCTATAACAGGCCACCTTGTTCTATCTACATTGCATACCAATGATTCGGCCTCAGCCATTACCCGCCTGATGGACCTTGGCGCCAAACCGAATATTCTTGCCTCAGCCATCACTATGGTTGTCGCACAAAGACTCCTCCGAAAGGTTTGCCCGAAGTGTTTAAAAATAACCCCGATAGAGGCTAAAGAAGCCGAAATTTTTCTTAAACACGACATAGAATCCCCGCAGCATTTAGCGAGACATACCGGGTGCGAAAGTTGTCATAATACAGGCTACACAGGGCGAATCGGGATCTTTGAAACGCTCTCTGTCGACCGGGGCGTTGAAGAACTTATCTCAAGCGGGGCGCCTCTCAGGGCTATCGAGGAAAAGGCGATAAACTCAGGAACCGTGCTAATGCTCAAACAGGCATTAAGCAAAGTATCAAATCATATTACAACACTTGAAGAGGTTTTAAGAGTAATAGCAGATGCCTAGATACCTTTATAAGGCCGTCAATGAAAAAGGCGATATCTTTAAAGGCTCCATAACCGCCTTTGATGAAAAGGATGTTGAACAACGCCTTCAAGATAAGGGGCTTACTTTTATATCCGGCAAATTAAGCAGGGAGAGCCGTTTGCCCGGATTAATTAGTGGTACGAATGTAAAACCCAGGATGGTTATGGAATTCTATTACAGGTTAGCCCAGGCATCGAACCTTGGGCTGCCTATCCTGTCTTCTCTTGATGATGACTCAATGCTAATTCCCTCCAAACCGTTAAAAAAGATTATCCAGGAAATAAAAGTCGCCCTGGAAAGCGGGAAGACATTCTTTGAAGCTATGTCCCGCTTCCCGAAAGTATTCGAGAAGCTGGACCTGAGTATTATCAGGATGGGTGAAGAGACAGGGAAATTGCCGAAATGTCTAAATGACCTGGCAACCTTTTTGGAATGGAAGGAAGAAACAAGATCAGCGATTAAAAGGGCGACTATCTATCCATTGTTCACAATGCTTATAATACTTGCGGTCATCGGAGTCTGGGTTGGCTATGTCCTGCCGCAGATGGCCTCCGTATTAACCGAGATGGACATATCTCTTCCTAAGGTTACTAAAGTCATACTGGCCGTAAGTCTCTTTTTGCAGACCTATTGGGGTTATATCCTTGGGCTGGTCTTTCTTGTATTTGTATCTCTGTTTCTTTTTCGAAAGACCCGTCGTGGAGGGATCATCTTCCACGAATATTTATTAAAACTTCCAATCTTAGGCGACGTAATGGCAAATGTCGCCTATGCGCGGCTCAGCCACCATTTTGCCACCATGCATGAAGCCGGCATGAATATAAAAGGCATCTTTGATATCCTCCAGGACAATGCCCTGGGGAACCGTTACCTGGAAGACAGGCTAAAATTGGCCTATGGTCTTATCCAACAAGGGAAACCTATCGCTGAAAGCTTTGAGAGTGCCGGAGGGTTCCCATCCCTTCTCCTCGGGGCCATTAAAAACGGGGAAAAAACAGGCACCCTGAGTTCCTCATTTAACAGACTTGGAGACTATTATGACAGGGAAGTAAAACGCTCAGTCCAGGTGATGGTAAATTCCTTTGAACCTTTAACCATTGTTATTTTAGGCGGTGTTTTCGGACTTATTATATTATCTATCATGCTGCCCCTGTATGATGTGGTCGGACAGGTTGCAAAGGCATATTGATTCTGCCTGATCCCGACGTAAATTAACCTACCCGGTCATGTCGGCATCAAAAAGTCTACCCTTTCATAACTCTCCGAGAGGGGGATGGATCAGCAGATGAAGCCCCTTTCGGCGGAGGACCCTTGGTTCTAACTTCTACTTCCTCCCCTCTTAGGGGAGGATTGAGGGGGTCTCATAATATTTCCAAACCATTAAGGCCTGTTGGCTAAGGTATGCATCTCGTAACTGATCTATTCCATTTTCTTTGTTTGTACAATAATGAGGCTTTTCATGTCCCTAAACAGTTTTGTTTAGCCCCCTCCTGCCTCCCCCTAAGAGGAGGAGTAAATCAACGAAACAGTTATTTCCGGCATCCTCTGGGTTAAATAGATTGAATGGACGATTAAGGCAAAACCTATGGCACTACCAGGGTTACTCCGGAACCAGCGACAATTACAGGAGTTACAGGGGTTGAAGTCACGATGATGGTCCCTACCCCCGCCGGCAGCATTCCTTAATTCTATCTGACTTCCTGATATGATTCCATAGGATAAAGTGGTCCCTTGGAGTGACAATGCCGATATCCAAACCCGTTGTCCGGTTATAGACAAATATATTGGCCCCTGTGCCTGTGCCGTTGCTTACTGCGACTTTGGGGTTGCCGCATATCTCCCCGTAAAGGACATACTCCCCAATATAAACAAGCATATCATCAAAGGTATCACTAGGGGGATAGCGGATATAATTGGGGTTTCCGTCACGTGTTATCGCCCTGGTGAGTCCCCGCAGTCACGTCATCGAATACATTACCGTCACCGTCAGCGTCTTTCGGGCCCGCGCTTACCAGCACGGCCGCTACCGGAAATGGCGTTTGTGATCCGTCGGCATCAACCATAAGAGGAGATCCGCTAAGTCCCCCTCGCAGCGCGCTGCAACTGTTTGAGAGATCACTGCCTAAGCTACCATTAAGCTCATATCTGAGTGGTCTTTTTTCCGGATCCGTGGGACTTAATCTCAGTGTCTGGAAGGGGAATGTCCCTATGAATGTGCTTGAGTCTTCATTCCCGTCCCCATTAGAATCCGCCCAGGGAAGTCTGCCGTTTATATTTGCGAAATTGATAAGGGATGCCTTTGTCTCACTCAGATAGTCAAGGGTCTCGTTCCTGATCTTTCTTTCCGAGAGAATGCCCATCAAGGAAACGCCGCCCCCGGCCAAAATACCGATAATTACCATCACTATGGCGATTTCTATCAGGGTAAAACCCTTATCATCAATTTGCTTCAGCAACATATGTGTATTGGAAATCCCAAGCCGTTTAATACACCTTCCCCGCAGAAAGCTGCGGGGAAGGGAATCCTGACAGGGATTAAGAAAGTATCCAGGCAAAATTAGGTATAATAGTGCCGGCGGTATATACGGCGCTTCCCCTGATAGTCCCCGCTATTATAGACGCCATCGTCGTACTTGGTGTCAATCTCCTGACAGATTTCCGCTGGGATATTGGTGACAATGACCTTATTGTAATTAAGCGGGCTGCCGCTTACAACGATATTGCTAACACCTATTGTTCCGCCATATGCATTGGAAGGCAAAACGGTTCCAGTGCCGGAGATTAAGTTGGCCAGACGCAGATCCTCTATTGGATTTTCAGCAGCAGTAATCAAACCGTCAAGATTTCCACTGGTTGTATCTGTGGCGGTGGGGATAGTTGCGCTGTTTTCATCACCCGGCAGCATACCGTATCGGTCCTGGAATGCAATAACCGCGGCTGTCATTCCTTCTGTATCCTTTACCAGCCTTTTAACCTTGGCATTTTGAATCATGGATTGACCCTTTAAAACACCTCCGATCAGAAGCCCGATAATAACAAGCACAATAGCTATTTCTATCAATGTGAACCCTTTTTGATTCTTTAAAGATATCTTTTTTTTCATTTTAAGCCTCCTTGTATATAAATGTTTTTAAGACTTTCGATCCTCTTTATAATTGCCGTTTGTCGACAATCCCCTATTGGCGCCTTTCATAAAAATACTTAAGCTCAAAATCAGGGTATATGTACCCTGAATAACCGACTTCATGTTTTACGCAAAATACGAACCAAAATAAATGATGGCCAAACATAATAATATATACATTTCCAAACATTGATATCATTCATGATTTTATCTGGAATAATCCCTACTATTGGCGTATGATGTTGGGTGTTATAAAGATTACGAGTTCCCTGATTTCCTTTTTTTCCCCAGTGTGCTTGAATAATGAACCCAGGATCGGCAGACTTCCCAGTATGGGCAATCCCTCGTGCTCAAGTTGCGTGATCTGACTTATCAGCCCCGCAAGGACAATAGAGCGGCCCTCCCTGACACGCACGGTTGTGGCAAGCTCCTGTAAATCTATCACAGGGTTTGAAATGGCTTGCACTGCGGTTGCAGAAGTCGGCAGTTCCACCTTCTGGTCCCTCTGAATCCTTGTGATAGTAGGGACGATATTGAGTGTGATCATACCGTCTTCTGATATCCTTGCGGTAATCCCCAGTTGAAGCCCTAAGTATAGCCCGTTTGATTGTTGCATCAACGGTCACCGTATGTGACTCCTCATCTCTGGTTACACCTGAGATATCCCCATATGGGAACTGGTATCCTACAGTCATTAAGGCGGACTGCCCGTTCATGACGGCAATATGCGGATTGGAGAGGACAGATACATCTCCCTGCGTTCGTAAAAAATCAAGGACAGTGCTGAATTTGGTATTATCCGCAAGCATAATAGTTCCGCCGCCGTTAAAACTTATGTCGAATTGATCCGGCAGTAGGCTGCCAGCGCCTTCAAAATTCAACTCAAGTTTTGACCAGTCTATGCCGTACTGGTTATCATCACTCAACTGGACTTCAACTATTTTTGCTTCAAGAAAGATCTGGCGGTGCAGGGAATCGGAAAGGGAATCAAGGAACTTTACCATGTCAGATATCCTCTGCGGTGTATCTGCCATGAATATGACTCCGGAATTCCGGTTTATGCGGAGAGTCCCCCCTTCCGATTTAAATCCTTCAAGGGCGGTCTGGATGCTGGCCCAGACGTCCGAATTCTCTGCCGACCGTTTTGCCTTGATCTGGAATTTCCCGCTGACTCCGGAACCCTCAACTGACGAGGCAAGCATATCCCCGCCTACTTCAATGTCAGCCTCTCCGACTATATCCATATAGTCAAAATGGTAAACTCTCTCCTCGAATCTCTTGATGTGCAGGAACGCATCCTCCAATGTCCAGGCGTATCCGGCGCCCCTTATAACAGCCATATCAAGCGCCTCTTTAAAGGTTACATTTCTCAGATTAACAGTCACAGGTCTTGCAAGATCCACCCCGTTTTCCACAACAAGATTCAGATCAGAATCCTTTGTAACCGCATAGAGAATATCTCCAATAGGCGCTTCCTGAAAAACCATTGAATATAATTTTGTCTCCTTCTCCAGATCCTTGGCATAAGGTTCAAGCTTTTCAACAAAAGGAGGGGTCCCCGGTTTATTATCTTCTTTTTGTTTTTGCAGCAATTCTCTCGCCTGGATAATATCGGCTGAATCTGTAGTTGATACAGGTCTGGGGTTGCTGACCGAACAACCTACCATAAGAAATATTATAATAGCTGATAATCAGAAAATTAACCGGCCTCATCAATCCCCCCGATCCACAGAATAATAGACTCGTGGCGCCTCAACAAACCAGCTTCTTTTTCCCTTGGTTAAATAAATCCCTTTTTCTGTTATTTCTTTAATTACAAATCCGGAGATGGTCTCGTTTTCATAAAAGAATCTATTATTAATAATGCCGGCAATACGTGACTTTCCGTCAGAATCCAGTATGTTCATTATGCCGGTAACAGCAGGCAATACATCACTGTCATAAGCCTGTACCTGTGCATTTGTCACAACAGGAACAGTCTCTTCAAGTTTTACTTCCTGGGCTGGGATTTCTTTTATGAAATTTTCTATATATTCATTCCAATTGATATTTTTTTTATTTAAAACGAGATCTTCAAGACGCCCCCATTTGTCGCTGGCCAATCTGGACTCCAATGAAGCACCTGTTAGCGGCCTGTCATACAGCGCCATAAACTTAAATCCATTATAACCCATCAGGATAATTGCCGATAACACAAACATCCCGATAATCATTTTTTTGTTACTGCCGATTTCCAGCAAAAGATCGCACCATATTATTGTTGATCATGTACTTGTTGTCCTTGTCCTGTTACAAACTTATATCGGTAATTAACAAATATGTCAAATTTGGTCTCACCTGTTTGACTTTCAGGCAAAATGCCGACCTTCTGAAAAGAGAGGAAAGGAAATTCTATCCGGATTCTGCTAAGCGCCTCTATCCCTCCCTTTAATGGGCCCCTGAATGAAATATGAACCGGGATACTATCCCCTTGAGATTGTTGCTTGGCATCCATTTTCAAAGACAGGTCATTAAGGCCGGATTCGCTGACAAGCTGTTTAATTTTGTCATTTAATGCCACCTGGCCAAGTTTGAGCGATTCGATCTCATGATACAATGATTTTTGCTGATCAAGGACCTTGGCTATATTATCAAAATTTCTTTGCCAGAATTCCTTATCCAGCTGAAGGATTTCTATCCTTGATCTGTTATTAAGTATGTCCAAAATTGTATCTGAATTCCTATTTGTAAGATAGAAGACCCCTGCCCAGATCAAGATAAAAAATACCCAGCGATATTTTATAGTGGAAATCATGACACATCCAGTTTAAATGAAATATGATAATCCTGCCCATCACCTTCCGGACGGTCTCCCTTTATCTCAATATCCACATCATCCATGTTTAAAGGGCTGCTACTTTGAATGGTTATATTTATTCTTTCCAGAAATGCCCTTAGAGAATTGCTGAAGTCATCCACCCCATTGGCCCTGATGACACCGGTTAAGGAGACCGTAGTGGAGGGGTCTATTGAGACATCTACTGATTCAATCCAGATATTCCCAGATACACATGTAGCCAGGCGTCCTATTAAATCCATAGGATCTTTTCTTTCCGCCTCTTTCGACAGGACATCAAGGGCTTCATTGTATTGGCCTATGAGTTGTGTAGGTCCTGCTTCAGTTGCTGAAAGGGAGAGTGACTCGCGCTCCCTGGCCTGAGTAAGGAACATGAATTCAAACCCTAAAACAATAAGTAATAAAACTCCTATTATGATACCGGCAAATTGTATCCTTTTCCATCCAAGGTCATTTAAAGTGGCTCGATCTGAAACACCGGGCAGGCTTAAAGGCTCAAGGATTTCCTCAGGGCTGAAATCCGCGGCAATCCCCTCTCTCAACTCCATATCAAGCAAAGGTTTACGTCGCCCTATAGTTGAGGATAGCACTAAAACTTCTCTACTCAGCATCTCTGACAATGGATCGACATCAATCTCCGTTCCCGAGGAAAAATAAATTTTATCCAGATCCGTCTTTGTCCTCTGAGAAAAATGGTAGATCGACTGATTCATCTCATAGGAGATTATCTCAAATTGTCCTGTATAATCATCCTGAAACTCCGGCAGTGATATGGCCCTTGAGAAAAGAAAGTGACCCCGGAAATAAAAGAAAAGGGAACATCTGTTTTCAAATAAATATATTAGCCCTAATCCGATTTTCTCAAAGATATCGATACTTTTTTTTAATTTTTGGTTCCAAAGCAGGGCAGGCGAAGAGATACGAACCGGTCTGAGATTGTTTCGGGTTAATAATTGATAAAGGTCAAAGGCCTTGGGTTCCTGAAGAAAATGCGTAACGATCTCCTGCTCACCCTTATCATTTTTCACAATATCGTAAGAAAAGAAATCTATAATTTTAGGTGTTTGAGGGAACTCTGAAGCAAGCTTCCTGCTTATGAATGCCCCGATAACTGCTTTATTATTGGAATGGAAGGGATATATTGAATTGCCGAACCAGAAATCTGGAACAACCAGAAGTGGAAAATCATAATTTTTTAAACTCTTAGGAAGGAAGTCAACGGTGTCCTTGCCCATAATATTAATCAGTGGGATGCTTTGCACGCATTGCCAAATATCACGCTGATCAAGTGATACAAAAGAGAGGTTTTCATTATGGACCGAGATAAATCCAGTCCTTTTTTTCCTAAACACGTTTATTTTCCCCTGCATTGGGCCTAATGGTTTAGGTGAATATCCCCGCCTTTATCATAAATCCTTCGACCTTATACTTTATTGACGCTTTTATGGACAAAACGAATAATTTTATAGTATTTTCAATACAATATTATTAAATATATGTCAATAAAAAGAACGACAAGTGATTACTGAGTGAGAGAGCCTCCAGGTGTGGTTTCAATATCGGTAAAATAATAGAACCACTATTCGGATCGGAAGAGAAAAATCATTTTGGCCCGCATCTTAAAAGGAATGTCTTTGCGATATTGGATGAATAAACAACAATCTGTTTCAGGATATCCATCATCTCCATATGCACCTCATGTGTATTGAGCGAGTCTTGGCGTTCAAGCCTGATGCGTTGCAGATGTCGTATACGATATTGCTCCTCCAAATCCAGATATTTTTTCTCTCCCTCCATTATCTTGCGCGCCTTCTCCATATCCCGTTCGGCAAATGCCTGCTCTAGGAGATCAATTTGACGGCATACCTTTTTATGATAGATCATCAATTCCTCTTTGCCTTCATCTGAAAAATCCACATCAAGCTCCCTTTTTTTCGCAATCAGCTTCACTAGATTTCTATGAATAAGATCCCCTATACTCTCCATGTCACTTGCGATTGTAATCATCCCATACACCTCATTTGCCTGATCTTTGGATATCTCCTTCTTAGAGATCTTGATTAGAAATTCACCTATCCTGTCGTTTAGAAAATCAAGCTTCTCTTCCCTCATATCGATCCCTTCAAGAAGTGTGAGTTGAGGGTGACGTTCGTCCCGCGTAGGTATATCTTTTATAAGAAGTTCTATCTCCTCCTTTGTCAACGGTTTTTTCCTTATAAATTTTTCATCAGATATGAAGGGAATAATAACGGCCTTAAGCATCCTGCCGAGGGTTCCCGCCATGTGAGAGATCTCTCTTCGGGCAAGTTCAATTGCAAGGGCAGGAGAAGATAAACTGCTTTCATCAAGGAACCTCACCCTTGGTCTGATGCCTGTGTCTTCCTCTTTATCCGGAAGAAACCATACTACTAAGCGGGAAAAAAGTGCCGTAAATGGGATAAAAATTACGGCAAGGCCTACGTTGAAGATCGTGTGGGCGTTTGCGATCTGGCGGGCTATGTCTGAACCGAATTTGACGGAAAGCGCCCGGACCAGTTCCGCAAACCCGGGAATCCAGAATATAAAGAGCATCACCCCGGCAATCTTGAAGACGACATGGGCCAGTGCCACACGTTTGGCATCACGGGAGGTATTGATAGAGGCAAGGCCGGCGGTAACACAGGTGCCGATATTTGCGCCAAATATCAGGGGTATGCCGGACTCAAGGGTTATCAGGCCCTGATGCGCCAGAACAATAACCACACCGATTGTCGCGGCGCTGCTCTGGATAAGGGCTGTAAACAACGTTCCGACCATCAGGCCCAGAAACGGATTTTCCAGTCCTTGCATTACATTGATAAAGCCTTCGTATCCACGCAGAGGTTCCATCGAATCGCTCATCAATTTCATTCCATAAAAAAGGACACCAAAACCAAATATTATTTCCCCGATGTTCCGGGTGTTATCGGCCTTAGGAATAATCTGCAGCCCAAAACCGATAGCTATCATTAAAAGGGCGTAATTACTCACATTGAAGGCGATCAACTGCGCGGTAACCGTTGTTCCGATGTCGGCGCCCAGGATGACCCCAAGGGTTTGGGTAAAATTCATCAATCCTGCGTGAACAAAACTGACCAGCATAACCGTTGTGGCGCTGCTCGATTGAACCACCATCGTAACGAGAGCCCCTAAAATAAGCGCCGCCATCCTGTTCCGTGTTAAAGCGGACAGGATAGATCTCATCTTATTGCCGGCGGTTTTTTTCATACCGTCGCTCATCTTTATCATGCCATAAAGGAAAAAGGCCAATCCTCCTAACATGCCAATAATCAGCAGTTCCCAGCTTATAGGGCTTATAGTCGTGGAATCTCCCTGTCCGGCAAAGAGGTGTTGCGAGAAGGAGATGATTGAGAAAATGATGGCCGGCACAACTATAATCAGCTTAGGCAAGGAGTTAGTATTCATAAATAATTCCTTATTTAATTTTAAAAAATTTATTAAGGTATGTTATATAAACAATTTAAAAAGAAATTGCAAAGTGCCGCAAATCAGACCTGCATAGATTCCGGGCGATTACTTAACTCCTAAAATATCAAACAGATTTAAAAGTATAATTGCTTTTTAAAATCTATATAAATTAAAATTTATTTAATCCTGGTTTTACTTGACATAAGAAGCTTTTTATTATTATATAATATACGGTTTTTTCTTCAGCTAAGCGACCTCTTTAAAGAACAAGCCTCCCTGAGAGAAAACTTTTTTGAACTTTCCCCATCAAATCACTCTTTGCAACCAGCGATTCTTTTATGCTGTCAATATATAGGCGTTTTATAGAATCATCAATATTAACCAAACTAGGGGGACAAGAATGAATATCTATGTGGGTAATCTATCATATGAGGTTACAGAAGAGGATCTGAAAGAGGCCTTTAGCGCCTTTGGTCAGGTTGAATCAGTAAAAATTATTAAAGACAATTACAGCGACAGATCAAAAGGATTCGGTTTTGTGGAGATGCCTGCCAGAGGCGAGGCTCAAGCCGCGATCGAAGGCCTGCAAGGCAAGGATCTGAAGGGACGAGCCATTAATGTTAATGAGGCCCGCCCCCGCACCGAGGGCCGCCGGGGCGGCGGTGGAAATCGAAGGGGCGGGAGACAGGGTGGAAGGCGTGATTCCTATTAAACCTTGTTAAAAGATTAAGCCTAATAATCCGGACCGGCCATTAATATAGCAAGGAAGTACGGCTGATAGACTGCGTTATAGTAAGAGTAAGGGACATCTTTCTCGAAACGTAATAATCATTGATTTATTAGATCTCTGGTAAATAACCGGCCTCCATGGTCTTGACCAAGTTGGTCATGGTCACATAAAAGGGGGTCGGTTATGCCCTTTTGCCGCCCATACTCAACGATCTTAGCCCCTAAAAAATCTGTCCCGTGGGCGTTTTGTTGGCATATCATAACACATGGCCTTGGCCACACATCTAGGGCATCTTTAAAGCAGACCTCAGTTATTATTAAGAGGTCAGCAGCCAACACGGTTCCCGCAGCCCCTATGCCCACAACTGCAAACCGAAGATCTTCCATATCTTTATTCTCTCACCAGTTAGGGGATGGTATTCTTTTTATAATGAACATATCAAATAAGGCATATCAGCTATGTGTCTCCCTCAGCACATGGTATACAGACCCGCTTTCCGCTTAGTGTTCGGATCCGTGTTTCCATCACCCTTTCCCCGCAGATGTCGCAATTTACAGAGATGTGGATCCTCGCGGGTTCGGGTGTCTCGACAACTACCTCTCTCATGGACAGGATGTCCGATTCCCGTGCCTGTAAAATGAATTGGATTAGTTCCGCCCGATTCCCTTTCATATCTTTTGGGATACCCTTGCCATGCAACACAATCCTCACGCCTTTCCCTGTTGCACGTGAATATAGCGTGTAGACATGTTTTCCATAGTCTCTGAAGATGAGATTTCCTTTACCGAATGTGCATCCGGAAACGCACTGAAGGGCGTCAACTCCGCAGGCATTGTTCTCAACTATCGCGACGACCTCCTCATCCTCGGACCTCAAGGCACTTAAAGCCTTCATCCCGGCCTGTGCCATGCGATATCCCATAGCAAGACCCGGGCAATCATGGCCATGGAACCTCACGATCTCCTGATAGTCCATCATGCACACCTCTTCATATATTTGCTAAATTTAATAGCTTTACTATATTGTCCCTCAAGGATCTCTTTTTCAGGGGCGAAAATTTAATAAGCAAGGAATCGGCATAAGGATGTCGTCAGGCGGGCGGCGAAGTTCCGAGTAGATAGCTACCCCTCCTTCCTAGTTAATTTTGCTGGAAGCCCTCCGCCCGTCTTGCTGCGAGTTATGCAAAATGCCGGGTACTGTATGATTTCGCCTTCGAAAAGAGATCCCTGAGGGACACAATATCTATACGGTATTCCAATCCGAAATCGCTAACCTTACACCCTATGCCTTGCGCCCCGCTCCTATATTCTACTTCAATCTCAAAGATACATCTCCAGTCAATATCCTCTTCTCCTCCCCTAGACTATCCTTCAAGATCAGTGCACCCTGGCGATCAATCCGCATTGCCTTTCCCCTGACAATCTCGTCCGGCGATATAATCTCAACATCCTTTCCAATTACCATCGAGAGTTGATTCCATTTCATATAAAAATCTTCTACTTTCCCGGAAAGCGTTTCCTGATAATGTTCTTCAAATCTTTTCAGTATCCCTGAAAGAAGTTCATTCCTGGAGATCATGTGCCCTGATTCGGCAAAAATGCTGGTGACGGGATACATAATATCGTCATTCCCTCCCGGCCTCCAGTTAACATTAAGACCAAGACCGAGGATAACATGTCTCAAGCGCTTATCCCTTACTGAAAATTCCGTTAGTATGCCTCCGAGCTTCTTCTGGTGAATACAGAGGTCATTCGGCCATTTGATCAAGATGTCAAGGCCATTCATCTCCTTTACACTATCAATCACCGCAACGGCCAGAATCATGGTCAGGATAAATGTATCATCCGGATTAAGAGTGGGTCTGAGGATGATAGTAAAGAGGAGATTGGTATGACCTGGTGAAAGCCAGACCCTGTCCAATCTACCTTTTCCGGCGGTCTGCTCTTCAGCAAGGACGACTGTCCCCTCCTCGGCGCCCTTTAAGGCGAGTTCCCTGGCAAGCCTGTTTGTAGAATCAAGCCTTTCATGAAGGATAAGGTTTTTTGAGAAAATGGTACTTCCAAGTCCTCTAATAATCGCGTCTCTATCAAGATTATCTGAAATCCTTAGTTTCACCATGCCCATCCCCTTCTTTTGATGGATTTCGGCTGTTTTTTTCTTTTATATAAAACGAAAGTAAATTACCCGCCGGCTGAAACCGGTAGCTTTTATTTATATAATAGTCGAACTGAAGTTTCACTTAAAGATAAGGCCGGACAATCATGAGCATGCAAACACCTTTCAACATCCAATTGATTTATGCCGGCCATTCGGAAAGAATAATTTTGATGGATTGACTTGTTACTTATATGTCTCTCTTTTCAATTCCCTTGTCATGAGTTCCCTGACCGCTGACCTTGGGTCTTTCCCCCGATAAAGGATCTCATAGACCTGATTGATGATTGGCATATCAACCCCCATCTTTTTTGCCAGACTGAAATGCGGAGATGGATGTCTTTATGCCTTCCGCCACCATATTCATATCCTTTGTTATCTCCTCCAAACCCATCCCTTTACCGATCTTCAAGCCTACCATCCTGTTCCTGCTAAGATCACCGGTACATGTCAGAACAAGA
The DNA here is from genome assembly GCA_963776085.1 of uncultured delta proteobacterium. Classification (GTDB taxonomy): domain Bacteria; phylum Desulfobacterota; class DSM-4660; order Desulfatiglandales; family HGW-15; genus CAVZMS01. Next base: position 74,060 of record CAVZMS010000079.1, read on the forward strand.
TCTCCTATACCGGATAATCCTGCAAAGGTCATAGGCTTAGCCCCCATTGCTACTCCAAGTCTGGTGATCTCTGCCAAACCCCTGGTAATCAAGGCGGCCCTAGCATTAAGACCGAATCCGAGTCCATCCGCGGCACCTGATGCTATCGCTATTACGTTCTTAAGAGCCCCGCACAGCTGAACGCCCACAAGATCATCACTGATATAGACCCTGAAGAACTCTGTTGAAAAAAGTGTCTGCAGCTGTGATGCATGGCTCATGTCCCGGCATGAGATTGTCACCGCTGTTGGCTGTTTTGCGATTACTTCCCTGGCAAAGCTCGGCCCTGCCAGGCATGCGAAAAGTCTCGAATAATCCTGTGGCAGTACCTCCTCAACAACCTGAGACATTATCTTAAGAGTTTCATTCTCTATGCCCTTGGTTGCTGATCATAAGCTTCATATTCTGTTGAAGATAAGGCCTAATATCCTGCAGCACCTCCCTGAAGACATGGGATGGAACAACCATAAGGACAAGATCTTTATCAGAGAGGGCTTCTTCAAAGGTCTTAACGGGATTAAACATGGAACCGAGCTTTATTCCTGGTAAAAAGGTCTTGTTAATTCTATCTTCCTTTATCTGGTTATATACCTCTTCCTCCCTTACCCACAGATCTACAAAAAACCCCTTTTCCGCTAAAAGATTGGCCAGGGTAGTGCCCCAGCTGCCGGCCCCTATTACCCCTATTCTCGTGATATCCATTTTAGACATTAATATTTCTCTATTTAATCTTCCATGAATTTTGCAACGCCAACCACCTTCTCTCCTTCACCCAGATTAATCAATTTCACCCCCTGGGTGTTGCGGCCAATGACTGAGATGTCAGCTACCCTTAACCTTATAATCTTTCCATGTTCCGTTATTATTATCACCTCTTCTGTGTCGCTTACCTGATAGGAATAAACAACCGGTCCGTTCCTCTGTGAGGTCTTGATAGTTAAAATCCCCTTCCCTCCCCTTGACTGTCTCCTGTATTCCTCCGTATTGGTCCTTTTTCCAAAACCATTCTCTGTAACGGTAAGGATAGTGGCACCTTCAAGTATCGCCTCCATGCCCACCACTTCATCTCCTGGTTCCATCCTGATCCCGATGTTACCAGCCGCGACCCGTCCCATGCCCCTCAGGTCGGTTTCCGGGAATCTGATGGACTTTCCATTGCGCGTTGCGAGAAAGATATCATGTTTGCCGCTTGTCAACCTAACGCCTATCAGCTCATCCTCTTCCATTATCTTTAGCGCTATGATCCCCATTGTCCTTGGACGGGCATAGGCCTTGAGTTCCGTCTTCTTTACCAGACCATTCTTGGTCGCCATCACAACATAGGAATCCTCATCAAATTCCTTGACCGGCAGGATAGTAGCAACCTTTTCGTCCTTCTGCAGTTCAAGGAAATTTACTATAGCCTTTCCCCTGGACATCCTTCCGGCTTCAGGTATCTCATGAACCTTTTTCCAATAGACACGTCCCTGGTTTGTGAAAAAGAGGAGGTAATTATGTGAGGAGGCAACAAAGAGATGTTCTACGAAGTCCTCTTCCTTAGGCACGACACCTGTCAGCCCTTTCCCTCCCCGTCGCTGGGCCCTGTAAAGGCTTATAGGGTTCCTCTTGATATATCCCCTATGACTTATGGTAACAACCATATCTTCATCAGCTATCAGATCCTCAATGCCAATTTCCCCCATTTCCTGAAGTATCTCTGTCCTTCGACTGTCTCCGAATTTTTCATTGATCTCCTTCATCTCGTCCCTTATGATCTGCGACACCATGGCAGGACTTTCAAGGATGGCCTTATATCTGGATATATCCTTGATGAGGTCCCTGTATTCAGAGTCTATCTTTTCCCTCTCGAGTCCGGTCAGCCTGTTCAATCTCATATCCAGTATGGCCTGAGACTGGACATCGGTCAGATCAAACGTGGACATCAATCGTTCCTTCGCCTCTTTTGAATCAGAGGATGCCCTTATTAATGAGATCACATCGTCCAGAAATTCCAGGGCCTTTTTTAATCCTTCAAGAATATGCGCCCGTTCCTCGGCCTTCCTGAGGTCATACTTGGTCCTTCTTATTATTATTTCCCGCCGGTGATTAATAAAATGATCGAGTATCTCTTTAAGATTTAAGATCTGGGGCCTTCCATTTACTATGGCCAGAAAAATAATCCCAAAGGATACTTCCATCTGTGTAAACTTATATAGACGATTCATAATAACGAGGGCATTACCATCCCTCTTCACGTCTATTACTATCCTCATCCCTTCTCTGTCAGACTCGTCTCTAATATCGGATATCTCCTCTATCTTTTTCTCCTTTACCAGTTCCGCTATACTTTCCAGAAGTTTTGTTTTATTTACCTGGTAGGGTATTTCCGAGATGATAATACTTTCCTTATTTTTACCAACCTTCTCCACAAAGGCCCTGGCCCTGATCTTTATAATGCCCCTGCCGGTCTTATAGGCATCGATGATACCCTTGTGGCCCAGTATAAATCCTGACGTAGGAAAATCAGGGGCCTTAATGACTTCCATTAGTCCTTCCACACTGATCTCTGGATTATCGATCACCCTTGTAATAGCCTCACATACCTCCGTGAGGTTATGCGGCGGTATATTTGTGGCCATACCCACGGCGATGCCGGAAGAACCATTTACCAATAGATTCGGGATATTTGTGGGCAGGATACTCGGCTCCAGGAGAGAATCGTCATAGTTGGGCGAAAAATCCACTGTCTCTTTTTCTATGTCGGAAATAAAATCCTGGGCCATGCGAGTCATCCGCACTTCAGTATATCTCATGGCCGCAGGCGGATCACCGTCCACGGATCCAAAATTACCTTGTCCATCAATCAGAGGATACCTCAATGAAAAATCCTGGGCCATGCGTACAATGGTGTCATATACTGCCGCGTCTCCATGTGGATGATATTTGCCTATCACATCTCCGACAACCCTCGCTGATTTTTTATATGGTCTATTGAAAAAATTTTTCAGGTCATACATCCCGTATAATACGCGCCTGTGGACCGGTTTGAGTCCATCCCTAATATCCGGAAGGGCCCGTCCGACTATAACGCTCATGGAATATTCGAGATATGATTTTTTCATCTCGTCTTCAATTTTTACAGCGGCATAATTCTTATCCGGCATAATTCGTATTCTCCAAAAATCAAGTTATAGTGAACGACATAAATAAGTAGCTATATTTGTGAAAGCAGGCATATGGATGTCCGGCATGGGTCTCTTTTCGAAGGCGAAATTGTACAGTGCCTGATATTTTGCATAACTCGTAGCAAAGGCGGGTGGAGGGTATATCGCATCACGCAAGGTGCATAGCGCGGAGAATCTCAAAAGAGAATATTGAATGATGAACATGGAATTTTAAATTTTGAATTTTGCCTCCCGCCAATATTCAACATTCTGAAATCGATATTCAATATCATATTATATTATTTCGCCTCTAAAAAGAGACCCCATATCGGACATCTATAGAAATCACGATGGTTAAGATGCAAAATTATTAACTCGGTCACTATATAATACCATTAGTTTGAGACGATAGGCCTTTTGCCTTTCGCCTATTATATATCCAGTTCCGTAACCTCTAAGGCATTGTTCTGTATAAACTCCCGCCTTGGTTCCACCTTGTCGCCCATTAAGACTGTAAATATATCATCAGCATCAACCACATCCTCCACCCTTATCTGAAGCAAGCTCCTCTTTTCCGGGTCCATAGTAGTTGTCCATAATTGTTCGGGATTCATCTCTCCAAGGCCTTTATACCTCTGAATAGTCAGACCTTTCCTCGCCCTTTCCATAAGCTCTGTCATAAGCTGGTGAGGGCCGTCGACCTTCTTTACTTCTTCTTCATCGGCAATCGTGTATACACCTTGCAACATGCTACTAAATTTTTCATGGATCCCGATCATATTTCTTAATTCCTGAGAAGCCAGGAATTCCCAGTTAACAAAAGCTGACTGGCCTCCATTCTGTCTTTCGGTTATCGTAAATTCATACTCTCCATCCTCTTCAGTTACATTGACATCACTGATGCTGAAGCCTTCCCCTTGAAGACCCTTGAAGATCTTTTCCATAAATACACGGTCTTTAAACATTGTCTGATCACTAGGTCCTTTGGAGGCCAAAGAGGTTATAAACCTGGAGATGTATCCCCGTCTTGTCAGTTTCTGAAGGTTTTTATAATATTTAATAATCGCTTTAAGGAGGGTTACCAACTTTTGCCCTTTTATCTCCTCACCTGTATCCAGTGTTACTTTTTCATTTTCAGCTATGCGACCTAAAATAAAATCATTAAACTCATCTTCATCTTTTATATATATCTCCTTTTTATTGGATGCCACACGGTAAAGAGGCGGCTGCGCAACATATAGATGTCCGTTTTCTATCAGGTCCGGCATCTGTCTAAAAAAGAAGGTCAGAAGTAGTGTCCTAATATGAGAACCGTCCACATCAGCGTCCGTCATAATAATTACCTTATGATATCTTAATGATTTAATATCATACTCGTTATCCCCGATCCCGGTTCCAAGGGCGGTAATCATTGTTCTTATCTCTTCATTGGAGATCATCTTATCGAACCGGGCCTTTTCAACATTTAGGATCTTTCCCTTTAAGGGCAAGATCGCCTGATTTCTCCTGTCTCTCCCCTGTTTTGCGGAACCACCCGCGGAATCTCCTTCAACAAGAAATATCTCACAATGACTCGCGTCCGTCTCTTGACAGTCAGCCAATTTTCCAGGTAATGAGTGGTCTGTAAGAACCCCCTTCCGTCTCGCGAGATCTCTTGCTTTCCTGGCCGCCTCTCTGGCCCGGGCCGCTTCCATGACCTTTTCAAGAATTGCCTTTATTACGCGCGGATTTTCTTCAAAATAGCCGCTTAATCCCTCATTAACCAGATTTTCAACCAGGCCTTTTACGTCACTATTCCCAAGTTTTGTCTTGGTCTGGCCCTCAAATTGTGGATTGGGCAGTTTAACGCTTATAATCGCAACCAATCCCTCCCTTACATCATCCCCGCTTACTTTTTCCTGAATGTTTTTATTTTTCGCGGAGCGCTGCAGGTACTGATTAATACTCCTGGTAATGGCGGATTTAAAACCAACTAGATGAGTCCCTCCTTCACTTGTATTAATGTTATTAGCAAAGGTAAAAATATTCTCTTTGTAAGAATTGTTATATT
>CAVZMS010000080.1:0-3208 GCA_963776085.1 uncultured delta proteobacterium
TGGAGTCCAGATGCTTATATCTTCCTATGGGCTAAATGCTTCCCACTTTATTATACTTTTTTTCTATCCAGTTTTATTATATTAATCAGCGGGACGCTCCTGTTTGCCTTTATATACAAGATGATAGCCCCACGGAAAGACGACCCGGAAGAAAAATAAGGGTTTGAGAAGAAGGGTCCAAGGATTCAGGAATTTGTTTTAAAAGTTACCGGATTATTTTGACTGTAGAATGTTGAACAGAGAATGTCCAATATTGAAATCTTTTTCTTCGTTTCGAAATTCATTATTCCTTGTTCATTATTCAATATTCTTTTTTGAGGCTCTTCCACTCGAATCCTTGAACCCTTGTCATCAATTAAATGATTTGGAGATGATCTGCATTGTATAAAGTCTGCGATGTTAATTCGGTATTATTTAAAGCTGGTTCTTGGGCTACATAGCCCCTATCAATCTGTAGAAATTATCCCCTCCAAATAGATGGGCTATTTTAAATATAGGATAGATCAGGATCCTGCCAAGGATATTTAATCGTAAAAAATTATCCAGTATCAGTATGCCGATCAGATAGGAACGGTGCGTACCTTCGTATCTGATGGAATTTCCATGAAGCGGAGGGCGGCAGGATGTTTTCCAGGACATGGTCCGTCCAGGGGAGGTATGGGGAGAAGGTTGAAAAGTCCAAGACCTATGTTCATTACCAGCATGTATATTAACACTGTCTGGTAAACAGTGGATGCAGAAGATCAAATCGCAGGAACAAGCCAGTCACAAATGCCGCCGCAATATTGGAAATCGGGCCGGCTAGGGCCATAAGCACGGTGTCCCTTCTAATGTCTTGAAAATATCTTGTATCCACCGGCACCGGCTTGGCCCAGCCGAAATTAAAAAAAATGAGACAGATAGCCCCGATGGGATCAATATGGGTGATGGGATTAAGGGTGAGCCTCCCGGCGTTTTTGGCGGTGGGGTCCCCCAGTGCAAGGGCAGCCCTTCCATGGGCGTATTCATGGATGGTGACGGCGAAAAGAAGAACAGCGATCCTTATTATCCATTCTGAGACATTAATAAGACATATACCTAACCTTGATCCTAAGAAGATTTTATTAATAATCCGATTTTCATGATTTCATATTCATTAAAAGATGTATATACTAAATATGGCTGTTACGGCAAGCAACAAAAAATTGAGGAGGTTCTTATGGGCGTAAGAAAACCCGATTTTGCCGGGAGCTGGTACCCCGGTAGAGAGTATGATTGCCGTGAGGCAATCGAAGATTTCTCAAATGTCTGTGTCCAGTGTCCTCCTTATGGAGAGGGAGTCTTGGGAGGTATTGTCCCTCACGCAGGGTGGTATTACTCCGGAAGAATAGCCTTTAATGTTATCAAATGTATAAAAGAGGGCTCTTCGCCGGACGTTTTTGTATTATTCGGAAGGCATCTATACCCGGGTGGCGGCAATTTCATCATGCGGGAAGGGGCATGGGCCACACCTCTTGGAGATCTGGAGATCGCGGGTGATCTGGCGGATAAACTGATCTCGGAGTTTAAATTTACGATTGAGACCTCATCCAGGCATGAGCAGGATAACACTATTGAATTGCAGTTGCCTTTCATTAAATATCTCTTCCCTGATGTTAAGATCCTCCCCATGGGTGTTCCGCCTGTTGTTAATTCAATAAGGATCGGAGAACGGATCGCTGAGATTGCCGGGGTTATGGGGCAAAAGATAGCGGTACTGGGCTCGACGGATCTTACGCATTATGGCTATAATTACGGATATACGCCCAAGGGCACGGGTCAAAAAGCCATTGATTGGGTAAAGAATGAAAATGATAAAAAGATGGTCGATCTCATGTTGGCCATGGACCCTGAAAGGATAATAGCCGAATCATTAACAAATTCCAATGCCTGCTGTTCGGGCGCCGTGGCCGCTGCCGTGGCCGCGATGAAGATGATGGGGGCTGTAAAAGGAGAGAAATTGATCTACACTACCAGTTATGACATCAGACCCAACAGCAGTTTTGTGGGTTATGTGGGAGTTATCTATCATAAGTAGTGTCCATATAGATATACACATGTTTAAGATCCGGAGGTTTTAGGCGATGGAATTTATAGAGAAGGCAAAGGTCAGGCTTGACCACTGGATACAACATAGTGATCATCATAATGAAGAATATGAGATGTTTGCCGACCAACTGGAGGAGGCTGGCAAGAGTGAGTGCGCCGGTTACATAAGGGAGATGATGGATCTGACCTCTAAAAGCGTAGAGTGCCTGAGAAAAGCCCTAAAGGCACTCGACATAGATCGGGCCGATTATTAATAGGAGATATAGAATGTGTGAAGCGCATGCCTTTATATTAAAAGAAGATGAAGAAGAGATGCTTCTGGAGAATGTCGATCTCCTGGAGGTTGAAGGCGATGAGATCAGGATGATCAATATCTTTGGAGAACAAAAGATACTAAAGGCCAGAGTCAAGAGTTATAATGGTTCGAAAAGCAGGATCATGCTTGAAGCCATAGAATAGACCTATTCTGAATCGGTTGGCAAATATCTTAAAGAGGTTATTTTATCCCCTGGAAAAAGTGAAATAGATGAAAATAACGGAAGAATTGATAAACAGGACGGCCGATATAATATGTGAATCCGACCTGACACTTGCCCTTACAGGGGCTGGTATATCCGTGGAATCGGGGATACCTGATTTCAGGAGCGCCGGGGGGTTGTGGTCAAAATACGATCCTTCGGAATATGCAACTATCACTGCGTTCATGGATGATCCGGAAAAGGTATGGCATATGCTTAGGGAAATGGAAGATCTGGTCATTCACGCCAGGCCGAACAGGGCACATATCGGAATGGGTGAGCTTGAGGAGATGGGCCTGCTTCATTTCATTATTACCCAGAATGTAGATAATCTTCATCAGGCGGGCGGGTCTAAAAACATTATAGAATATCACGGCAATTCAAGCACATTATCATGTATGTGGTGTAAAAAGAATTACAGAACAGAGGAAAAGAGAGGAGAATTTCCGCCAAGATGCAGGTGTGGGAAAATCCTTAAGCCGGATGTCATATTTTTTGGCGAGGCCATTCCGGAGCACGCCCTTCTCAACTCCTTCAGGCTTGCCGAATCTGCCCAGGCCTTGCTGGTTGTAGGAACTTCGGCACTTGTCCATCCTGCAAACAGCATCCCGGTTATAGCCAAA
>CAVZMS010000081.1:0-3385 GCA_963776085.1 uncultured delta proteobacterium
GAATGTTTTTCCCCGCCATGCTCTGTTAACGTAGGTCTAGTCCTATTATTTTGGGTGCCGATGATATTTAAAATCTTATGGTGGATACGGCAGATCATCTTTGCCATAGCATCGTGCTTTTTCCTCGCCTTCGGGATCCAGATGCTCATATATTCCTATGGGCTAAACGATCCTTCCCACTTTATCGTAATTTTTTTCTCGTCCAGTTTTATTATATTAATCAGTGCGACACTCCTGTTTACTTTTATATATAAGATGGTAGTACCACGAAAAAATAACCAGGATCAAGGACAGGATCAAGGACAGGAGCCAGGAGCCAGGAGTCAGGAGACAGGGGTCGAAAGTCAGAAGTCAGAAGACATGAGTCAGAATTCAGAATATTGAACAGGGAATTTTGAATTATGAAGTATCGGCTCCTTCTTCATTTCGCATTCGATATTCAATATTCGATATTCTCTTTTGGCCGGGCTACATGTATCCTATCAACCTGTAGAAATTATCCCCTCCAAATAGATGGGCTAACTTCATTATAGGAATAATGAGAATCCTGCTGATGATATTCAATTGTAAATAATGATCCAGTATCAGTATGCCGATCAGGATAAACGGCGCGTACCTCCGTATCTGATGAAATTTCCATGAAGCGGATGGCGGCAGTATATTTTCCAGGACATGGGACCCGTCCAGGGGGGGGGGGGATGGGCAGGAGATTGAAAAGTCCAAGGCCTATGTTCATTATCAGTAAGTATATCAACAGCAGTTGGTAAAGATGGGACTGAGGAAGATCAAATCGCACTAACAATCCAGCCACAAATGCCGTCGCGATATTGGATATCGGGCCTGCCAAGGCCATAATCACAGTGTCCCTTCTCATGTCTTGAAAATATCTTGTATCCACAGGCACCGGCTTGGCCCATCCGAAATAAAAAAAAATGAGACAGATAGCCCCTATGGGGTCAATATGGGCGATGGGATTAAGTGTGAGTCTCCCGGCATTTTTGGCAGTGGGGTCCCCCAGTGCCAGGGCAGCCCTTCCATGGGCGTATTCATGGATGGTGACCGCGAAAAGAAGAACAGCGATCCTTATTATCCATTCTGAGACATTAAAAGACATATACCTGATCCTTATACAATAAAGATTTTATTAATAATCCTATTTTCCTGATTTCATATTCATAAAAAGATGTATATACTAAAGACAGCCGTTACGGCAAGCACCAAAAAAAATTTCTCTGATGATGGATGCTTTATGATGAGGGTTCTAGGGTTCAAGGATTCAAGGGGCCAAGTGTTTTATTAATATTTCACTTGAATCCTGGACCCCTCGAACCCTTGAATCCTTTATTATAAATTTACAAGGAGGTTCTTATGGGCGTAAGAAGGCCTGATTTTGCAGGGAGCTGGTACCCTGGCAGAGAGCATGAGTGCCTTGAGACAATCGAAGATTTCTCGAATGCCTGTGTCCAGTGTCCTTCCTTTGGAGATGGGGTATTGGGAGGTATTGTCCCTCACGCAGGGTGGTATTACTCCGGAAGAATAGCCTTTAATGTCATCAAATGCATAAAAGAGGGTTCTTCGCCGGATGTTTTTGTATTATTCGGAAGGCATCTATACCCGGGTGATGGCAATTTCATCATGAGGGAAGGGGCATGGGCCACTCCTCTCGGAGATTTGGAAATCGAAGGTGATCTGGCGGAAAAACTGATCTTGGAGTTTAAATTTACGGTTGAGACCTCATCTAGGCATGAGCAGGATAACACTATTGAATTGCAGCTGCCTTTCATTAAATATCTCTTCCCTGATGTTAAGATACTCCCCATAGGCGTTCCACCGGTTGTTAATTCAATAAGGATCGGGGAACGGATCGCTGAGATTGCCGGGGACATGGGGCAAAAGATAGCGGTACTGGGCTCAACGGATCTTACACATTACGGCTATAATTACGGCTATACACCCAAAGGTACGAGTCAAGGCGCCATTGATTGGGTAAAGAATGAAAATGATAAAAAGATGGTCGATCTCATGTTGGCCATGGACCCTGAGAAGATAATGGCTGAGGCATTAATCAACTCTAATGCCTGCTGTTCGGGTGCCGTTTCCGCTGCGGTGGCCGCGATGAAGATGATGGGGGCCGTAAAAGGAGAGAAATTGATCTATACTACCAGTTATGACATCAGACCCAACAGCAGTTTCGTGGGTTATGTGGGAATTATCTATCACAAGTAGCATCCATATTCATAAATATATTCAAAATCTGGGGATATTAGGCTATGGATTTTATAGAGAAGGCCAGGGTTAGGCTTGAACACTGGATACATCACAGTGATCACCATAATGAAGAATATGAGATGTTTGCCGACCAACTGGAGGAGGTCAGGCAAGGGTGAGTGCGCCGGTTATATAAGGGGGATGATTGATCTGACCTCCAAAAGCGTAGAGTGCATGAGAAACGCCATTAAGACACTCGAATAAATCGGGCCGATTATTTAATGGACTAACAGGAGATTCACGATGTGTGAAGTCCATGCCTATATATTGAAAGAAGATCAGGAAGAGATACTGCTGGAAAATGTCGATCTCCTGGAAGTTGAAGGCGATAAGATCAGGATGGTCAATATATTTGGCGAACAAAAGATATTGAAGGTCAGAATCAAGAGTTTTAATGGTTCGGAAAGTAGGATCATACTTAAAGCCATAGAATAGGCCTATTCTGAATCGGTTGGCAGATATCTTAAAGAGGTTATTTTATCCCCTGGAAAGAGTGAAATAGATGAAAATAACGGATGAATTGATAAATAGTGCTGCCGATATAATCTGCGAATCCGATATGACACTTGCCCTTACAGGGGCGGGGATATCAACGGAATCCGGAATACCTGATTTCAGGGGTGCAGGTGGATTGTGGTCGAAATACAATCCTTCGGAATATGCCACTATCAACGCGTTCATGGATAATCCGGAAAAGGTATGGCATATGCTCAGGGAAATGGAAGATCTGGTCATTCACGCCAGGCCGAACAAGGCACATATCGGAATGGGTGAACTTGAGGAGATGGGTTTGCTTCAATTTGTTATTACCCAGAATGTCGATAATCTTCATCAGGCGGGCGGGTCTAAAAATGTTATTGAATATCACGGGAATTCAAGCACGTTATCATGCATATGGTGTAAAACTAATTACAGGGTGGAGGAAAAGAGGGGAGAATTTCCGCCAAGATGCAAGTGCGGGAGAATCCTTAAACCGGATGTCATATTTTTCGGCGAGGCCATCCCGGAGCGTGCCCTTCTAAGTTCCTTCAGACTAGCCCAATCAGCCCGGGCATTGCTGGTTGTAGGGACTTCGGCACTTGTCTATCCTGCCAACAGCATCCCGGACATTGCCAAG
>CAVZMS010000082.1:0-47836 GCA_963776085.1 uncultured delta proteobacterium
GTCAAAGTATCTGACGGCCAGAGTTCCACACTGGAGTACGATAAACTGGTAATCGCTACCGGCTCTAACCCGATGCGGCCTCCTCTCGAAGGCCGTGACTTACAAGGTATCTTCTGGATTAAAGACTTAGCTGATGCCGACCGCATACTGGCCTGGGTGACAATGGAAGGTGTCAAGAAGGCGGTCATTGTTGGCGCCGGGCTTATTGGTATCGAGATGTCGGAAGTGTTTACAGCACGTGGCCTGGGAGTCACAGTAGTTGAGGCAATGAGTGGCGTGTTGCCGGGCGCTCTTGACGAGGAAATAGCAGCCCCCCTTGCCCGGTATTTAGTGAAAAAAGGCATAGTGCTTAAACTGCAGGAGAGGGTAGCGAGTTTCGAAGGTGAAGGCGGCCGTGTCCATCGTGTAATTACCGATAAGTCATCTGCCGATGCTGATGTCGTGGTAGTAGCAATCGGCATCAGGCCTAATGTCAAGTTGGCGCGTGATGCCGGTCTGGTAATTGGGTCCTCAGGGGCTATCGCTGTGAATGAGATGCTCCAGACCAGTGACCCGGATATCTACGCGGGTGGAGACTGTGCGGAAAGCACTCATCTAGTCACCGGTGCTAAAGTCTGTATCCCGATGGGTTCGACAGCTAATAAACACGGTAGAGTAATCGGTACGAATGTCACTGGAGGTAGAGAAACGTTTCCGGGTGTAATCGGTACTACTGTAGTTAAAGCCCTTGAGTATCATGTAGGGAGGACGGGACTGGGAGAGAAGGAAGCGCAGGCGGCCGGTTTCAATGTTGTTACGGCGTTGGCTGTAGACCCCGACCGGCCTAACTACTACCCCGGTTCGCGTGACGTTCTACTGAAGGTAATCGCCGACCGGAAGACATGTAAAATACTGGGTGGTCAGGGTTTAAGTCGGGGAGAAATTGCCAAGCGTATCGATGTACTGGCTACGGCGATAACATTCGGAGCGACAGTAGATGTGATGTCCGATATAGACTTGGGCTATGCTCCTCCGTACAATACCCCGCTTGATCCGGTACACAATGCTGCTAATATCATCCGAAATAAACTCGCCGGCCTGGCTGTAGGACTGACACCGGCGCAGATTAAGGCAAAAATCGACTCCGGTGAAGACTTTATACTCCTGGATGTAAGGAATCAGAAGGAGTGGGATAGGTGGCGTATCGAAGCTCCGCAGGTAAAGCTCATTCCACAAAACCAGTTATTACAGAGAATGAATGAATTGCCACGTGACAAGGAGATAGTGACAACGTGCCGCGGCGGCACACGTGCCTACCAGGCAGCGCTGGTATTGAAAGGCGCCGGTTTTTCTAATGTGAAGTTTGCCGAGGGAAGTATAACCGCGTGGCCTTTCGATGTATTCGGGGGTGAGAAGGAGCCTGCCAGCTAGCTTAGTGGCCATCACCGCGAGTAAAATAAGGTGATTAATGGTAGGGGCGTATTACATACGCCCCTACGTGTTTTCAGGTTCTGATTCTTCTTTATCCACCTTCTCCTGCCGTTCGCGTAGCCAGCGATGGATCTCGTTAAGGGCGGGCATAGACTATTCCACCTCCCAGCTCTCCGCTTCCGATAAGTGGCTTTATGTAGACGTGGAGTATCTCTCCGAGGCGTAGGCTCTCCGAGCCGGAGGCCGGAGTCATATACCGCCTGATTTTTTTTAAAAATATAAGATAGGTCAAAAGGATAGGTCTGCTCAATTTTCCTATAATTTTCGGTCTTCGTTTAAAATCATGCATCCCTTAACCGCCTTAGAATTTGTTCCCCCTGTTGTTCAGAATCCCTAAATCCAGCCCGCGACTTATTGCCACAACATAATGAGGCTCAATTTTGTTTGACATACAATGCCATATTCTCTATACTCCGTTCATCAAAAAGCGCGTTCTTATCAACTCAACAGATGAATTTGAAAAGGCTTTTAAAGCCGGTATGAGTAAAGAGTATGAAATTACCCAACGCTTTGTTGTGGAAGCCATGCGGGATAACATAAAAAAACTTCGCGGACGCCGTGGGTGATTCCAACCCCTTTTACAAGAATGGTCCTATTTCTTTTTCTTTACCGTTTTCTTGGCTGATGTGGTTGTAGTTTTCTTCGCAGTCGTTGCTTTTTTCACAGTGCCGGCTTTCTTAGTCGTCTTAGCCTTCGTCCAGGGGGTGCCTTTCTTTTCTTTCGTTATCTGTTTGTATATCCGCGGCACGTTATCGGGGTCGAACACCGGCAGTTCGCTGAACCGCCCGGCTTTAAACGTCCACATGCCCTGTTTACGCATTTTTTTGTTAAACTCTTCAAGATCGTCTGTTTCCAGTTCGTAAAGTGCCAGGTATTTCCTTACTTCATTTTCTTTATTGTCGGCACTCATCCAGCGCGTCGCTCTAATAAGGCCTGGGGTTTTTAACATATCCGGCATATGCATGTTGTCATACCAGTCGTTGAATTCTTTTTCCCTTGCCGGGTCTTTGCAGTCGCTGAAAGCAAACAGTAAATATCTAGCCATTTTATCTTCTCCGCTTTATTTAATACGTTATTCCTTCCGTTAAGATCAAGCACACATTGACCGCCTTGGAGTATGCTCCCGTACGGTTCAGAATTCTCAAATCCAGCTGGCGAGTTTTTGCTACAACATCGTATGTCTGAATTTGCTTTGATATACAAGGGCAAATTTCCTATACTCCGTTCATCAAAAAGCGCGTTCTTATCAACTTCTGGCCAAGCTCTTTTTTAAGTTGTCTTTATTAGGAGGCTATAATGGTAACGCTCACACATATCCCGTTTTCTTTTGATAAAAACCAGTTATTTAACCTCTTAAGAATCAAACACGACAGCAGCCGAGCTAAAGAGTTCGAAAATCTTTTAGATGAGGTTCAAACAATTGGGAAGCCAAAAGCACTATATAAGGTTTCTTTCATCGACAGTAAAGGCACTAATTCCGTCACGATAGATGGAGTACAATTCACAAGTATTGTTTTAAGAAAGAATCTTGATGTCATTGAGCGCGTATTCCCATATATAGTTACATGCGGAACCGAAATAGATGAAGTTAACACTGTAGGAAATCTGCAGAAAAAAATGTGGATCGCTTTTCTTAAAGGAAATCTGCTTCAAACCAGTATACAGTATCTGCAAGCGCATATAACTAAACAATACAGAGTATCGAATTTATCGCATATGAACCCGGGGTCAGGGGATGCTTCAGTATGGCCGATTGAACAACAAAAACAGTTATTTTCGATCTTCGGCGATGTTGAAAAGCTTATTGGCGTAAAGCTAACCCAATCACTTGTATTAGCGCCGGATATGTCAGGTTCAGGAATCCTCTTTCCTACAGAGACTACCTTCGCGAGCTGTCAACTCTGTCATCGCGAAAATTGTTTCGCACGTAGAGCCCCGTTTGACAAAGAACTGTGGGAATCAATGAAGATTGAAAACAATGTCTAAAATTGTATTAGTATCGATCTGTACGAATACCTGCCAACATATTCTGGCGCATCAGCACATATCCTCAGAATAAACAGAACCAGACAGGGCTTCGCCAATCGCATATAATTGATCCCACGATAGCCGGCGGATTACGACAATTTGCAGACGTCTGCAGAAGACGAAATGACGATTTCTCAATCACGCCTGTGGTAAAGGGGAGGGCATTCTCCTTAAACATTTTGAAACCGCTCTCGTGATAAAAAGGGAAAAACCTTTGATGCCCTTGAATGGCTTGCCGCAATGTGTTCCCATGTTCCGAATAAAGGAGAGCAGATGGTCAGGTATTACGGCTATTACAGCAATCTCTGTCGCGGTAAGAGGGGAAAACAAAACAAGGATGATGCCATCCCCTCAATTCTGGAGCCAAATGGTTAATCAAAAAGCCAGTTCTTATCAATAGGCTTGTTTCTAATTATAGTTGACGATTAGTGTCGTTAATCAGGTGTATTTTAAGTCTATTACGATCTTTGAGTCTCCGAAGTCGGTCCGAAGACTCAAAGACCGTTGAAACGCTTTCACTCACAGTGAAGATTTACTTGATTTTAGGCATACCTTTAAATTCCATATAACCCATCGTCTGGTATTTCCCATTGAAGTAGGGCGCCAACTGAAGCGCGCTGAACATCATCGGCTTGCCGAGTCTCTTGATGTCACAAGGGTTATGCTCTAATCCTGCGGGGATATAGAGAACCGTGGCCTGCGTGATGATGTGCCTTTCATACTCTTCACCAATGAAGTACTCAATTTCCGCATCAAAGGAGCCCACGAGGTCCGGCAGCGTTGCACCCAGGAAAATCAGATATTCATCGGTATCATGGTGATGAGATTCCAATTCCAGCCTGTATGGCTTTATGAACATCTGCCAGCCCATGTTGATTTTTGCCCCAGGAAGATCGCTATCGCCTCGAAAATAGGCCTGGGGACCGGCGACCACATCCGTAATGGAATTCTCCTTGAGCCGTGTGCTGAATAAATGGTCATACTTGCTGCCCGTAGTACCCTTGGGCCATGGTGGAGGATTTTTGAAAAAAGGGGAAGAGGCCTGCTTCTTTTCCTGCGCGCCGGCGACTATGGGAGCGCCTAATTTCGCCAGAGCGCCGGCAATGGCCACTCCGGCCGCTCCTGCGGACACCCCCTTAAAAAAATCTCTTCTGCTTGTATCTACGTCATTGTTTTTACTGGAACTCATCGTTTTCTCCTTTCGATAAATAGGGTTTATTTATGTGATAAGACCTTGCTTTTTGGTTGAAAACTATAAGAGAAAATCAGATTGCAGGTCAAGGTAAAAAGAACCACAATAGCTTACGCAAGAAGCTCCTGCGCACGGATCAACCTGTTCCGGACATCGACTCCATTAGGGCACTGAACAGCGCAAGAGGAACAATCGCTGCAATGCACACTTCGGATTTCCTCCGGCAGACGCCTGAAGTTCTCCTGCGCTTGATGGAAGTTGCCGCCAAAATCGTAATATGCCAGAAAACGCAACTCATCCGTGACAGGCACACCGTTCGGGCATTTTCCCTTGCACTCATAGCACATGCGGCAATAAAGCGGACGGATCTCCTGGTTTCGCGTGTACAGCATTTTCTCGTCCTGCGGCGTGTAAGCCTCCGCCATTGCCCGGACGTTCATTTCAAGTTCGGTGATATTCTTCGTGTATGGAACCGTGGTTGATATCGCGGGATTCAACAGAACCCACTTTATGGCCGCCAACGGCCCCTCTTTGGGCAGATTGACATCCCTTGGTATAAATCCGGCCACTGCGATAATAACCTTCATCGCCACTATGCCGATTCCTGCCGCGTACAGCTTAGCAATTGCATCCCGCCTTAAGGGCGCGCCGCCTATCGCGTAACTGTAGGTTGTCTGTACAACATCGAATTTGCCGATCTTCAGGATATAATCCGCCACTGCATGCACGTCGTGCGTGCTTACGCCGATAAACCGGGTCTTTCCCTCTTTCTTGAGCATTTCACAGGCCTCGACGGCTTCATCGGTAATTGTATCGGGGGTGTCTCTGGAGTGCAGGTGATAGATATCGACATAATCTGTGTTCAGCGCCTTGAGACTTTCGTCCATGTCTTTAAATATATCCGATTTGGTTCTTCCATCGGTTTTTGTCGCAAGTATGACTTTATCTCTTTTTCCCTTAAGAGCGGTCCCCGTTATCCTCTCACTGTTGCCGTTCCCATAGCATACGGGCCGTGTCGAAATAATTGACGCCTAAATCGATGGCTCGCGCGATAACTTGGGGATCAGGCTCAATGCCGACGCCGGAACCGACGCCGGATACTTTCAAACCGGTTTTACCCAACACCCGATAAGCAACATTGTCCGGCGTTTGAGAAAAGGCATAAAAGTCATGTGTAGAGACAAATCCCGCTGCAGGCAGGATTAGTCCGGCTTTCAGGAACTTTCTTCGCGACGAATTGAATTTCATAAATCCTCCTTATATTTCCGGCACTGTCAGATCAGGCGGAGCGATAACATTCACATTCATTCGAAGCATTGCATCATAGATCTCTTTCGCATAGTTTCCGGCAACCATAATGTGATGGATACCGGCTATGCTTTGAAGAAAACGATGGACATCCTTGATCTTCACATCCGCTCTATTCGAACAATACCTGCGCATTTTCTGCATCTCGGGCGGGGCGTTTTTAAATGAAGGAGTAGCCTTATCATCAATCCCCGGTTGAATCCTTCCCGGCCATAATACGAAATCCTTCAGGTCCTTGCTGAATCCTCCCATAGTTATATCAAGACCTACCGGGTATTCTATTTCCGGCACCACGCCTTTCTCCATGCCATGATAGTACCGAAGGTTATAGGGCAGCCGGGAGCATCGGCGCCAAAGATCTTTGTGGGCGCGACACAATGGCGAAGAACGGCGGTGGAGGTCTGGGTATTCACCGAAGAAACGTTGCATACATAGGATGGCCTTTTACTGATCTCCTGCAATAACATGGAGGAAAGCATCATGCATATATCGGCTTCACATGTGGCGGATACCCCTTCGTCCTTCAATCTTGTGAATGCAAGGCAGGGAGTCGGAATAGTTGTATCAGGGCCAAAGGTGAAACTCAGACAATCTATGGAAATCGCCTGACAGTCCTTCCTGATCGACAATGGATCGCAATAATACATACATTTTTGAACAATCAAGAATCGTTTGGTCTGTAGGCCCAATGATTTTTGCTGCTTCCTTTTTCCACCTCTCCATTTCCTTCCTGGCGGCTGCCTCATCGACGCCTTTCATGAGCTGTCTCAGCTCTTCTATGGGCCGGTGTTCTACCCGGACGCCCGTGCGCTTATAGATGTAATCCTCATTGAGGTTGGGCGCCGGCACACTGGTTGATCCGAACGGTTTGCCGAATATCAGAGCCCGTTGGCCTTCGAGAGGTCTTGGTGCCGCGCGATCTTAATCAGTTCAATGGCATGCTCTTCCGAATTGGCAAGGAGGGCATTCGTCTCTTTTATACGAAATGATGCTGCCAGGTCTGTTTCCCACATGATCAGGTCAAGATTTATAGGAAGAAGAATTACGGGAATATCCAGAGTACCCATGCCTTCGGCGATATGTCTGGAGGAGAAGCCTATGGTCGGCAGGAGCATAAGAAGTATATCCGCGTTTTTATCCTGGATGGACTTGAGGATATCCTGCGGCTTTCGAAAATCGACCTTCATCGGAGTTACAAGAATCTCATATTCCTTGATTGATTTAATCGACTCAATCAGCCTTTCATAATTTTCCGGAACATCACCCAGAAAAAGCAGATTTCTTTTCGTCCCCGCAGGGCTCGGTTTTGATCCGCTTATAGCGCGTTGCCCCGCGAGGCCTGTTACCGGAAGAGCTGCCGCCATACCTGCCAGAGCGGTTGTTTTAATAAAGTCACGTCTCCCGACGCGGATCCCTTTTTGATCATTCTCCATCTTTACTTCCCCCTTCGATAATCAGCCTATATGGCTATTTCCGTACATGACATATTCAGCATTCACTTTTAAAGCTATTCTTTTTTCAACGTTAAAGGAATGTTACTCCCTCCCTGGATCCATTCACCCGCAAGGCTGTTATCCGACAATTTTCCTTTGAATTCGGCATTAGCAATCTTTAGTTTTAGAGACAGCATGCCTTCGCTAAAGCTTGCTTCCGTGAACTCTAATCCTGTTGCTCCTTGATCGGGGCTGTCTAAAAAACCCAAAAATTCACCCTTTTTCGTTTTCTCAAACCTGAACACCAGGGTAATTCCGCCAAGTTTTCCCTGCCATCTTCCTGTTAAGGTTTCCATGATCTCCTTGGGCAGGTTTAAGTTATACACAGGAGGTATATACTTTCCTTTTTTCAGTGTTAAGGGCAGATGTGTATTCTTTCCAGTCTCTATCGCTTCTCCTTTAAACTCATCACCCGCCAGTTGCCCTATAAACTCGGCATTAGGAACTTGAAGAACCAATTTGCCATCACTTAAATTCGCCTTGATGACAGGTATTCCTTTTACTTTTTGATCGGGAACTTCCTCGAACCCTAAGAATTCGCCCTTTTCCGTGGTTTCAAACCTGAATACGATAGTAAACGTTGCTGTCGGTGCCTTAAGCTCTCCATACCATTCTCCTGATAAAAGTTCCTTAGTCTCTTTTGGAAGGTCTAAGCTGTACACAGGTGGTATATATTTCCCCTTTTTCAGGGAGAAAGGTATATTGCTCATTCCTGCCTGTGCCCATTCTCCGGTTAACTCATCACCTTTCAGTTGTCCTTTAAATTCGGCGTTTGCAACTTTTATTTTTAAAGTCAGTTTACCATCGCTTAAGTTAGCTTCCGTTATTGGTATTTTCGCTTTTTGATCCGGTAATTCATAAAACCCCACGAATTCGCCCTTTTTCGTGGTTTCAAATCTAAATGACCCATGCAAAATAGCTGTCGGCAACTTAAGCTGTCCATGCCATTCGCCTGTCAAGCCTTCCATGGTTTCTTTGGGGAGGGCTAGGTTATACGACGGAGCCTTATATTCCCCCTTTTTAATTGTTATAGGAAAGGGTTGCGTATTGAGTTTTATCTCTCCGACGATTTCATTATCAGCAAGCTTCCCTTTGATTTCCGCCTGGGCAGCGGGGATTTGTATTTTGACGTTATTGTCAACTAGTTCCACATCAGCGACAGGCAGATCTTTAGCCCCTGCATCCGGTATATCAAGGAATCCTTGAAATTCTCCCTTTTCCTTCATTTCGAATCGAAATACCAGCATATAAGAACCTGTAGGTATCTTAAGCTCTCCATGCCATTGGCCCAATAATTTATCCTTATCTCCCTTGGCTAATACGGGCTTTTTGTAAGGGACCAGGTTAAGCGGGATTGACGTTCCTTCCTGTTTCCAATTCCCTTCAATTTTCCCATCTTTAACAATCCCTTCATAGGAACCGCTCAAATCAGTCACGTCCATTGTCAGCTTATTGGAATCATAAACTACCGAGCTCGCCTTGATGTCTTTTATGGCGCCCTGATCAGGGGAATTCAATACGACTGAGTAGGAGCCATCAGCATTTTGAGTTATTACAAATTGGATAATTAATTCATTGCCTGGCTCTGGTACCAGCTTTCCCTGCCAGGTACCGGTAATGCTCTCAGCGGCTATGGCGTTATTTATCAGTAAAACGGAAATTAACAGGACAAAGAGCTTAATTAAATGTTTCATTGTTTCCTCCTTCAATGTATTAAAAGAAGTTCAATTTCTAATATCGAATATGGACAAGGTGTAAGATTATCTCCTAATGCCGTAAACCGTATACCGTACACCTGTTTTTTACTCATATCTCAGTGCATTAATCGGATTAGCCTGGGCTGTTTTAAAGGACTGCAGGGCAACCGTGAGAAAGGCCACGGCCGCGGCAACAACAGCGGCCACCAAAAATACCCATGAATCTTTATTTATATTTATTCGATAGGCAAAATCGCTTAACCATTCATCCATGGCATAATAGGCAATCAATGAGGCAATCACGGCGCCTCCCAAAACAAGTACATGAATATTTCGGGCCAGCATGATTATAATCTGCCATTGTGGACGCGCCCAACACTTTTCTAATACGCGATTTCTTTCGTTCGTTGCTCTGTTGTAAAGGCTGCCAGACCGAACAATCCCAGACAGGAAATAAAGATGCAGACGGCAGCAAAGATACCAATCAGTTTCATCAGACGCTGTTCGGAAAAGTACAGCTTATTTAATGAATCATCCAGAAATTCAAACTCAAAAGGGTGTTTGGGATCAAATTCCGCGAATTTCTCTTCGAGAAAATCTAGTGTCCGGGATATTTCCTCTCCCGCCATGTTCAGTACCAGATAATAAATCATCAGTTGACGCTGTTCGGCAGAGGTATTCTGAGTGCCGGAAAATCGTTCGAAGGACAAACGGCTCAACCGGCTTATGGAGAGAGTCATAATGAAAATCCTTTACCACACCAATAACCTTGCCATCTCCAATATGTTTACCCAGCGGCTGTTCCCAGCCCATCTTCTTGACCATGGTCTCGTTTACGATATAACTGTTACCCACATCCGTCAGCAGTCTCTTTGAAAAGTCTCTCCCTCGTAATAAGCTCCATCCCCATCACGTCTAATAAAATCATTGCCGACCTCCATGGTATTTACTGTCGTCAGTTCAGGGACACCATCATTATTATCTACTATGGTCCCCATTAAACCATTAATGTTGCCAATCACATCGGAAGCTAAGGATACCCCCAGGATACTGCTGTTTTTTAAAAGCTCCTTTTTGATAGTCGGCTCTTTATCGATCACATCCGCGGTCCGCAGGGTAACTATCAACCTGTTCTCTTTATTAAAACCCAGGGGCTTATTGGAGACATATCGCATTTGCAGGGCCATAAGCAGGGTACAGGCAATTACACAGACGGATATCGTGAACTGGATCAGCACCAGTATTTCCCTTAAGCCTGATACTCCCTTTACCTGCCTTGATGCTGCCCACCAGGGCTGACAGGGGCAGTATGGAAGATAGATAAAGGGCTGGATAAATGCCTGAGATCAGGCCAAGAATCAGGCTGAATCCAAGCATCCACCCTAACAGCTCGGGCTCATGATTCAGATTCAATGCTATGGATTTACCCAACAGTTCATTTATAGGCATAAGCTTCAATGCGACCTGTGCCAGGACAATGCCGAATACCATGGCAATCAACGAGAAGAAAATCGCCTCCCCCAGGAACTGGAGTATTAAGCGTGTCCTGCCGGAACCCAGGATCTTGTCGCATGCCCACTTCTTTTGCCCGTTTTGCTGGCCCGGGCTGTCGCCAGGTTCATATAATTGATACAGGCCACCAGCAGGATAAAAATCGCCACCGCCATAAATCCGTATAGATAAATCTTGTTTCCTGTAGGTAGGTCGTATCCTACATCCGAATTATAATGAATGTCTGCCAGAGGCTGCAGCCAGGCCCTCCATGTCGCTTTATATGCTTTTCCCAAATTTCCGCCATATGACGTTCGTAAAAAGAATCGAGAAATATCCTTAAAATCCCGAATATCATAGTCTTCGGGCATTAATAAATATGTATAGTGGGAAGGATTCGACAGGCATTTGACGACGGGTGTTAGCGTCCTCAGGATCAGCAAATAACGGTATATCATCTGAATAAAGCACGTCATACTTCAGGTGGGTGTTTTCAGGCAGATCGGCAAAAACATGCGTTATTATAGCTGTGTATCCTTCAGAAGTGATTGTTTTGCCGATAGGATTCTCATCTCCCCAATACTTTCTGGCAAATGATCTCACTCACAGCGACGAATCGCTCGGTCTTAAGCTTCTCGGGATCACCATAAATAAAATCATGGTCAAAGAGCTCGAAGTAATTTTTATTGGTAAAAGCGGTGTTATCCCAGTAAAAGGCCTTATCTTCATGAAGTTAATAAAACCTTCCGGTTAACTATGAAGAATCCTTGCAAATCCCTTAACCTCAGGGTACTCCTCAGCTAGCATGGGCCCCAATATCTGTGATGATATCGCGAAGGTCTCTAATTTGCCGTTTACGTTAAGTTCGTTTACTACCCTGTAGATCTGCCTGTATTTTTTATTGTGCTTATCATATGTGAGTTCGTTGCGCAGATATAGCCCGAGGATAAGACAACAGGCAATGGCAAGGGATAATCCAGCAATATTGATCACCGCGTACATCTTCTCGTGGTAGAGGCTGCGAAGTGTAGTCTTGAGAAAGGTACCAGCCATATTATTTCTCCTCTATTTTTTCAGTGACGATTTTCCCGTCCAGCAATTGAATCACACTACCGCTATAATTTGCCATTTCCTCCGAGTGCGTCACCATCAAAATGGTGGTGCCTTCTTCATTTAACTTGCTAAGTATTTTCATAACTTCATGGCCGTTCTTGGAATCGAGATTTCCGGTAGGTTCATCGGCCAGTATTAAATTCGGCTCATTCACAATTGCCCTGGCCACCGCTGCACGTTGCTGCTGACCGCCGGAGAGCTGCCGTGGGAAGTGCTTGCTGCGGTGCTCCATATCCAGTTTTTCCAGCACCTTTTCTACTTTCGCCTTCCGTTCATGGGCGGGGGTTTTATTGTAGATTAACGGCAGCTCAATATTTTCATAGACGGTAAGTTCATCGATGAGATTAAAGCTTTGAAACACGAAACCGAGGTTGGCTTTACGTATTACCGCCCTCTTTGCTTCAGAATATTTAGCAACCTCTTCTCCCAGGAATCGGTAACTCCCTTCGGATGGATTGTCGATCAGGCCCAGAACATGCAGAAGGGTGGACTTGCCACATCCTGAAGGCCCCATAACGGAGACAAACTGTCCCTCCTCCAAATTCAGGTTAATCATGTCAAGTGCCGTGGTCTCCACTTCCTCCGTGCGATATATCTTTTTCAAATTACTGGTTTCAATGATCATTGAACTTCCCTCCTTAGATTATTAACTAAATTTATTGAGTAAGGCGAGCGACTCATTAAATATCAGGATGTCAGCTTCCTTGAATGTGTCATAGCCCGAGGTTATTACCCAGTCACCTTCCTTCAGTCCTTCCAGTATCTCAACATAGCGCGGATTCTGACGGCCCAGACGTATATCCGCGCGATATGCTGTTTTTCGATCTTTGGATATCAGATACACCCAGCGGCCGCCGGTCTGCTGATAAAATCCGCCCTTTGTCACCATCAGGCTCTGTCCGGGCTCACTGAAGATTAATTCTATGGTCAGCACCTGCCCGCGTTTGATACCCTTGGGCAGTTCAGCCACAAATCCCACATCCACTATGAATATGTTATTTATCACTTCAGGATAGGTCTTCTTTACCTCTGCCTCATAACTCTTTCCGTCCAGACTGAATTTACCTCTTGTACCCACAGCTACTTTGGAGATGTAATACTGATCTATCCCGGCACGAATTTTAAAGCTGTCCAATACATCAATCTGGCCGATGCGCTGACCCGGGCCTATGTTCTGCCCTATTTCAGCGTTTATGCTTGAGAGGTGTCCTGATATGGGGGCGCGGACCTCCAGGCTTTTCACTGATTTTTCCAGAAGGTCCAGGCTTAGGTTGGTGCGTTTGATGGAGTTGTTTGCCTGCTCCAGTTGGTTGTCATTCAAGATATCTTCCTGCCTGATCCGTTCTTCAAGCAGATCCCTCTTATCTTTCATGTATTTTAATTCATCCCTGACTGATTCATATTCTTCTTCGGAAATAACTATATTTTCCTTCTTCAAGACTTCATAACGCTTGAATTTTTTCTCCAGATCTTGAATCTGATAATTAAGGTTCAATAACTCTTCTTTTCGATTTAGTTTAGTCTGCGCTATAGTGATCTGGGTATTCTTGAGATTATTTAAATTCTCAAGCAATCGAGTCTCTGCCTCAATGGAACTCCTCTGCAATGAATCGTTGGAAAACCGGAGAATCAGGTCACCCTTCTTGATGGGTTGACCTCCTTCAACAAATATCTCTTCGACCCTGCCCCCTTGTTCTACATCCAGGTAAACAGAAGTTTCAGGAACGACTGTACCATCAAATGGGTAGTATTCCTGAAATTCGCCGTATTTCACCTGTGATACCGTCATCCTGCTCGTATCAACCTTGAGCCTGGTCTTCCCCGAACGAGACAATACCTGATATAGCAGAAAGATAGTAATGGCACAGATACCAATAATAAGGACAAGCCTGCTGATAGGCCATCGCTTTTTCTCAATCGGTCTATCCATTTTATTCCCTTGCATGTTGTGCTATTTCACCTTTTAATATATGTTAACGATACTTCATAACCTACACAAAATAATAATGGATTTTGGATATCATATACAGTATGTGGCCCTGTTCCTATATTCTATACTCATGTTCCCTCCTCCCATAAGTCAGCATAACACACTTTCTCAGTCGCTAAAGCTTTTTGCCTTAAAGGTGAAGGTGGAGGTGTATTAAGCACATAAGTAGCCAGAAGTCAATGCTGTTATATATAAAAATGCATACGCAGATTAAGCATTAAAGGTTGCATTTTTTAATGGCAACCTTTTTCATGTTAGGTCGTACTAAATAAATAGCATTGAAGGACAAGGGCAAAATACGAGCCATCTATTATAACTTTGACACACAAGTGTAGATTACCTATACTTCGGCCCAAAAAAGGGAGTCCTTTCACCTTGCCTCATTTTATGGATCTCCAGGCCGCGCTTTTTTATCTGGCATCGGTAATGACCTTTTCTGCCTTATTTTTAATCCCCTTGCCATTACCCTGCTGACCTTCTCACGGGTAGAAAGACGGGAAAAGATGCTGGGAGATTAAATTTGACAAGTTTAACTACGGAGGCGTTTAGTTATGTGTAAATTGTTTTCAAAGAAATTGGTGTTGATCGGGCTGTATGTCCTCACGGGTCCTGCTGTTTTTATGTTCACGGGCTGCATCCATTTTAACAGCAAGAAGAGGACTATTATACCTTTGATGCAGATGCTGGAAGTCTAAGGCAGATTGAAACCCTTGAGCTGGAAGAGGCAGAGGAAGAGACTACCGAGTATAGTCCTGTTGAGCCGGAACTCCCGGAGCTCGAGATCTCTCTGGAAAAATGCCGCGCCTTGACACTGGAGAACAACCTGGATCTCACTGTGCAGCTTATTGAACCGACCATCGCCGCGGAACTGGTAAGTCAGGAAGAGGCGCGGTTTGAGGCGACCTTTACCGGCCTGGCGATATATTCCAAGACCAATTCGCCGACTTCATTCGTACTTGATATTTCAGGAAATAAGGTGGACAATTTCTATACGGATCTCGGTGTCAGCTTTCCCTTAAGGACAGGGGGAGAAATAAAGGTTGACCTTGTTGACAACAGGGTAAAGACCAATTCTTTATTCCCGACATTTAACCCTTCCTATGAATCGGATTTTTCCGCGTCCATAAGTCAGCCACTCCTCAGGAACGCTGGTAATCGTGTCAACACATATGCTATTCGGGTGGCTGAATATAACAGACAGATAACCGACACCAGAACGAAAATGGAGGCCATACGAATTATCGCGGATGTTGACCGGGCATACTGGCGGTTATACGCCGCCAGAATGCTGCTGGATGTGCGAAGGCAGCAGTATGAGCTGTCGCAGGCCCTGTTCGAGCAGACCGAGCGTCTTGTGGAGATCGGCATGAAATCAAAGATTGAGCTGATCAGGACAAAGGCCAGTATGGCGGATAAGCTGGAGGCAATCATCAGGGCGGAAAATGACGTTCGGGACGTGGAACGTGAACTCAAAAGAAGGCTCAATAAGCCGGGTCTTGGAATGGAGACAAAAACCGTGCTGATCCCCACCACAAAACCTGATCCTGTCCGTTATGAACTGGACAGGGAACGGATGTTCGCGAACGCCCTGGAAAACCGCATGGAAATGTTAGAGCTCGAGATACAGCTGGCATATGACGCGGATAAAATTTTATACCAAAAAAACCAGGTGTTGCCCTTTGTGAGTATGGAGTACAGATATAACATCAATGGTCTGGGACCTGAAAGGGGTGATTCATATGATTTGCTTTTTGATAACGATTTTTATGACCAAAGGTTCAGCCTACAGGTATCCATGCCCTTTGGAAACGAGTCAGCAAAAAGCAAGCTGCGTCAGGCTATGTATGAAAGGGCGAGGCGTCTGGCCACCCGTGACAGTAAAAAGGCCCAGATAAAATATGAAGTCCTCAATCAGATAGATAAACTGGAGGCTAACTGGCAGCGTATACTTGCCAGCAGACAAACGACTATCCTTTATGATGAGCAATACAAGGCGGAAAAACGTCAGTTCGAACTGGGTCTGGCGACATCCACGGATGTGCTTGAAGCCCAGACCTTTCTGGCCGACGCCCAGAGGACCGAGATCCTGGCCCTGGCCGAGTACCAGATAGCCCTTGTTGACCTAGCCTATGCCACCGGCACCCTGCTTGGAGCCGCCAAAGTTCAGTGGGAACCGATCGTACCGCAGAAATAGAGTCAATCAAATTGTAATTATGAAAGGTTCGGAACCTGGAGGGAAAAGTCCTTGGTCTCTGGAAAGATATGGAAAACTGGTTGTGGATGAAAAGGGTGAGTTGATGGTCAGATATTATGGCCATTGTAGCAATGTCAGCCGGGGAATGCGGAAAAAACAAAACCAGGATGAATGGTGGACCGTTCTGATTTTGAAAATGAAATTTGTCAAAAAGCGTGTTCTTATTAATAATATGTGAGATTGTATGCCGTCACCCCCTGTTTATGATACTGGCGGCATATCCGGCGCCGAAGCCATTATCTATATTTACAACCGTTACGCCAGAGGAGCAGGAATTCAACATGCCGAGTAATGCCGTGATCCCGCCAAAACTGGAGCCGTATCCTACACTGGTCGGGACGGCTATAACAGGACTGTTAACAAGTCCTGCCACAACGCTGGGGAGGGCGCCTTCCATCCCAGCGACAGCGATTATTACGGCAGCCCTTTCAAGGATCTCCCTATGGGCCAATACCCTGTGAAGCCCTGAGACACCTACATCATAGATGGTTTCTACATCATTTCCCATGAATCTCGCCGTTATGGCCGCCTCCTCCGCCACCGGTATATCGGACGTCCCGGCGCTTATGACCAGGATAGTGCCCCTGCCGGAATTCTTAACGGGTTTTGGCATTAGTGTCAGGACCCTTGCCCTCTGATAGTAAAGGATTTCAGGGTATTTCTTTTTAATTTTATCGGCCTTGTCAGAAGCGATGCGTGTGACCAGTATATTTTCATCCTGTTCGATCATCCTGTCCATTATGGCCATGATATCTTCCGCCTCTTTGCCTTCCCCGAATATTACCTCGGACAACCCCCGCCTCAGACCGCGGTGATGATCGATACACGCAATACCTATATCCTCGAAGGGAAGGTGTTTTAATTTCTGTAGGGCATTTTCAACGGATATCTCTCCGCCTCTTAAATCCTCTAAGAGCTTTTTCATGCTATCTTCGTTCAAGATATTTCTCCTTTTTTAAAGCCGTCAGCATTCAGCTTTCAGCGTTCGGCTATTCAATATATCATTGTAACTTTTTTGCCACTTCAGCCACACGTCTCCCCAGCTTAATCGCGTTTTCTCCTGTCTTTGCATCCGGAGCCCCGGTACAGGCGACGCCATAGTGACCGGTTGCGGACATGGGATCACCTACAATTATCATCCCATAGATCAGGAAGGCCTGGATGATGGACATCATCGTGGTCTCCTTGCCGCCGGTTGCATCACCGGAGGTTGCGAATGCCGCCCCGACCTTGCCTTCCATCCTCTTTCGAATCCCTATGAACTGATCAAATACCTTTTTTAACTCGGCGGCCATCAAACCGAAATAGACAGGAGAGCCCGCGATAATCCCTGCGGATCCCAAAAAGTCCTCCTTGGTCACCTCTTCACAATTCCTGATGAGGCGGAAGCGCCATCTACCTCTTCCACCCCGCGTGCGATCATCTCGGCAAGTTTCCTGGTATTGCCGCCCTTAGAATGATAAAGGACAAGTATCTGCATATAAACACCTCCTTATAGAAAAATATCCGTTAGGTCATTTCCTGAGATACGCCGTTAAAAAGAATCTACACTATATCTCTAAGAGAGTAAAGGGTGTAAAAAATCAACTATTGCAAAATATCGCTGAATTTGAGACAAATATACTATGAACAATGAATTTGAATTGAAGAAATTAATCATTGATATCGGGAAAAGGTTATGGACAAGAGGCTTTGTTGCCGCCAATGACGGAAATATAACCGTAAGAATCGGCGAAAACGAGATCCTGACCACGCCCACAGGTGTAAGCAAGGGGTTTATGACACAGGATATGATTATAAAGATGACTATGGACGGCAAGGTTATTTCTCCAAAAAATCAATATCGCCCTTCCAGTGAAGTCAAGATGCATATCCAGGTTTATAAACAAAGGGATGACATTAAATCCGTTATCCACGCGCACCCGCCTTTCTGCACAAGCTTCTCAGTGGCCGGGGTACCTCGGTATCCAGAAGGTTGATCCTTCCGATACAACGATCACAAAGATAGATTTCGGCACCCAAAGATTAGCCAATTGGGCGGACATAAAGGCAACCAAAGAACAGCTTAACACGATGGGTGTTGAAAACATGAATAATGTATCCGGCAGAGGCTACTACACAAGTACCTTCAATTGGGATGGAACGGGAGGAGCTTATATATCTCTTTGTCTACGGTAATGATCAGATCACAGGTGTAACGATCAACGGAAAGGAGATCAGGGTAATAAACAATATTACTGACACGCCGCTGGATATAGGGCAGTATCTATTTCAAGGCAGTAATGAGATTATTATCGAGCTGACGACCACATTAAATAAGCGTGCAAAGATGGAGAGTGCCATTTTGGCCGCAGGCGGCAAACTGAGCTTCGGTGGCACTGTTGTTGATGATTATGGTTTAAAGAAAGTCGTATTGCAGCCATACTTCGATACCACACTTAATGCAGACAAATAATGGGGAGATAGGGGACATCCCCTATTCTTGGCCCGGTTTAGATTTAATTCCTTCATTAGTGACGTTACCGTTCATCCATTGCCACCAAACGCGCGTTTTGGTGTTGTCGGGCGGATTAAGAAATCTGGCTTCGAGTTTCGAATCGAAGGCTTCGGAAGAACCATTACAATAAATTAAAATAATACAAATGAATGCAAGATGCATTGTCGACACAAATTTCATGAAAACGGAATTGACGGATTTTAAAATATATGCAAGATTAACTAACCAATACGACAAAGATTAAAACAGACTTCTTTACGAAGCTTCGAGACCGGAAAGGAGAACACAAAAGATGCCGGACGCAGATGGAATCAAAGATGCCAAGATGTTTTATACCGATATGCCGCAAAAGACGGAGGGATTTTTCCTCAAAGGTTCGAATTCCCTGGATTGGGGGATGAAAAACAGGCTGGCGCGGATATTTAATCCCGTCTCCGGCCGAACAGTCATGCTGGCCATCGATCACGGTTATTTCCAGGGACCCACAACCGGTCTGGAACGGGTCGATATCAATATTCTTCCTTTAGTGCCTTATGCGGACACCCTTATGCTGACAAGGGGAATTCTCCGCAGTGTTATCCCGCCTTCCACTTCTCAATCCATTGTGCTGCAGGGTTTCCGGAGGTGCCAGCATTCTCAAAGAACTGTCCAATGAAGATATTGCTGTTGATATCGAAGAATCCATCCGTTTGAATATCTGTGCCATGGCTGTTCAGGTTTTTATCGGCGGTGAATATGAGAAGGCAGTCCATCATCAATATGACCAAAATGGTTGATATCGGCAACCGTTACGGCATTCCGACTCTCGCGGTGACAGCGGTAGGCAAGGATATGGCCCGGGACGCGAAGTATTTCCGGCTGGCTTGCAGGATATGCGCGGAGCTTGGCGCCCACTACATCAAAACTTACTATGTAGATGAAGATTTCGAGACCGTCACCGCATCCTGCCCTGTGCCGATCGTCATGGCCGGCGGCAAGAAGATACCGGAACTGGACGCTCTGACTATGGCCTATAACGCGGTTCAGAAAGGCGCCGCCGGGGTCGATATGGGGCGCAATATTTTCCAGTCCGAAGCGCCGATTGCCATGATTCAGGCAGTGCGGGCTGTCGTCCATGACAACGAAACTCCGGCAAAGGCTTTTGATCTTTATAATACACTTGAAGAACTAAATGAAAGTTGCATACTGGTACAACAACAAAGATATCCGGATCGAAGAAGTGCCGACTCCGGTACCCGGCCCGCAATGAGATGCTGGTCAAGGTTATTTCCTGCGGCATATGCGGCAGTGATATCGTCGAATGGTACCGGCTCCCGAGAGCGCCGCTGGTGCAGGGGCATGAAATAGGCGCGGAGGTTGTCGCGGTCGGCTATTCCGTAAAAAAATATAAACTGGGCGACCGGGTATTTATCGCCCCTAAAGTGCCTTGCATGAAATGTTTTTATTGCGAAAACGGGCACTATCCTCAATGCTCGGAAGTCAAGGAACGGCTTCCCGGCGGTTTTGCCGAATACATCCTGGTTCCGGAGATTCTTGTAGAAAACGGAACATATCTGCTGCCTGAAAATATTACCTACGATCAAAGCACCTTTATTGAACCTCTCGCCTGCGTCGTCAGAGCGCAGAGGCTGGCCGGCGTAAAAAAGGGACAGTCTGTGCTGGTCATCGGATGCGGGATGTCCGGACTGCTTAACGTAAAGCTGGCCATGGACAAAAGGATGTAAATAATAGCCGCCGACATCAACAAAACGAAACTGGAATTTGCCTCAGAATGGGAGCCGATATCATCATCGATGCGGCTGATAATATTTCGGAGCGATTGGTTGCGGAAAACGGCAAAAAAGCCGACGTCGTATTTTTATGCGCCTCCGCTGATTCAGCAGTGGAGCAGGCATGGAAATGCGTAGATAAAGGCGGAGTGATTGTACTGTTTGCCGTTCCCGGACCGGACAAAAAGGTTGTCGTTCCTGTCAATGATTTCTGGATGAAGGAAATTACCATCCTCACTTCTTATTATTGCGGGCCTCCCGATATTATTGAAGCGATGAAGTTAATAGAATCGGCGCAATATCACAGTGGATGATTTGATCACACATCGGCTTCCTTTAACCGATATCGTTAAAGGTTTTCAGTTGGTAACAGATGGCAGGGAATCGATCAAGGTAATCATTAAACCGAATGAACACAAAGTATCCAGTCCTATCCTGTAGCTCCTAAGGATAAATGGATTACAGCGTCTCTAAAATACATGTGTGAATAAATTTTAAAAGGGGTCCCCCATCGTCACTTTACCTTCAGCATTCTAAAAATCCTGCGTCGATACTTTCTTTATAACCGAAGACTTCTTTCAGGCCTGAGCCGCTGTGTGGATTGAGGGACAATCTGAACTTTTGAAAACAAAAGTAGAAAGCATAGGGATTAGACCTTGAATCTTGACAGACCTTCATTATTCATTAAATGCGCTTCCAGGAATGAAGGTTTGTCACCATTACCACACAGTTAAACAAAGTTTTTATTTCAACTTAAATAGTACAGCAATTGGAGGTTTTGAATGGATAATCATATTACGGACAGCGAATCCGGATTGAAGAATTTAATAATTGAAATCGGTAAAAGATTATGGACAAGAGGCTATGTGGCCGCTAATGATGGAAACATATCCGTAAGAATCAGCGAAAATGAACTGCTAATCACACCTTCCGGTGTCAGCAAAGGCTTCATGTCAGAGGATATGATAATCAAGATGAATATGGATGGTGATATTATTTCTCGAAAAAATCAATATTGTCCTTCCAGCGAATTCAGAATGCATGTTCAGGTCTATAAAGAAAGAGATGACGTTAAATCTGTTGTCCATGCACATCCGCCCTACTGCACAGGCTTCGCTGTTGCCGGGGTACCTATTGAAAGCGTGCCTTCCTGAGGCGATTATGACACTTGGTACGGTTCCCATCGCTCCCTATGGAACGCCCTCTACAACAGATGAGGTACCTGATTCCATTAAACAATATATCCAAAAGAGCGATGCGATATTGCTCGCTAATCACGGTGCATTGACCCTTGGCATTGACCTTCCAACCGCCTACCACAGGATGGAGACCCTTGAACACACGGCGCATATCCTTTACCTTGCCATCGGACTGGGCAATGTCAATAAGATACCCAAAGAACAGGTCGATAAGCTGATGAAGATAAGGGAGCAGATGCATATCCCCGGAAAAATGGATATACCTCGATAAATATCTCGCCTAAGCGGATCATTAAGGCACAAGCTAAGGGAGATTAGATGACGGAATGGTTTATTGAGATAATTACCAAAAGTGTCCCGGAAAGATTGGAGGAAATGAAATAACGCCCCGCTCAGGGGCGGAGCGACTGTTTACGTCGTCTCTTGCAGCAGGATGTTATACGTCATCTTCTTTAATTGGAAGTTCTAATAGGCGCACATCATCAAGATCAATTTCCCTTCCCGCGGCTTTTTTCGAAGAAATTAAATCTTCGCGTGAAGCGACATAAAATGACTGTCCCTGATATTCCAGTGTTTTGCGACGACTCCATGCATCCTGGAAACTCAAACCAGGAGTCGATGTTTGTACATCAATTCGAACGCGATCTTTGAAGATGGTTATTTCATTCGAAAGGATTTCATCAACATTTGTGAGGGATGCGGTGCCCATTCCAGCGTCTAAAAGAGCATCGAGCAGACGTTGGATGTTTTCGGGTGTGGCTTCAATAAGAATATCTAAATCAAATGTCGCTCTCGGAACTCCATAAAGAACAGAAGCAATGCCTCCGATCGACAATATATCTAACTTCATGTTTCTGAAAGGATGCGAACACGTCCTTTAATCGATTGAGCATCTTTTTTTCCTGCTAAATCAGGGTTAAGATCTAATGCAAGGTCCGTGAAATTACAAAGCATCTCCATCCGTTCTGAAATAGGAAGGGAATGGAACCAGAGAACTTTCGCTTCTATCGATTCATCGTTAATATCATGAGAAATTTGTTTCATATTGGCAACTTACTAAATTCTAAAAATTTTTTCAACGTATAACATATATATTATCCTGCATCTGGATAATTCGGGTTTTTAAAACTTGAGACATTTATATCAAAATAATGGAGAAAAGACAAAAAATGAATAAATATATAGATCATCTCCAAATTATTTAATCGATGATCAGGATTCAAGGCCCTTCGGCGGTACTCAGGGCCGTGAGTCCCTCGACGTTGCTCTGGACCATGAGCCTGCCGAATGGCGTGTCGAGGGGGTTGCAGGGGTCAAGGAGTCGAGCAAGAGGAACGGATTGCGAAGAGGTTAGGGGAGTTAATGGATGGCCTGAGCTTATAATCTGGTCCGTTACGCCGGAGGTCAGGAGGAGCTGAGGCGGCGTCGTGGTCGATGAGCTGCTACAGCAAATATTATGCCATGGGAAAGACATCCAGGGCGCCAAGGGCAAGGAGGGCCTCGATGACGTGGTATACAGGCAGCCCCACCACGTTGCTGTATGAGCCTGCTATATCCTTTACCATAAAGGCCCCTATTCCCTGAATCGCATAACTGCCCGCCTTTCCAAATGGTTCACCCGTGCCGATATAGGCCGTGATCTCCCTCTCGGATAGATTCTTTATGGTTACAATAGTGCTGACATGTTCGGTATGGGCTGCCTCCCCCGATGGGTTGATAATGGAGAAACCGGTTATCACCTCATGCTCTCTACCGCTGAGGAGTGTCAGCATGGATCGGGCTTCCTCATAGTCAAGAGGCTTGCCGAGTATGGTCTCCTGCAAAACCACTATCGTATCCGCCCCTAATACCCAGTTATTTTTGGATCTTGAATAGGCATCCATCGCCTTTTTTTCGGCCAGGATACAGGCCATATTGGAAGGGCTATCTTCTATTCCTTGCTCATAAATATCGCACGCCTGGGAACGGAAAGGCAGTCCTATCTCCTGTAACAATCTTTTTCTCCTGGGCGATGCGGATGCGAGTATCAGGGGGTTCTCTTTGCTTATGATAGGAAAAGTCATGTTTCTATAATTCGCTTTTGTCCATGTTTTTAGTATTTATTATTTACCGCCCGTTCGCTTCGCTCTCTTAAGACGCAAAGAACGCTGAGTTTTTTATTTATAGTATTTTCCCCTGAGAGGGGGGAAAATACTATGATCAAGCCCTCTGGGCAGAAGCAGAAGATCAATCTTAATTGCATGAGATGACTTTATCAGAATTCCCCTCTCAGGAATTCTGATAAAATCTATTTCTCTGTGTCCTCTGCGGCTCTGCGGTGAAATCGTTTTTGAGACAAAAATCTGTACGCATTAAACTAATGAAATGCTTCTCATTACTTAATCCCGAAAAGTCTCTTGCGTTCTCAGAGGTCTTAAGACAGAATTCTTCAAAATCCATACCCCTTAATTGAGCGATCTTGCGTGCGGTATGATTGACAAAAAGAGGTTCATTTCGTTTTCCCCTTTTTGGCACAGGCGCCAGAAAGGGTGCGTCAGTTTCAACGAGCACGCGGTCAATTGGTATCCTGGAAGCCACTTCCTGGACCTTGATAGCGTTTGCATATGTTACGGTGCCTGGGATCGAGATATAATAGCCGATATTGATAAGGGCCATGGCAAGGTCATAGTCACCTGAAAAACAGTGAATTACGCCTTTAAGCCTCTCATTGCCTTTTTTATTGAGGATGGTAAATAATCTATCGTGGGCATCCCGATCATGGACGATAACGGGCAGATTGAGATGAGAGGCTGTCTCCAGCTGTTGCTCAAATGCTTCGATCTGTTTTTCCGGACGAGAATACTGGCGAAAGAAATCCAGGCCTATCTCTCCCCACGCGACAACCTTCGGTTCCAGGGCAAGCCTGCCCAATTCCTCCAAACCCTTGGAATCAATATCGTCGGCATTGTGGGGATGATAACCTATGGATGAAGATATAAAATCATACCTGTTTGCTAACTCAAGGGCCTTAAGCGAACTGGGGATATCAATTCCAACAGCGATTATATGGGTAACGCCTCCATCCAAGGCCCTCTCAAGTACATCTTCAAGATCGTCCTTAAAGTCCTTCATGTCCAGATGTGCGTGGGTGTCAATTAACACTACAATTTATCTCCCGGATATAACCGATCCTTGTTGGCGCTTACGAAAAACACTGTCCGTCTTGCAATGACTGAATCGGCTTAATTAGTGTCTATCCGGAAATCAGGGATTTCCAGTCAGGGGGTCATTATAATGGCTATTGGATAAAATTAAAATTTTGAAACCGCACTTGAATAAAAATGTTAAATTAAGTAAAAGATAATATTTGAACCAAATCTATTTTGTAAATAAATATCTTGCATATTTATCAAAACAAACTAAAATATTAAAAAAGAGCAAAACGAAGGGGAGGTCATTGATTTTTTGACATGGCTGCCATAGCAAAAAAGATAGATCAGGTCAGCAGCAGAGAATCAATTCTGGAACAACAGCTGCAATTTCAGAAAAGGCTGAATAATATTACCAACAAGATTCATTCGGCCAAGGATACAAACGATATCCTCCTCAACCTGCAGAGTGAGATCCTGGGTCTTTTTGCCGCGGATAGGATTACCATCTATGTGGTAGATGGCGTAAACAAACAGATAGTTTCAAGATTCAAGACAGGGTCCGAGGTTGCCGAGATCCGTGTGGCTGTGAATAACACAAGTATATCAGGTTATTGCGCTGCTTCCGGAAAAGTGGTCAATATTACCAACGCATATGACAATAATGAACTAAGGAGGATTAATAAGGAATTAGTATTCAATAAAAGCTATGACGAAAAGACAGGCTATAAAACGACCCAGGTGCTGGCAGCGCCTATCGTCCATAACAAGTACCTCCTTGGCGTTATACAGCTTATTAATAAGAAAGACGGAAGTCATTTTACCCTGGAAGACCAGTCATCGGTCATGGAGATCGCTACAGTCCTGGGACTGGCCTTTTTTAATAACCAGAAGGTTGTAAGCAAGAGAAAGCCTACCAAATACGATTATCTGATTACCAATAATATCATCACCGATAAGGACATGGAAAGGGCAATGGGCGATGCCCGCAAGCTCAAGAAGACGGTGGAAAGCGTCTTGATGAGCGACTTTCACGTGTCAAAGGATGATATAGGCAAATCCCTCTCCGAGTTTTTTAAGACCCGATTTATACCATTTGACGATAAGATGGTTATCCCCGGCCAACTGCTGAAAGACCTGAAGGTAAATTTTCTTAAGCACAATGTCTTTGTCCCTGTGGCTCAATCAGGCAATAAGATAGTGGTGGCCTTGGAGAACCCGGATTTGCTGACTGCCAGAGATACCGTCAAAAGGCTCATGCCCGGTAAGGAATTTGAATTCTGTGTCTCCCTCAGGGAAGACATCTTCCAGATGATCGACCTGTTTTTTGACGTCAAGAGGGCAGGGGCGCTGCAGGATACAGGGAGTATTGAGGATATCCTGGGCCAGCTTGGCGGTCCTGAAGAAGATAGTTCCGACGAAATGGATAGGGTAACTGAAGAGGATGGGGCCATTGTCCAGCTTGTCAACAAGATGATTATTGATGGATTTAACCGGAACGCCTCCGATATCCACGTAGAGCCACGTCCGGGCAAGGCAAACTCCGTTTTAAGGTTCAGGATAGACGGGGCCTGCCAGGTCTATCAGACCATCCCTTATACCTTCAAACAGGCCCTCGTTTCACGGCTCAAGATCATGTCCGATCTGGATATCTCCGAAAGGCGCCTTCCCCAGGACGGTAAGATCAAGTTTAAGAAATTCGGGCCCCTTGATATCGAGCTCCGTGTCGCCACCATACCCACCGCGGGTGGTGTTGAAGACGTTGTCATGCGTATCCTGGCGGCCGGCGAGCCCATACCCCTGGATAAGATGGGACTGAATGAGAGAAATTATTCTGTCTTCACCGAAATGATCTCAAAACCTTACGGCATCGTGCTGGTCGTGGGTCCCACCGGGAGCGGCAAGACAACCACGCTTCATGCGGCGCTGCACTATATAAACAAGCCGGAGACAAAGATCTGGACGGCCGAGGACCCTGTCGAGATCACGCAGGAAGGGCTTCGCCAGGTGCAGGTACAGTCCAAGATCGGGTTTGACTTTGCGACGGCCATGAGGGCCTTTCTGAGGGCGGACCCTGATGTGATCATGGTAGGTGAGATGCGTGACCATGAGACCGTAGCCACCGGCATTGAGGCATCACTGACAGGCCACCTGGTCTTCAGCACCCTCCATACCAACAGCGCGCCTGAGACCATAACCCGTCTCCTTGACATGGGCATGGACCCCTTTAACTTCGCCGATGCCCTGCTGGGGATCCTGGCGCAGAGACTTGTCAGGACACTCTGCAAGGATTGCAAGGAATCATATCACCCGCCAAGGGAAGAGTATGACAGCCTGCAGAGGGCCTATGAAGATGACCTTGAAAAGATCGGATTTCCCTACAATGATGATCTGGTACTGCGCAAACCCAAGGGCTGTTCCAAGTGCGGAAACACGGGCTACAGGGGCCGAACCGGTCTCCATGAGATTATTGTTGGAACGGTTGATATGCAGACAAAGATCCAGACCAGGGCAAAGATGGAGGACCTGAGGGCACAGGCCATGAAAGACGGCATGACAACCCTTATGCAGGACGGTATAAGAAAGACGCTCCTCGGCATGACGGACTTTATACAGGTTAGGAAGGTGTGTATTAAATAAGGTCGACAGGGCTCATCACCGCCTTCGCTCTAGGAGCTACGGCGCGGCAAGAGGTGCAAGGCGAAAGGTGCAATGTATATAAACCCGGGTTATGCGATCCATCAGAGGTGGATCATATAATCCGGGTTTTTTATAGGCCGTTCATTATGGAAATCTTCCGGGTCTTAAAAGGCCTGTCGTTTCCTCCAGCCCGAACATGATGTTCATATTCTGAACGGCGCTCCCTGCCTGCCCCTTCACGAGATTGTCTATCATGCTGACAACGATGAGTTTTCCCGTCCTTTCATCCACATTCAGCGAGAGATTACAAAAATTGCTTCCCCTTACATCCGATGTGCTCTGCGCCCTTTCAGGTCCGAAGACCCTTACGAATTTCTCGTCTTCGTAAAAAGACTTGTAGACATCCAAAATACCTTTAATATCCTGCCCCTTTTTCAGGTTGCAGTATATCGTTGAAAGGATGCCCCTGGCCATGGGTATGACATGGGGGGTAAAGGTGATCCTGATATCCTTTTTGGCAAGGAGGCCCAGTTCCCTCTCTATCTCATAGACGTGCTGGTGCCCCGATATCTTGTAGGCATTCATGGAATCATACCTGGCCGGATAGTGAAAATTTGGGGAAGGCTTCTTGCCGGCCCCTGAGACCCCGGTCTTTGCGTCACATACTATCGAATCGGGCTCAATCAAACCGGACTTCATGGCCGGGGCCAGCCCAAGGATACAACTGACCGCGAAGCAGCCGGGATTGCCCACGAGGTCCGACCCGGCAATCTCTTTCCGATGCAATTCCGCCAGGCCGTATACCGACCGGGGCAGGAGATCAGGCGATGCATGCTCCTCAGTCCTTCCTATCCTGGAGGCGTAGCCCCTGTATATATCCGGGTCGTTAAAGCGGAAGTCACCGCTGTAGTCCACCACCTTTATCCCCCTGTCCAGCCAGTAGCGCGCCCCTTGTTGCCCCACTCCGTCAGGCGTGGAAAACAAGACCACATCAAAATCATCGGGACGTTCAGGGTCATCCGGGTCAATGAGAGGAAGATCGCAGAAACCTTTAAGATGGGGGTAAAGATCGCTGATCGGTTTTCCAACGTCCTGTTTGTCAATAAGCGCAATGATCTTCGCGTCTGGATGATCAAGGAGGAGTTCGATGGCCCCGCAACCTCCGTAACCACCAGCCCCGATAATGCCGACTTTAATTTTCTTCATAGGTAGATCCCTTTCATGAAATTTATGTTTCGCTAATTAAATCTATATCCTGCATGCTAAGTATAAGTTTATAGATTAGCGCAACGGTGTAAGGTATAAGGTTTAAGGTATAACCGGTCGTAAGGTACTAAGGCCTTATATATAAATCACATTTTTTAACCCTTACACCTTATACCTTAAGCCTTATACCATTTTTTTCACACATTAAACCTGAAATTAATTATATCTCCATCCTGTACGATATATTCTTTTCCCTCAAGCCTTACGCGGCCTGCCCCTTTTGCGTCTTTAACGCTTCCACATTCATGCAGGTCATTGTATGCAAGGACTTCGGCCCGTATAAAACCCTTCTGCATATCAGTAGTGAACCTCGCCTGCCGCTTCAAGGGCCTTGATCCCTCGCCCTACGGTCCATGCCTTGACCTCCTCATCCCCTACGGTAAAGAAGGAGATCAGGTTCAGGATCTTATATGAACTGTTTATTACACGATCCAGGGCTGATTTTTCAATATGATATTCAGTAAGAAAATCTTTGGCCTCTTCCGCGGACATGGAGGCTATCTCCATCTCAAGTCTTCCCCTCACCATGCATAATTCTATATTTTCCTGGGACCTCTCCCATTGGGGCAGGGATTCATTATCGTCATCATTATTGATAATCACCAATTGAGGCTTTGCGGAGAGGAGTGTGAAGCCTTTTAATAAAGGAGACTCAGCCAATTCAGACGACTATGCGCAGGGGTTTGCCCATTCTCCAGCAATTCCTTACAGGACTTAAGAAGGGGATATTCATTCTCATCGGATGTCTTTCCCCTTTTATAGATCAAGCTCTATCCTCTCGATCCTCTTATCGACCACTACAAGGTCGTTAAGGATCATCTCCTCCTCAAGGCGACGGAAGTCTGCCTTTGCATCAGGAGCGGTCCCCATGGCATCGGAAAGTTTCTCAAAACATGAATAAGCGCGTCGCATATCCTTGCCTGGTTCCAGATCGCGTTTTCCGATCCGCGCCTGGGACTCAGATGGGAGGAGATATTCCACCTGGGCATAGGTTGTCTTTTTGGGCTTATACATCCTGCTCAGAAAATCTATCCTTTCATCCATGACCTTTATGGTGCTCAGCCTCAGGTCCTTCTTGGATGCCTCTCCCCTTGCCCCTGACAGGGCAGCGAATATTGTGGATCTGCCTGATTGGGGAAGGCCTATAATTCCAAGTTTCATAAGTGGATCCTTGTGTTTAAATTTTATAAAACAAATTTTGCATTTAATATGTCCCAGTGTATGCTGAATGGCAAAAGGGGAAGGTCAGGTGTCTAAGGTTAGGATATTCGTTTTTTTTCGGGGAATCAATAGCATTCCGTGAAAATATTTTCAAAAATAGCTTGACAATATAGTTTAACCTGATGTATTAACTAACTAGTCTAACTATTATGTTAAGTTTGAGTGCCATAGCCGATAAGAAGGGAAAGATGAGAACTAAAATATTAAAGGAAAAAAGGGATGAATCCATCCGCCGGATACTGGATGCGGCGATGGAAGTCTTTGCAGAGTCAGGATATGAAGGGGCAAGGGTTGACGAGATCGCAAAAAGGGCAGGTGTCAACAAGGCCATGATCTATTACAGGATCGGCGACAAGAAGACGCTCTATGAGGGAGTCATTCATGATGTCTTTGGCGATACTGCAGAACGCATTGCCAAAGATATCAGAGATGATTTCTCCCCTGAGGATAAGTTTAAGACCTATATTGCCAATATTGCCGAAACCATGGCGCAACATCCCCCTTTGCCCAGGATCATGATTAGGGAGGTAGCTTCCGGATGGACACATTTCAGCGAATTAGTCATAAAAGATATTTCGGGCATTCTCGTTATAATAAGGGAAATCATTGATGAGGGCGTGAAAAAAGGCGTGTTTATTGACATAAATCCGGTCGTTGTTCATCTGATGGTAATAGGGACTATGTTATTATTCAATCTTTCCCTGCCTGTAAGGAAAAACTTTTACCAAGTCTTTGAGGGAAAGATAAAAATGCCTGACGATTCCTCCCTTGATAATATTGTTCCTGAGATTCAAAAGATTATGCTTCGCGCCCTGAAGAAATGAATTATCTAAACATAAAGGGGGGAACCATGGCTTTTAAGGAGATTATCTATAATTATTTATTTGGAGGTGTTTCCTTGAAAAAACGGGTAATAATTATAGTGTTTCTGGCGCTCCTCCTTGGTGTGGGCCTTTTGGTCTATCTGGGACAGCGCAATAACAGGTTAAGTGAATTGTACTATTCCGGCACTTTGGAGGCAACCCAGGCAGAGCTGTCCTTTCAGGTCAGCGGGAGGGTCGCAGATGTGCCGGTTGATGAAGGACAATCGGTCGAGAAGGATCAAACCCTTGCAGTTCTTGATCGGTCTGAATACCAGGCGCGTTATGATCAGGCAAAGGCAAACCTGGATGCGGCAGAGGTGGATCTCGAGAGGCTTGAGCTTAATCTTGAGATCTATAAAAAGATTTTGCCTGCAGATGTGGAGCGGGCCGAGGCAGGCGTCAACGTACTTAAGGCCCAGTTGGATGAAATGGAGGCAGGATATCGCGTCCAGGATATTGAAAAGGCCGGTCATACCCTTTCATCCCTTCAAGACGTCCATGGAGACGGCTCAGAAGGACAAGGAGAGGTATGATAAATTATTCAGCGAAAATATTATCTCTGACATGGAACACGACAGCGCTAACCTCCGTTATGAGACTGCCCTCAAGGCATATGAGAGTGCAAGGGCGAATATGGACCAGATGAAGGAGGGTTACAGGAAGGAGGATATCAGGGTGGCAAAGGCCAAGCTTCTTGAGGGAGAGGCAATCCTTAAACAGGCAAGGAGCAACCTTGCAAAGATAGACATGACTGAAAAGGAGGTTGAGGCGGCAAGGGCAAGGGTCCAGGCTGCTGAGGCTGCCTTCAAGTTGGCTGAGACACAGCTTGGGTACATGGAACTTAAGGCACCCTTTAAGGGGATTATAACAAGCCGCAACATAGAGCCTGGAGAGGTGGTTTCTCTTGGTCAGGAGGTCTTTTCCCTTGCTGACCTGTCTTCTATTGAGCTTAAGATATATGTAGATGAGACAGAGATAGGGCAAGGTCAAGCCAGGCCAGGAGGGCGGATGTTACGGTGGATACATTTCCTGAAAAGGTCTTTAAGGGAAAGGTTTCCTTTATCTCTCCTGAAGGTGAATTCACCCCAAAGATCATCCAGACCCATAAGGAACGAGTTAAGCTCGTGTATCTTGTCAAGGTCCTGATACCCAATAATGACCTGGATCTTAAGCCCGGTATGCCGGCGGATGCCCGGCTAAAGTAGGTGCTCAAGGCTTACGCCTGCGGCATTATATGGGATTATGGGGAAATCATCCCCGAGAAACCTATATGGTCTCTCACAAAGATTCCGGATCCAAATTTCTATTTCTGGATTTGAGAGGTTGTATGGATTCTTATCTCTGAAATAAAGTAAAGATGAAATTTTCCTCTCTTAAGCTAAGAGGGGTTAGGGGAGTTATGATGGAGATGGGCATTATCATTGAGAAGAAGGGTAACCCCTCCCCACCTCCCCTTATCATAAGGGGAGGTGAAATTGGGGCGCCCCTGAATAAGGTAGTAGTAAAGTAACGATTTTACCCTTGGTCTCACGTCCATCTTTCTCAGTGTGATTCTTTCTAGGGAACTTAAATATATATGAATGC
The DNA here is from genome assembly GCA_963776085.1 of uncultured delta proteobacterium. GTDB lineage: Bacteria > Desulfobacterota > DSM-4660 > Desulfatiglandales > HGW-15 > CAVZMS01. The sequence continues at coordinate 32,204 of CAVZMS010000082.1, forward strand.
AATTTCTCCACAAAATAATCCTATTATCAGGATAGAGGATGTCTCCATGTCCTATGGCCCCGTCAATGCCGTGAGCAATGTGAATCTCAAGGTCGAGAGGGGGAGCATATTTGGCCTTGTAGGGTCGGATGGGGCAGGAAAGTCCACGCTTTTGCGCATGGTCGCAGGCATGGTCAGGCCCTCTTCAGGCCGGATACTTATAGACGGGCTCGACGCGGTCAGGGAGAGGACAAAGGTAAAGCCCCTCATAGGCTATATGCCCCAGCGATTCGGTCTTTATAAGGATCTCACTGTCCTTGAAAACCTCTATTTCTTCATGGATATCTTCGGCGTATTCGGTGAAGAAAGGGAAAGGAGAACTGAACGTTATCTCGGTTTTTCAAATCTCCTGCCTTTTACGGAAAGGCTTGCAGGTGATCTTTCCGGCGGGATGAAACAGAAGCTCGGTCTTGCATGTGTACTGTCACATGAGCCTGAACTTCTCATCCTTGATGAACCCACTAACGGGGTTGATCCTGTTTCACGCAGCGAGTTCTGGGACATACTCTTTGCCATGAAGAAGGACGGCATGACTATCCTGATCTCAACCGCATACCTGGATGAGGGAGAGAAATGCGACTGGTTGGCCCTGATGCATAAATCAAGGGTCATCATGTCGGCTGATCCTTCAACCATCAGGGCAGGTTTTGCCAGATCTGGAAGAGGCCGTTATAAACAGCATTAAAGAGCGGACACAGGGCTGATAAATGACCGATTCGGGATCTGATATCGTCTATGTAAAAGACCTGAAAAAGGTCTTTGGCGGGTTCACGGCCGTGGATGGGATATCCTTCTCCGTGAAAAAGGGGGAGATATTCGGTTTCCTGGGGCCTAACGGTGCAGGGAAATCTACTACTATCCGCATGCTGTGCGGGATAATAACTCCCACCTCCGGTGAGGGTTTGGTGGCAGGCTATGATATCTTCACCGAGTCTGAAGAGGATCAAACATTCCATAGGGTATATGTCCCAGAAATTTTCCCTTTATGAGGATATGACGCCCTTTGAGAACATCCGCTTTTATCTGGGGATCTACAGCGTCCCTGAAGAGGAGTGGGAGGAGAGGATTGAATGGGTGCTCGATATGACCCGTCTGAAGGATGTCAGGGACAGGGTAACGCGCGAACTGCCGACGGGCTGGCGGCAGCGCCTGGCCTTAGGCTGCGCCCTGATACACAGGCCGGAGATACTTTTTCTCGATGAACCAACATCAGGGGTTGATCCCATTACAAGGAGGCATTTCTGGGAATTCATCAATCATCTGACCGGTGAGGGAATTACCGTATTTGTAACTACCCATTATATGGATGAGGCACGTAATTGCGGCAGGATTGCCATGATAAACGAGGGAAGGATAGTCGCATCCGGCAGCCCGACATCGATTATAAAGGAGACATTTCCGGACAGGCAGGACGCGAACCTGAATGATGCATTCATCAGATTAATGGCGAGAAGAAGGTTAGGGTATAAGGTATAAGGTGTACGGTGTAAGGTTACGGTAAAGGGTGAATAGGTGCAATGAAATTTATTCAGGAAACAGAATGAATATGATTAACATAAAGGCGATAGCGAGAAAGGAATATTATCATCTGATAAGGGACTTCAGGAGTCTGTATCTTGCATTCTTCATACCCCTCTTCCTGATCCTTATGTTCGGTTACGCCCTGAGCCTGGATGTAGATAATGTCAAAACAATAGTGGTGGATCATGACAAGACATTTTTATCCAGGGACTTTCTTCAAAGGCTTGATGCATCGTCCTACTTTAATATTATCGCCTACCTTCCGGACAGCCCTTCTGCCGTAAGATACCTTGATCAGAGGTCGGACACTATGGCCGTTATTATCCCGGCCGGGATGGACTAAGATATAAGGGCGGATCGTGAATCCGCAATCCAGGTGCTGCTGGACGGAAGCGACTCAAATTTTGCCGGCCTCTCAAGGGCTTATATCACGGCATTTATGGAAAGATATAACAGGGTCTTCTTGAGGATTTTATCAACAGGAAAGGGATGAATGAGACTGAAGACGCCGGTTGACGCAAGGATTCGCGTATGGTTCAACGAAGACATGGAGAGCCGAAATTTTATTGTCCCCGGCATCATTGCCATTATAATAATGATCGTGGGGGTTATCCTTACATCCCTGGTGATAGCCCGCGAGTATGAAAACGGGACAATGGAGACCATACGTCTCCCTTCCTATCAGCGCCGGAGATTTCTTAATAGGCAAGGCCCTGCCTTATTTTTTTATAGGATCGTTGATATCCTTATTGCCGTCCTGATGGGGCAGATCCTCTTCGGTGTTGTCATTAAAGGGAACTTCTTGCTGATGATTCTTGCCTCCACTGTCTATCTTTGGGTCGCGTTGAGTCTGGGTCTGCTGTTATCCGTGACTGTCAAATCACAGCTTATCGCCAATCAGATGGCCATATTGGTCTCATGGCTCCCTTCCGTTTTACTCTCGAATTTTGTATTTCCCATCGATAATATGCCGCATAATCCTTAGGATGATCTCGTATATTGTGCCTGCCAGGTATTTTATAGATATTTTAAACGGTCTGTATCTGCGAAACCTTGGATTTTTCATATCTATGGTTCGATTATCTTGCCCTTACGATCATGTCCATAATCCTATGCGAATCTTGCATTCAAAAAACTCAAGAAGGAGGGGTTGTGATATGAACCGTGTGAGGGTAAGGGAAATGGTTCGCAAGGAGTTCATACAGCTCTTGAGGGAAAAGAAAAATCTCCCCCTGATTATAGTCGCGCCGTTCCTTCAATTGATAGTATTCGGTTATGTCGTGAGCAACTGATGTAAATGATGTTAAGGTCGGGATACTGGACCAGGCCATGACACCCGAGAGCCGTATGCTGGTGGATACTATTGATGCAAACAAGACGTTCCGCATTACATATTTCGCGCACAACGCCAATGACCTGGAAGATACTATTGCTCAAAAGGAAGGTGGATATGGTCATCAAGATAGGGCCGGATTTCAGCGAACGTATCAGGAAGGGCGATTCCGCAATCATACAGGTCCTGGTCGACGGAAGCATGAGCAACATATCGGCGCAAGAGTATCGCATACCTGTCATCGGTCATAAACAACTTACAATCAGACCCTTTTAAAAGAAATATATCATCGTGAACTGAAATACGGAAAGATAGATGCCAGGATAAGGACATGGTTTAATGAAAATCTGGAGAGCCGTAATTTCTTTGTCCCGGGCATTGTCGCCTTCCTGGTTATGCTTACCTCACTCCTTTTTACGTCCCTGGCAATAATAAGGGAGAAAGAGGCAGGCACTATCGAGCAGCTTATTGTAACGCCCCTTAAGTCCTCCGAGCTTATCCTGGGGAAGACGATACCCATATCATAACCATAGCCATCGGCCAGATGATCATGGTGACGGTTATTGCCGTGTTATGGTTCAGGGTTCCTTTTAACGGGAATTTCCTGGTAATTTTTGCGGGGGGTTGTCTGTTTCTTCTCAGCACCATGGGGATCGGGCTTTTCATATCAACCGTATCGAGCACGCAGCAGCAGGCTATGATGACCACATTCTTTTTTATCCTCCCTTTCTTCATGCTGAGCGGGCTCATATTTCCCATAGCCAACATGCCGGTGATCATCCAGTGGTTCACACTCCTTAATCCCCTGAGATATTTTCTGGTTATTATAAGGGGTGTCTTTTTAAAAGGGGTAGGTCTGGATGTCCTATGGCCGCAATTCCTGGCCCTGACAATACTTGGTGCTATCGTGTTTACCGGTGCTGTCAGGTTTTTCAGAAAACGGCTGGATTGAGTTGCCTTAACTGGATGGTTTTTGAAGTCAGAGGGTAGGAGATACATCTTATTATTAAAGTGAATATAAGATGGTATACGGTTTACGGTATACGGAAGGTTTTTATTTTCTCTTCACACCTTGAATCTTAAACCTTACACCCTATACCTTATACCTTCCTTATGCCTTGAGCCTTACGCCTTCTTAATAACACATATATGGCCCCGGTCCCCCGTCATAGGGCCTGGCGGATGCAAAGGCCATCACGATCTTTCTGGCAGGTCCCCTGTTCAGCCAGACAGGCAGCCTTTCCTTTAATACGGGGATGCTGTCAGGGGAATTAAGGCCCCTTCCGTGGACTATGAGCACGCATTGCAGGCCGCGGCCATGGCTCCTGACAAGAAACTCCCTGACCCTTGTCTCAGCGTCTTTTTGTGTAAGGCCATGCAGGTCGAAATGAGTCTTGTACAGGGATCTCTCCCCTTTTAAGGCGTTTCATAATATTCCTGGCCACCCCGCTTATGGCCCCTTCTATGTATTCATCGCTGAATGTGATGTCCATCTCAATGGAGCCCTCTACCAGATCGCGGAGGTGGGTCATGACTTCCTGTTCTTTATCAGGCGGGGTGTGGGATGGCCTTACGTTCTTTCCCTGACCAGCGATCCTTTCTCTCCCGTCCGTCAATAGAGGGATCACACCGGACATGGCCTCGCGAAAACTGTTCTCATCATCAGGGACCGGTTTAATGGGTTCAGCCTTTTTGACAGGGGTTATTTTTGCCGCCTTTTCCGGTCTCTTGACCATTGTCTTAAGGGATTTAAAGGCCGGGTTGAAGGCATTATTATCATCTTTTTTCTTCATAAGATATCTCACTGAAATTCTTATACATCAAATATCTCTTTTTAACTGTCATTTGCTGAAATATCAATTGGATAATGATATATTGCCTATAAAGAGGATGGGCAACATCAATACCTTATCAATTTGTTAGTGTTAATATAGGCGAATTCATGATATCAAGCGAATGAAAAAAGTATGAAATATTATAAAAGGAATATTGGAGACTGATTAAATCCTGTGTTCAACTTATTAAATATGCCGGATATATAAGATGTTAAAAATGTGGTTCTCCAAGTCAAAAGAAGAAGTCCTTAAAGAACTGAACGTCGATCCGATAATTGGCCTCTCTGAAGAAGAAAGCAGGGCCAGGCTCGAAAGATACGGCCCAAACAAACTGAAGAAGAAAAAGAAGAAGAACATCTTCCAGATGTTCATCGCGCAGCTTCAGGACTGGCTTATCTATGTCCTGTTTGTGGCGGTAGTCATCACCCTTTTTATGGGCGAGTATATAGATTCAATCATCATCCTGCTCGTAATAATCCTTAATGCAGTCCTTGGCGTGATCCAGGAAGTCAAGGCAGGGAATGCCATTGAGGCGCTCCAGAAGATGTCTTCTCCAAGGGCGCTAGTCCGCAGAGATGGTACAGTTAAAGAGGTGGATTCCGAAAAGATAGTGCCCGGCGATATACTCATCCTTGATGCCGGGCGGTTCATAGCCGCCGATATTCGATTAATCGAGTCGGCGAATCTCCAGATAGAGGAATCGGCGCTGACCGGTGAATCTGTCCCTTCCGAGAAAGACGCAACAGTTATTCACAATGATCCGAAAACACCCCTGGGCGACCGCCTAAACTCCGCGTTCATGTCAACGCTGGTTACCTATGGAAGAGGGGTTGGGGTTGTTGTTGAGACCGGGATGAATACCGAGGTGGGCAAGATTGCCGGGATCATTGAGACTGAAGAGTCAAAAACCCCTCTGGAGATCAGGCTGGATGAACTGGGAAAGGTGATCGGCAAGCTTGCTATCGGTATATGTATATTTATTTTTATACTTGCCATATTCCAGGGAAGAGATCTGACGGAGATGTTCTTAACGTCTGTTTCTTTAGCCGTGGCATCCATACCTGAGGGGCTCGCGGCCATCGTGGCGGTAGTTCTTTCTATCGGCGTAATCAACATGTCAAGGAGAAACGCCATTGTCAGGAGGTTGCCCGCGGTTGAAACGCTCGGATCAGTCAATATTGTCTGTTCCGATAAAACCGGCACACTTACGCAAAACAGGATGACCGTTACGCGATATTTCAACACGGAGGGTGAGATATCCGTGGAACGGGAAAAGGAAAACCCTGCCACGGCAGATGCAAGATTGCTCGCAAAGGCCATGATCCTCTGCTCCGACGCGACCTATGAGAATGGGGAAGGGACAGGAGATCCCACAGAGATTGCCCTGCTGATGTTTGGGGATGATCTCGGCATTGATAGGAAGATCATTAAGCGCCGGAAGCAGACGTGTCGGCGAGATCTCCTTTGATTCGGGGCGCAAGTTAATGTCCACGCTCATCGAAGAAGATGGGAGATACACGGTCTATTCAAAAGGCGCTATAGATAACCTTATTAAAGATCTGCACGCATATCCTGGTAAAAGGAGAGGCGGTTCCTATTACCGCCGCATACATAAAGCAATACTCTGATGCCGCTGAAGACATGTCCAACAAGGCGCTTCGAACGCTGGCCGCAGCCTATAAACCGGTAGATTCCGTTATTGATAGTTCTGAAATGGAAAAAGATCTTATCCTTGCAGGGCTGGTAGGAATGATAGACCAGCCAAGAATTGAAGTGAAGCCTTCAATTCAGAAGGCGAAGAACGCCGGGATAACGACGGTCATGATTACAGGTGACCACAAGAACACCGCGTATGCAATAGGACATGAACTGGGAATCGCCGAAAGCATTGATCAGACTATCACAGGTCAGGAGGTTGACGACCTTTCAGATGAAGAATTTGCAGGCAGGATTGACAATTACCGCATATTTGCCCGCGTTTCCCCTGAACACAAGGTAAAGATCGTGCGTGCCCTGCAGGCCCATGGAAATATAGTATCCATGACGGGTGACGGTGTGAATGACGCGCCTATCTTTAAGCATCGCTGATATCGGTGTTGCGATGGGAATTACACGGCACCGACGTTGCCAAGGGCGCGGCGGATATGATTCTTACGGACGATAACTTTGCAACTATTATTTCTGCGATTGAACAGGGCAGGAACATTTACAATAACATTAAAAAGGCGGTTATCTTTCTCATTACCTGCAACCTCGGGGAAGTGGTTGCCATGTTTGTAACGCTTCTTGTTGGCTGGGCGGCCCCGTTACTTGCAACTCAGCTTTTATGGGTTAACCTTCTTACTGATTCTTTACCCGCAGTCGCATTAGGCATGGATCCCGGAGATCCTGATGTGATGAAAGAAAAACCGCGGGATCCAAAGGAAAGCTTCTTTGCGGGAGGCGCGGGTTTGCGTGCCATACTGGGCGGCATCTTAATCGGCTTATTGACTATTTTTGCCTTCTGCTACGGATATTATGAGCATGGATACAGCCCGTTTGAGGAATCAGTTCCGGCAGATATTGTGGGATATGCTAGAACGATGGCCTTCATGGTGCTGGTTGCCTGTCAGTTGTATTACTCGCTGGCCTTAAGAAACAGCACAAAATCTATTTTCCAGATCGGGGTTTTCTCTAATATATATCTTGTAGGGGCCATTGTGCTGGGCCTGCTTCTTCAATTGATAGTAATCCATGTCCCTGTAATACAAGGCGCATTCAAGCTTCAGATGCTCAGCATCAGCGGCTGGATAATGGCACTTTTCCTGGGGTTTGTTCCGTTGATAGTAAACGAATTGTATAAGATCTCTATCCGCTTAAGTAAGGTAAAAACAACACGATAGTGCGAAATGGGGACGCTGTTAGGCTTTTAAGTTTATTCAGCGCGGACAAAAATAATGGTCATGTCATGTTCAAAGAATGAAAAAGAACGATTCTTTCTTCATTGAATCAGCTTGAAACTTATAATCTAATGTCCCATTGATCAAGTGTGGTATGCATAATCGCTCTTCATCTTTCTTTTAAAAAAGTTTGACTTGTATATTTTTATCATATACACTTCACATTAATGGAAAAGATGTTTGAACAATTTACAGGATTCCAGTGGGACCGAGGGAATACAGATAAGAATCTCGTCAAGCACGATGTCGAAAACTGGGAATGTGAACAAGTATTTTTTAACAAACCTCTCCTTGTTCTCGATGATTCGAGGCATTCTGTCTCTGAAAAACGATTGGCAGCTTTCGGCAAAACAGATGCAGGACGTTTTCTTGTAGTTATATTCACTAATCGGAATAACTTAATTAGAATAATTTCCGCGAGGAATATGAACAAAAGAGAAAGGGAATTTTACGATGAAAAAGGAAAAAATAATTCCAAAATTTAAGAATGAAGATGAGGAGAGAGAATTCTGGGCAACCCATTCTCCTCTTGATTACTTTGATACAAGGGAATTCAAAAGGGCTTCTTTTCCCAAACTAAAGCCATCGGTAAAGTCAATTTCAATTCGACTCCCAGAGGATATGATAGCTGAACTAAAGACTCTTGCAAATAAAAAGGATGTGCCTTATCAGAGCTTGGCAAAAATTTACCTTGCGAGACAAATTTCTTTGGAACGTGCTTCATCTCGAATCGTCCTGGAAAAAGAAAATAGGAAGGTTAATACACCACATGTCACTGGAGCCGGTTCCTAAAAGATCGATGCCTTGCTGAAAAATTGATATGGGCATGTGTATCATTTTATAAGACTCTTTACCAATGATAATTCTTCTCTGCGTAGAATAAACCGAAAACTTATAATCTAATGTACATCTCTCAGCTCACACAAATTTGAATCAGGAAGGAAGGACAGATATGAAGGCGACTCAACAGTTGAAAGACGAGCATGAGGGTGTAAAGATCATGCTCAATGTCCTGGAAAGGGTGTGCCAGCAAATTGAGGAAGTTGGAAGTCTGGACGAAGGGCATTTTGAGGGTATCCTTGATTTTTTGAAAGGTTTTGTGGACAAATGCCATCATGGAAAAGAAGAAGAGTTGTTGTTCCCTGCCTTGGTAGCCGTGGGAGTCCCTGAAGGAGGTCCTATCAAGGTCATGCTCCATGAACATGAAAAGGGCAGGTATTATATCAAGACCATGAGCCGCAGCCTTTGCCAGATACAAGACAGGGGACAAGTCTTCCTTAAAAGGAATTATGTATAATTCAAAAGGCTATATTTCATTGCTAAAGGATCATATCGAAAGGGAGAATAACGTCCTGTTCCCGATGGCAGACAGCCGTTTGTCAGAAGAAAGGCAGGATGAATTATTCGAAGGGTTTGAGAAGATCGAGGAGGAACGAATTGGAGCGGGCAGGCATGAAGAATTTCATCATTTGCTTGAGAAACTGAGCGGAATATATTTAAAATCAACTAGGAGGACATGATGGCGTTTAAAATTAAAGAAGATATCTTGTGGGTCGGCAAGATTGACTGGGAATTAAGGAAATTTCACGGGGAGGAATACTCAACTCATCGGGGCTCGAGCTATAATTCCTACCTGGTTAAGGATAAAAAAACAGCCCTGATCGATACTGTGTGGGGGCCGTTTAAGGGTGAATTTGTGGCGAACCTGAAAAAAGAGATCCCTTTGGAAAAGATTGATTTTATAATCGCGAATCATGCGGAATCGGACCACAGCGGCGCGTTGCCGGAACTGATGCGTCATATCCCTCATACACCTATATATTGCACGGCTAACGGGCTTAAATCTTTTAAAGGCCATTATCATCAGGACTGGAATTTCCAGGTTGTGAAGACGGGCGATAAAGTCAGTCTTGGTTCAAAAGACCTGATATTTATTGAGGCCCAGATGCTCCACTGGCCGGACAGCATGATGTGTTACCTGACCAATGATAACATCCTCTTCAGTAATGACGCCTTTGGTCAGCATTTTGCGTCGCAACTTATGTATAACGATCTGGTGGATCAGGCAGAGTTGTTTCAGGAGGCCATTAAATATTATGCCAACATCCTCACGCCGTTCAGTGCCCTGGTTGATAAGAAGATCAAGGAGATTGTTGCATTGAATGTGCCGGTGAATATGATCTGCCCAAGTCATGGCATAATATGGAGAAAAGACCCTATGCAGATTGTTAACCAATATGTTAAATGGGCAAATGCCTATGCTGAAAATCAGATTACGATCGTCTACGATACCATGTGGGACGGAACAAGGCGAATGGCAGAGGCTATAGCAAAAGGGATCACAGAGGCCGATCAAAACGTTGCCGTAAAGTTGTTTAACGTAGCCAGGGCAGATAAAAACGATGTGATTACGGAAATCTTTAAGTCCAAGGCGATCCTGATCGGGTCACCCACCGTGAATAAGGGCGTTCTTTCCGCTGTCGCAGCCATTCTTGAAGAGATTAAGGGCCTGAGATTTAGGAATAAGAAGGCCGCGGCATTCGGCTGTTACGGCTGGAGCGGCGAGGCAGTAAAGATTATTTCGGATAGACTCAAGGAAGGCGGATTCCAATTATTGAATGATGGAATCAGGGAGATGTGGAACCCGGATACCAAATCAGTTGACAATTGTATCCGTTTTGGAAGAGACGTCGCTTTGAACCTGAAATAGGTCAACCGGGTCTTTGACAAGGATTCGCGGATTCCGGAGGAGTAATGGCGAGGATAGATGATTTCAGGCAGGCAAGGGCCTTCTCCAAAAAGGGGCTTTCAGAAAAGGGGCCTGAGATTATTGCCGGTCTTTCCGGGGCCATGATAAAAACCAATGAAAAGGGAGTAAGGGCCCTTTCATTGAGATTTCTGAACAGGGATGTGAAGATTTCATGGCCTGATATGGAATTTTCATATGAAGGTTTAAGTGAAGAGGTTCCAATCCAGCAGCAGGTGCTTCTACTCCATTATCTTAACGGCGCCTGCGCCTCCAATGGTGCCGCTATTACCGGTGAATGGGCCTCTTTTCAGGACATTCCTGACGGTAGGTTCTATATGGACGCCTTTATAAAAAGGGCCAAAGGGCCTTTGCTGAGGGCCTTCGGCAGTAATCCCAGACGCATGGTGGATCTGTCAACAAGTGCCTTCGGGGCCTCCCTGCTCGATTTTGGGGACTTCTCCGTCAAGGTACAGGCCCTGCCCCTGGCGCCGGTAGCCCTTGTCCTGTGGAAGGGAGACGAGGAGTTTCCCGGCGAAGGGAATATCCTGTTTGATAAAAATATATCCATGATCCTGTCAGCCGAAGACATAGCCTGGCTGGCCGGAATGGTCGTCTATCCTTTGATCGGGATGGATAAAGAAGGCGTAAGGCGTAGGCGCATAGCGCAGAAAGATTGAATGTTGAATACCCGCCTGCCATAGCTCTGTTTTGGCGATATACCCATTTTTTACTGAAACATAACTCCCAGAGGATAGAGCCTTTATCGCCAATAGGCATGAGCGGGCAGGTCGAATATTGAATAATGAATTTTGAAGGAAGAAAAAACTTCAACATTGGAAATTCCCTGTTCAACATTCAATATTCTCTTTTATGTGTCTTCAAGTTGAATCCTTGAGCACTTTATCCCATGTAATTGGGAGAAGAAACAAATCTCTGAAGTTAAAAGGAGCAATCTATGTCGGATAAAAAACCCCTCGTCGGTGTTGTCATGGGCAGTAAATCTGATGCGGATGTCATGAAAGTTTGCCTGGAACAGTTGGAGGCCCTCAATATACCCTATGAAGTTAAGGTGATTTCGGCACACAGGACCCCTGACCGGACCAGGGAATTTGCAGAAAAGGCCTCAGGAAGGGGCCTTGAGATTATTATCGCCGGTGCGGGCTGGTCAGCACACCTTGCCGGTGTGATTGCCGCTCACACACTCCTGCCTGTGATCGGAGTCCCTATTGACTCCTCATCCCTTCAGGGGATGGATGCCCTCCTTTCCACTGTCCAGATGCCTCCCGGGATACCGGTCGCTACGGTTGCTATTGGAAAGGGCGGGGCGAGGAATGCGGCAATACTTGCAGGGCAGATACTTGCCTTGAAACACCCGGAAATAGCTACGGCCCTAAAGTCCTATCGAAAAAACCTGACAAAAAAGACGATTGAAGAGGCGGAGAGTTGGAATCCCTGACCGATAAGCCCCCTGTCATCAGGACCGATACCGGAGAAGGGTTAAGAAAGGGTCTGGACAGGGCAAGACAGATCATCCTCAGGGGCGGGCTTGTCGCCTTCCCGACAGAGTCTTTCTACGGCCTGGCGGTTAATGCCTCGGATGAAGATGCCATATCCCGCCTTTTTATACTCAAAAAACGGCGGGATAATCTCCCTGTCCTGGTATTGATCCCATCGCTGGAATACCTTAAAGGGTATGTGGCGGATGTGCCTGAGATCGCGTTTAAACTTATTGAGAAATTCTGGCCCGGCGGTCTCACCCTGCTGTTCAAGGCGGCCCCTGACATCTCCCCACTCCTTACTGCGGGCACGGGCAAGATAGGTGTACGGATCTCAAGCCATCCTATTGCCGCGGCCCTAACCTTAGCTGTTGGCTCATCCATTACAGGTACAAGCGCCAATATATCCGGCCGGCCCGGATGTGTCACTGCGGAAGAGGTCTATACGTCATTAGGAAATGGAGCCGACCTGATACTGGACGGAGGCAGGACAGCGGGAGGGAAGGGCTCCACGATCCTCGATGTGACGGTCAACCCTCCTGAGATCATAAGGGAAGGAATGGTCGGGCGTGAACAGATACAGGAGTGGGATTGAATGTTGAATATAGATCTGATATAGACTATTAGACTGAAGAATCTGAAAATAAAAACTAAAAGCCTACAGTCTAATATTCTAAAACCTTATTCTGCCTCCTGGCTTCTGGCTTCTGGCTCCCTTGGCTCGCCGAAGCCTTGGGCGAAGGCGGCTGACTCCTGTATCCTGAATTTTTAAATACGTCTTAGATATCCAACGGCCTTTTCAGTATCGCATCAATTATGTTTCTAAGGTTATGATGGGCAGGCTGCAAAAGTTCAGGGTCTGATTCTATAAGTGCCTGGGCCTCCTGTTTCGCATCAATAAGAAGGGCCTGATGCATGATCATCTCGGAAAGATCGAACTCTCCCGCCCCTGATTGTCTTGTCCCGGTCAATTCTCCGTGACCCCGCAGTTCAAGGTCTTTTTGAGAGATCTCAAATCCGTCATGGGTTTCAGCAAGTACATTTAACCTGGCAAGGGCCTTCTCAGTAACAGTCCCGGACAGCATAAGGAAGCAGACGCCTGCATCCTTACCTCTCCCGACCCGACCCCTTAACTGGTGCAGCTGCGCGAGGCCGAATCGCTCAGGGTGTTCTATTATCATGACCGTGGCATCAGGGACATCCACTCCTACCTCTATAACGGTAGTACCCACCAGGAGGTCTATCTCCCCTTTATGAAATGCACGCATGACCCTGTCTCTTTCATCTTGGGATAATCGGCCATGGATAATGCCGATGCGGAATGGAGGACTTAGTATCTTTTTCAATCTCTTCTCCATCTCCTGGGCGCCCTTCAGATCCTGATCTTCCGATTCCTCAATAACGGGACATATGACAAAGGCCTGCTGTCCCGCGGATATCCTCTGTCTTAATGTCTCAAAGACCTGCCTCTTTTCCGTCTCTTCAACAAGATGAGTAGTGACAGGGTTATGTCCCTCCGGATATCCCTTGATCATTGATATATCCATGTCGGCGTAAAGTGGTGATGGCAAGGGTCCTGGGTATGGGGGTGGCGGACATGACAAGGATATGGGGATTATCTCCCTTCCTGTCTATCAAGGTCCTCTGCCTGACGCCGAATCTGTGCTGTTCATCAATAATAGCAAGGCCCAGGTCTGAAAATGCAAGCCCTTCCTGGATAAGCGAGTGGGTGCCGATTATGAGGTTATATTGCCCGGTCTTTATCCCTTCATATACGCCATCCCGTTCAGCCTTTTTCAGGTCGCCGGTCAGGATAACAGGCCGGAACCCCATCTCTTCGGGAAGACCGGAAAAATACCTCATATGCTGATCGGCCAGTACCTGTGTGGGGGTCATTAAGGCCACCTGCCGGTTATTCAGGACTACGATATGGGCTGCTATTGCCGCAACCACGGTCTTACCCGTTCCCACGTCTCCCATCAGCAACCTGTTCATAGGCATGCCGCTTGTGAGATCCATTTTTATATCGTTAATCGCATTTATCTGGTCCGATGTAAGGCTGAATCCGAGGAATCTTTTCATCTCATTCATCAGGTCCTGCGGTATCAGGGAGACGGGTTTTAAAACCCTTTTCCTTGAGATCTTTCTGGATGTCATGGCCAGCATGGCATAGAAGAACCGGTCAAAGATGAGCCGTTTATGTGAGAGGGTGTCGTGTTGTTTCAGGTCTTCCATAGAGGATTCTTTGGGGGGAAAGTGGACGTTTTCTATTGCCCGGGCCAGTCCCGGGAGCCTGAGGCGGTTTATGATCTCATCAGGGACAGGATCAATAATCTTTTCCAGGTAGGTGTCCAGAGAGTTCCTTACGAGGCCCCTTAAGAGATTGCCCGAGAGCCCTTCAATGGATGAGTATACAGGGAAAAAACCAAGGATATCTTCCGGGCAGAGGCCGTTTAACATGGTAAGATCCGGATGAAACATCTGTTTCAGTCCCTTGTTTGTCTTTATCGCCCCATATGCCATCAACTCAGCGCCTGGTTTGGCAAAACCCATAAGATAGGGTTTCCTGTAATGAAACCAGAGGAGATCCAGGTCGTCGTCATCATCCTCAATCTTTATCCTGAACAACCCCTTCCTGCCCTTATAGAAACGTTCTTCTCTTCCATATAAGACCTTGCCTCTGACAAGGGCCGGGCTTCCATCTTGAAGTCTCTTTTATAGGTGATATGCGGGTTCGATCTTCGTACCGGATAGGGGTAAAATAGAACAGGTCAAGTATTGTATGAAGCCCTTTTCGGGCCAGCAGCGCGGCCCTCTTTGGGGCCGACTCCTCTGAGATGGCCAAGCGGCAAGGAGAGGGTCTGGATCTGTTTGATGTGTGAGTCTTTTGCCGGGATCATTCTTTCCAGCCATGAGCGCCTATAAGGTCAACAAAACGACATCCGCCAAGGTTTTCTTCCTTGTAATCGTCCTTTACCTTGGTCACCTTAATCAACTCCTGACTGAACCTGTCTCCGATCGGGATTATCATCCTGGCCCCGTCACTGAGCTGTTTGAGCAGAGGCTCCGGGATCTTTGGGGCCCCGGCCGTTATCATAACCGCGTCAAAAGGTGCGTGTTCTTCCCACCCCAAGGTCCCGTCATAGGATTTAAAAAGGATATTTGTGTATCCCAGTTCATTTAACAGGAGGGTCCTCGCCTGTTCCATTAGGGGCCTGATCCTCTCTATGGTGTAAACCTTTTCGGACAGTTCCGCCAGGATCGCAGTCTGGTATCCGCTCCCGGTTCCTATTTCAAGGGTCTTCTCCTTGCCGGTAAGTTCAAGGGCCTCTGTCATCAAGGCCACAATATATGGTTGAGATATGGTCTGTTTGTGACCGATCGGCAGGGGATGATCGTTATAGGCCTCCGCAATCAGGGCCTCTTCTATGAACAGGTGCCTGTGTATCTTTCCCATTGCCCTTAATACGCCTTTATCCTTGATCCCGCGAGAGGCAAGTTGATTATTGACCATCCTTTCCCTGGCCACTCGATAATCGTTGGTCATTGAGGCTCCTTGATCAAAAGGGACGTTAGTGGAGAACGTGCAATATGGACTTTTCCAATAATAGGTATAATGCATTTTATCAACAAGAGAATAAATATCAAGTCCGCATTCTTGCAGTCAAATAATAGGATAACCAATGAAAATCCTTGACCAATATAAAAAAAGGGGTCTATT
>CAVZMS010000083.1:0-18240 GCA_963776085.1 uncultured delta proteobacterium
CTACTCTGCGTAAGAAAAATACAGAACGTGTAATGAATTGAAGAATCGTCTGAAGTTGACCCGTTGACTTATCCGAAATGTTCGGGGGAGATGAATGTAATCAGCGTTATAGAGGATGAGGAGGTCACCCGCCTGCCTGCCCATACATAGTATGAGTCGTTTACCAACCTCCCACAATTGAGAGAGTGATCGTGCTTAATAACAGGGTATCAAAGGCGATGGCGGGCAGGTAAAGAAGATACTCAAACATTTAAATCTTTGGGATGTAAATGCCAGGCCTCCGCCCAAAGCCGCGGGGCCGCCAAAGAAAATAGAATACGGCATAGACTATTCAACCTCCCAAATCCCAGCTTTCGATAAGTGGCTATATGTAGACCCAGCATAAGAGGAGACTTACCGCTATAAATATCTAGAACGAAATTCTCTTAATATTGTATATCTATGAATCAGCATAGTCGTAATAATACTTGAATCCTGCCCCATTAAATACTTCATTTGGTAGTCTAAACAAAATTCAATGCCTCAAAATTTTAGTATACGATAAGTAAATGAAACTTTTCGTCCAGTCTATGTTACTGCTATAAGTCACAACTCTAACTTCCCTTCGAAACAGTTACGATTACAATCTGTAAGCTTCACTCAGATTTACCAATCTAAAATTATAATCATACAGATTTGAAGTTATTTTGGATTGGTATTTTTAAACAAACTCGGTTAGGAAAAAATTATCCGGTAGATGTTACTCTGATTGGAATTATTAAATTAGACTGATCGTCAATCACTTAATTGGCTGCCATTAAGTCGCCATATGATTTATTTCTTCAGATCACGCATGCAATTATCAATCACGTTTTTATAGGCCTCCAGTCTCGTCATTACGCCGGCAACCGCGCTGTGTTCGTCCAGTTCCAGGATAAGGTAGGGCTTGTCACCCATAATATATTTGTAGAAATGTTCTATAAAGGAATCGGCGCCGCAGCTGAAATTTGTCAGATGGAGTCCGAAATAGTTGGGATATTTTTTGATGTATTTAGCGGTTCTAAGGATCTGTGTCCCCGACCCCCAGTACATGTTTGGAAAATCTGAAAGGTTCACCCCTCTCACATCAATAAAGTCCATTGGAATTGCGGTAACGCCGATCTTTGCAAGATTCTGCCCCAGCCTTAGATTGAGCCTTTCATCATACAGGTTATAGGGCCTGCCGGTCACAACCACGAGGGGTTCTTCAGATCTATGGGAATCCATGATTTCAAGGCCTTTTTGATACATCTCATTAATGAAACTATCCTGTTTCTCCATAGCAAAGGCAAGGGCCCTCTTTATTTCGGAATCGGTTTTCCCCAGCTTTCCTGAGATCTGCTCCGACAGTTCAACTGCAAGGTCGGATTGGTCGCGTTTAAGGTGTATGACAGGCCCGATAATACTCTCTTTATCAAGATTAAGGGCCATTTGGGTCATATATTTATTGGATTGAAGAAGCGGGCAATAATATCCTTTCTCGGAATCCTGAGGGGTGGGCATATCAATTATAACCGGCAGAAACAGGAATCTGGTCTTACCGGCCAGTTCCTTGACATGACCGTGAGAGACCTTTACAGGATAGCAGGTCTCGGCTGTCATAGCCTCTATACCCAGTGCTGAGATCCTGTTATTGGTAGGGGGTGTCAGGACAAGCCTGAAACCCAGGTGATCAAAAAAATGGGCCCACAGGACCCCGGTTTGGATGGTATAAAGGGATCTCTGCATTCCCACTGTGGGTCTTCCATCTATGTCCATAATGGGCTCAGACCCTAAAACTTCGTAGCTCCCGGATATATGTGTTTGCCAGATTTTTTCTCTGAGATCAAAGAGATTATTCTCTCCGAGGCCCTTTGCCCCTGGTCGTTTCATATCGCCCGCACTCGCCTCCCCATATGCTCTTTCTGCCGTCAAAGTCATATATCTTAAGCTTGCACTGGTTATGGCAATTCGGATCTGCATGACAGATCTTCTCCGTGTAATCCATTCGATCATTAATGGCATTTAAGAGCCCCCTGAAACTACTCTCGGTACTGTTCTCCCTTTCCATCTTTTCCTGGACACTGATTGCGGCCCCAAAGGCGCCAAGCACCTCTCTGTGCTTCGGGACAATGAGACCGTGTCCAAGGATATTTTCAAATGCCGCGACAACCCCCCTATTAAGGGAAGGCCCGCCCAGAAACATTACTCTATTACCGATCTTCCTCTTGCCCACCACACGGTTCAGATAATTATGGACGATGGCATAGCATAGTCCAGCTATGAGATCCGTCTTTTGTACACCCTTCTGAAGATAGGAAACCAGATCCGATTCCATGAAAACCGTGCACCTCTCCGCGAGCTTTATGGGAGATTTTGAAGATAGGGCTATCTCCTGAAACTCTCCCACAATATTAATACCGTACTTATTGGCGAGCTCATGGAGAAAGCTTCCGGTGCCGGCGGCGCATACCTTATTCATATCAAAGTCCAGCGGGTGTGTATTAACCAGACGGATATATTTCGAATCCTGCCCGCCGATCTCGAAGATAGTGTCTATATCAGGGTCTATCTCAACCGCCCCTCTTGCGTGGGCCGTTATCTCATCAATGATCAGATCCACATTCAGGAAGTCTCCCACCACGTTCCTTCCAGATCCGGTAGTGGCTGTTCCCTTAATCCTGATCTTTCCACCAACCTCATCATGAATAGTCTTCAAAAGCCTTTGAGTCACCTCTATGGGTTTACCCTGGGTATGCACATAGTCCTTATGGATGATCTCCCGTTCCTCGTTGATAAGTGCGTATTTTGTGGTTGTAGAACCTACGTCTATGCCGAGGTAAACCGGTATGCCCTCTCCTGAAATTTTTTCCCTTATAATGTTATCCTCAATAAAGACGGTCTGTTTTAATTCAAGCCTGGGGGCCAGAGGAAGGTCAGCGCTGTCGATTGATCCCGCGTTATCCAGGTAATCCAGACCCACATTATTCTCTATTCCCGATTCAAGGGCCTGCAACGCCACTCCAAGAGCGCCTATGGAGCTGTTATATTCAGGGACAATCAATTCAGGGAAATAGGTCTTAAAGGCACGGACTTGGAGTTTGTTCATTGATAGCCCGCCTATAAAGATGATCGGTTCTTCAAGTACCCGATTGGACACAATAGTACTAATATAGTTTCTGGCGTTTCCAAGGTGCAGTCCATAGATAATATCATCGAGACGTTCTCCCTTATTCTGTAGGTGAATCATATCCGATTTTGTGAATACCGTGCACCGGCATGCGACATTGGCAGGATTTCGGCTTTTAAGGCCAAGTTCTATAAAGTCGGCCAGTATCCTGTCGATATGATCCTGGGACCTATCCATCTTTTTGTCATAGATAGAGGTGGCCAATCGCTGGGCCTGTTGATCTATGAATGATCCCGTGCCTGAAGCGCACGGTCCGTTGGTGTTGAAGTGGTCCAACTCCCATGCCCCATTATTATGACTGATCTGGAAAAGGGCCGTGTCCTGGCCTCCCATACTAATGATGGTCTTTACGTCGGGCCTTATAAACAGGGAGCCCGTTACCTGACTTATTGTCTCGAATTCGTAAAAGCCGCCGATCTTTTCGCTGATAGTCTTTCCGTGATTTCCGGTAAATGCCACTGCCTTTATGGCCTTTTTACCGAACACCTCGTATCGTTCCCGAATAAATCCGGAAACAGTCTCTTCTATTTTCCCCATATGGCGTTTATAAGGAGATTCATATACGATTTGCTTATCCTGATTGATGACAACGCAATTCAGGCTTACGGAACCAGCGTCGATGCCGATGTAGTACTTCCCGGAATTATCTTTGTCCGTTGAATTGACCATAACCGCACTTTCCTGTTCTATTTAACGCTTGTTTCGTTCACCTTTTCCTGCGCTGTATAAAAGACCTCTCTCTCATGTTCCTGTCTTTTAACAAATCCTTTTATAAGCAGCCCTTTTAATATAGTATCCAATTCATCCGGGGTTATATTCAAGACGCCGGCGATATCAGCCGCTGTTACGGGTCGTCTTTTTGACATCTCTAAAATAGTTTCGATCCGGGAATCATATTTCCCAGCCCTTTCTTTTGAAGCAATAGAAGCAATAATCTCCGCCTTTTCGCCAAAGAAATTTTTTATATCTTCCATCTGTTCCATATTGAGGGACTTGGCGCGAGGATCAGAGGGAGGTCTAACCACCGTATTCAATTGGATCTTATCAGGGGATATCTCTTCTATCACCTTTCTAATGCCTTCAAGCTCTTTTTTATTGTCATTGATACCCGCAAGGAGGACTACTTCCAGAAGGACAACCCCATCATAATCCTCACGCAGTCCCTTTAGACCCTCGATTATCAAGGGAAGTCCAAGTCCGCTGTGAGGCCTGTGAATCTTACGGAATGTTTCTTCAAAGACAGTGGTGAGTGTAGGCATGATAAGGTCGGCGCCTAACACGCGATTCCTGACCTCTTTTCTCCATAAGAGTGCGCCGTTTGTCAACAGCGCGACCCGTGTGTTTGTGATTCCTTTTATTAAAGATATGACCTGATCTATCTCAGAATGCAGTGTGGGTTCGCCTGATCCAGCCAGGGTAATGGTGTCCGGATGAACTTTTTCAAGGGCATCCTTCAATTCTCCAATGACTTCTCCTGTTGGGACAAAGGGCTTCGGTTCCGCAGTCAAGCAGGTAGTCCTGCCCACCTGGCAGTAAAGGCAGTCATAGGTGCAGGTCTTGGACGGGATCAGATCAATTCCCAAAGATAGCCCAAGCCTTCTGGACGGCACTGGACCAAAGATATATGCCATGATAAAACCTTTATTAAGAGGGTTTAAGGGGTCAAGGGGTCGAGGGGTCGAGTGAAATAAAAACTTAAATCTTCAGCCTTCAGTCTAAATACCTGTCCTGAACCCTCGAATCCTTGAACCCTAATTATGATTAATTTCATAAAGGTTTTAATAATATCACAATCAATCTGAAACTTTAAATGCTATTTTTTTTAAGGATTGTTTTAATGACCCTCCTGCTTTTTGTCTGGACAAGGGTATACCCATATTGTATAGGAAAATGGTTGTAAAATCCCTCGCCTTAAGGCGAAGCAAGTTTTGTATTATTGCTCTGCGACTTGTAATTTTGTGCAGAGTTGGGAATCCAGACAACCGTCATTCCGGTGATATTAGAACCGCTAGTCTTATTGACGAGGGTCGTTCAGTTAAGAGATGCCGGAGGATAAGTGAATAGAAGGGGTTGTAATGAATAAAAAACCGGTGTTTTCGCTTATACACACAAAAAGAGGTCCCGTGAGCCTCGAATCAATAATCAGCGCATGCATTTTTTTCCTTCTCATCATAATAGGGGCCTTAATATTCTTTCAACAGTTCCGCTACGATGAGGAAAAATTCAATGCCTCAGTCATGCAGTCCGGGATCGCCTCTAAAATAACGGATGCAGCATCCGGTGAGTATTGAATCCTTTGAAATTGCCGGTCTGGAACCGCAAGGGTTCATGCCCATGTCTGACATGGAGACCTTTGACCGGGCTACATTATCGGACAAGATTGACGGAAAGGCAGACGCCTATCTGGAGGCCGGTTTTATCCGGCTGACTGCCAGGCGATTCATAAGCCGATCAAATCCTGCAAACTGGTTTGAATTTTTTCTGTACGATATGGAACTTCCCCGAAACGCCTTCTCGGTTTACAGCAATCAAAAACGTGAAGATGTGATTGATCAGGATTTTGCGGAATTCGCCTATTCCACTGAAAATGCCGTGTTCTTTGCCCATGGCAGATATTATGTTGAGATCCTTGGAGCCCTTGAGGAGGAATCTCTTATCAGGGACATGATCTTAATGTCAAAAAACTTTATCGCCAAATATCCCGGAAGCCCTGTTGAACTGCCTGAGCTGGCCTATCTGCCGACCGAAAATCTTAATCCTGAGAGTGTTAGCTTAATTCTTAAAAACGGATTTGGCTTTAAAGACTTTAATAATATTTTCACCGGAACATATACTTTAAACGGTCATAAAATCTTGGCCTTTGTATCCTTAAGAGGGAGCGCCAAAGAGGCAGAATCCCTTGCTGCGAGCTATGATAATTTTATGACCGAGTTTATCGGACCGGAACGGCTCAAACCTGAAACGGATCAGATTTCTGGACTAATAGTAGCTGACATATTCGACGAGTATGAGATCTTTTTCGTAAAAGGGGATGTTGTTGCAGGGATCCATTCAGCCCAGGACAAGAAGGCCGGGGAGCAGATGGCGGTTAAATTGTATAAAAAGGTAAGTGAGCTGGAGAAATGAATACGCATACAGGCAATGAGGACAATATCGATCGTCGCAGATTTATCAAGCGGTATGACCAAGGCCGGTGTGTCCATTGCCGGTGCATGCGCATTGGGTTATTTCTTTCACGATGCGACCGGGCCAACGGGGCTATCCGAACAATCGCTGGTCTCTGTGCCGGATTTTTCAATGCCTCAAGTCGGAAACAAGATGGCGATCATCAGAGGGGCATCCCGAGCGGAGACCTTAACCAGGGCATTTGAGGCCATAGGAGGGATAGAAAGTTTTATTAAAAAAGGGGATCGTGTGTTACTGAAGGTAAATGCCGCTTTTGCCTCGCCGCCGATGCTGTCCGCCACCACTCACCCTGAACTTATTGCCAGGTGTATTGAACTCTGTTACAGGGCCGGGGCTGAAAATGTCCGGGTTACGGATAATCCTATCAATGACCCGGCCACCTGTTTCAGGTTAACAGGTATTGAATCAGCGGTTAAATCGGCAGGCGGTGAATTGGTCTTTCCGAAAAATGATTTTTTCAGGCGGACATCTGTCAAGGGAGGCACTCTGATAAGAAACTGGCCGTTGCTTTTTGCGCCTTTTGAAGGGGTGACAAAACTGATCGGAATATCCCCGATTAAAGACCATCAGCGGAGCGGGGCCTCAATGGCGATGAAAAACTGGTACGGTCTCCTGGGTGGACAGAGAAATATCTTTCATCAGGATATCCACAATACGATTAAGGAGCTGTCCATGATGGTAAGGCCGACCCTGGTAATCCTGGACGGGACGACAACCATGATGACCAACGGTCCCACAGGCGGCGCGCTGTCGGACCTGAAAAATACGGACACAATGATCGTCAGCACCGACCAGGTAGCAGCCGATGCCTTCGGGTGTTCGCTGCTGAATAAAAAAGTGAAGGATCTGCCGTTCATATCCAAGGCCGCTGAGGCAGGATCAGGGACAGCGGATTATGAATCATTAAGGCCGGTGATTATTTAGTAATGTTCAAAAGTGTATGCAAGGATAATGTAAAACAATTTAAGATATATATTAACGAGGGATGTCCCACGGGGGTCTCTTTTCAGAGGCGAAATCATACAGTGCCCGGTATTTTGCATAACTCGTAGCAAAGGCGGGCGGAGGGCTTCCAGTTAAATTAACCACTAAGGAGGAGTAGCTATCTACTCGGAACTTCGCCGCCCGCCTGACGACATCCTTATGCCGATTCCTTGCAAATCATTTCTTCGCCTCTTAAAAGAGACCCCCGTGGGACATATCTGCATAGGACAAAGTTCAGAATGCATACACTTTTGAACATTGCTGATTATTTAAGATTTTTTCAAGCTAGGATCACTGTTTATATTTACATCGAGAATTTAAGATAGGAACCAAGTGAAAATTGTAACCGTCAGAAGAATAAGCCAGATATTTTTCTTTTGTTTGTTCATATGGTTCTGCATAGTCAGCGCCTTTGGGACCGAGTGGTGGCAATTAAGGGGCTGGCCGGTCAACCTTATTCTCCAACTCGATCCGCTCGTTGCCATCGGGACATTGCTTACCACCCATACTATCTACAGAGGATTGATATGGGCGGTCTTGACCATAGTTTTGACAATTATATTCGGCAGGGTTTTCTGCGGATGGATATGTCCCTTTGGTGCATCGCATCAATTTGTCGGTTATCTGGGAAATAAGGGCCGAAAGGTTAAAGACAGGATTAATTCCAACAGGTATCGAAAGGCAGCCCTGTTAAAATATCTATTTTTAATCGCCTTTCTGGTTGCGGCGGCAATACCTCTGGGAACCAATACCGTGCTGTTTACCGGTCTGCTGGACCCGATCCCCTTTTTTCACCGTTCCATTAATATTATCCTTCTCCCCATAATCGATAAATCTTTTAATCTGCTTTCAGTGGAGCCGCGCCTGTATGAAGGCGCATTCCTTATCGGTATTTTATTCACGGCTGCCATATTTATGAACCTCCTGATTCCCCGATTCTATTGCCGGTTTATATGTCCAACCGGGGCCCTTTTGGGGCTTATCGGTAAATACTCCATCTGGCGGATAGGCAAGACGGAAGCGACCTGCTCCAACTGTATGCAGTGTGAAAATTCCTGCGAAGGCGCTTGTGAACCTTCAAAACAGATCAGGATTAATGAATGCGTGTTATGCCTCAATTGCTATGATCAGTGCAGGGATGGGGTATTGAAATACCGGACCAGTGAATCCGAGGGCGGAGAAATATCCAATCCTGATCTTTCACGTCGTGGATTGATCCTTTCTTTTGTGTCAGGGCTTTTAGCGATAAATATCTTCCCATTGAGTATGGGAACCGCTGCGTCAAAAGACAATACTATGGTCAGGCCTCCCGGGTCGCTTCCGGAAGAGGAATTTTTACAGAGGTGTATCAGGTGCGGCCAGTGCATGCGCATATGTCCCACAAACATTATTGTGCCTTCAGGTATATTCGGCGGAGTTGAAAATCTCTGGACGCCCGTGCTCAACTTCACGGACGGGACCAGCGGTTGTCAGTTGAACTGCACTGCCTGCGGGTATATATGCCCGACTTCCGCAATCAGGCCTATCAGCCTCTTCGAGAAACTCGGGATTGATGAATTTGCTGAAAAGGGCCCTATAAGAATCGGAAGCGCTTACGTGGATCGTACCCGCTGCCTGCCATGGGCAATGAACACCCCTTGCATAGTATGCCAGGAGAACTGCCCTGTGACACCCAAGGCCATTTATGTTACCGAGGTATATGAGACCGTCCGTTCAGGGATCAGAAACATAGTGTCAATAGAAGGCAATAAGATCCGGGTGTCGGGACCGCCAATGGAGCCCGGACAATACGCTACAGGCGACTACTACCTTGTCGGTCAGACATCAGGAAAAGAGATGAGGTGCCGTATTACCTCAAATGAGGAGAGCAGTATAACAATCGATTCCGGGGACACACTAAATCTTATGAACAATGATGAGATAAAGATACAGGTCTGTCTCCATCAACCGAATGTTGATCGGAAAAAGTGCATAGGTTGCGGAATCTGTGTGCATGAATGTCCGGTCGGCGGCGTACGGGCCATCCGGGTAACCTCTGATAATGAATCAAGGAGCATGAAAAAGGTGACTTAGAGGTGAATGGAAGATGGAAATTAAAAAGAAAGGCATGGATCGAAGGACGTTTTTAAAGGCCACCGGTATGGGGGGCGCCTCTCTGGCGCTGTCCGCGGGGCTTGCGGGTAAACTCCCGGCTGCTGAACCTGCGAATGGCAGTTCTTCAAAAACAATGCCCACACGCATTCTTGGAAAGACAGGCGTCCCCGTGTCCATCCTCGGCATGGGCGGCAGCATTGATTCTTCAGGGTACCAGGTCCTTTTAAGGGTAGGCCTTAACATGGGGATCAATTATTGGGATTCCTCCTATAATTACGGGAACGGCAAGAATGAGCAGGTAATCGGTCAGTTTTTCAGCAAATACCCTGAAGAAAGGAAAAAGGTTTTCCAGGTCACCAAGGCATCCGGGACAACTGAACCGGTAGGTATGACTAAGCAACTCAATATTTCGCTTGAACGCATGCAGACAGATTACATAGACCTATATCTTATGCATATGCTGCAGGATCCCGGTTTACTTACGCCTGAAATAAAGGAATGGGTTGAGCAGAAAAAGAAGGAAGGGAAGATAAAGTTCTTCGGGTTCAGCTGCCATGCAAATATGGCCCGTATGCTTATGCACGCGTCAACACTGGGATGGATAGATGCTGTAATGTCATCCTATAATTATCAGCTAATGAATGATGATGATATTAAAAGAGGTATTGACGCCTGCGCCAAGGCCAACATAGGTCTGATAGCCATGAAGATACAGGGAGAACGGTTCAGGACATCAGACTCACCGGAAGATCTTACCATTATAGACCACTTCGTAAAAAAAGAGTACACGCTGCAACAAGCGAGACACAAAGCGGTATGGGAAGATGAAAGGATAACTACTTGTCTGTCAGAGATGACAAATCTCACGATATTAAAGGATAATGTTGCCGCTGCTGTCGATGGCGTAAAATTATCAGATATAGACAGGGAGATGCTGGATAAGCACGCGCGGAATAACCGCAGCCTTTACTGTCATGGCTGCATGCGTTGTGAGTCCGTTATGGGATCAGATGGCAGGATTCCTGATGTCCTCCGCTACATGATGTATTATAAAAGCTACGACAAAAGAGATGATGCCAGGAGGCTCTTCATGGAACTGCCGGAAACTGTGAGAAACAGCCTGGCATCAAGAGATTATTCGCCTGCCGAACGCATATGCCCCAATAGGATTGAGATCGGCAAGGCCATGAGAGAGGCTGCCAGGATACTGGGGAACGGATATATTGTCTGAAACAGCTTTACTTTATCCTTTTACAGAGGTATCATGGGCCTCAATATGCAGTTCAAAACCACAATCTTGATAACAATAGGGAGAAAATGACAATGACATCTGAAAAGAAAAAAATTGATCGAAGGACGTTTTTAAAGACCACGGGTATAGGGGGCGCATCTATCGCCCTATCCGCAGGGCTTCCCGGTAAGGTCCTGGCCGCTGAAGCTGAGAAGGATAGTCTCTCAAAAGTAATGCCTACGCGTATTCTGGGGAAAACGGGCGTCCCTGTAAGCATCCTCGCCCTGGGCGGTATTACCGATTGGACCATAAACCAGGCGCTCTTAAGGGTGGCCTTTAATATGGGGGTGACTTACTGGGATACAGCCTATGGCTATGGAAACGGCAAAAGCGAGATCGGCATCGGTCAGTACTTGGACAAATATCCTGAAGACAGGAAAAAGATCTTTCTGGTCACAAAGACCCACGAATCCAGCCCGGAAGGGATGACCAAGAGTCTCGATGTTTCACTTGAAAGAATGAAAACTGATTATGTTGATCTCGTTTTTTTACACGGTCTGGCAGACGAGAAATTACTTACACCGGAGGTAAAGGCATGGGTTGAGCAGAAAAGGAAGGAAGGAAAGATCAAATTCTTCGGATATAGCATCCATCTCAATAATTCCCAGATCCTCGTGCAGACCTCAACATTAGGCTGGATAGATGCCATTATGCCGACCTATAATTATCGAACGATGATAAACGATGATATAAATATGGGTATCGAGGCATGCGCGAAGGCCGGTATTGGCCTGACCGCCATGAAGGTAATGGGTATGCGTTTTATGCCGGCAGAGACCCCGGAAGAACTTAAGGCTGCCAATTCTTTCGTGGAAAAAGGCTACACACTGGAACAGGCGAAACTAAAGGCGCTATGGAAGGATGAAAGGATAGCCTCATGCTGCGTGGCAATGTACAACCTTGATGTACTAAAGTCTAATGTAGCTGCGGCTACGGACAGCAGGCAATTATCCGGGCGTGAGATTGATACGCTGCGAAGACTTGCCGAAAACACGTGCAGTCAGTATTGTCCGGGTTGCATGAAGTGTGCATCCGTAATGGGCGTTGACAGCAGGATCCCGGATGTCCTTCGCTACATGATGTACTACAACAGCTACGGTGAAATGGACCGGGCAAGGAAAGAATTCAGAAGACTGCCGGAAGATTTCAGAAACAGCCTCGCGTCAAAGGATTATTCGCATGCCGAACTCGTATGCCCCAACAAAATTAAAATCGGCAATGCAATGAAAGAGGCCATCAGGATACTGGCCTAACTTTTCCAGGCGAACACTAACTCAAATTGTATTTAACAGCCCACTCGGTGACGTGTATGGGGGTTTCGAGGACTGTGGCTCCTGCGGCCCTCAAGGCCTCCTGCTTAGCCGCAACAGTTCCCGAGGCGCCGCGCACGATGGCGCCCGCATGACCCATCCGTTTTCCCTGCGGCGAATAACGCCCTGCGATGTAGACCGCGACAGGCTTTGTCATCCTCCTCGCGATGAATCCGGCGGCCTTCTCTTCCTGCTCACCGCCTACCTCCCCTACCACGATCACCGCATCAGTGCCGTCATCTTCCTCAAAGAGTTCAAGGATATCGGCAAGGTTTCTCAGTACAACCGGATCGGCGCCCATACCCACCACAGTGCTCTGACCCACATTCTTTTCCGAGAGTATCCCTGCGAATTCATAGGACAGTGTCCCGCTTCGTGAAATAATTCCGACTCGTCCTGGTGCAAACATGGAGGCAGGCATGATACCCATCTTTCCCTTACCCGGAACGACGATACCGGGAGTTGTGGGACCAAGGGCAAATACGCCCTTCTCAATCGCATAATTTCGCATTTTCATAACATCCCTGACAGGGATATGTTCAGGTACGATGACAATCAGTTTGATCCCCGAGTCGATGGTCTCCATAAAGGCGTCGAGGACAAAGGCGGCAGGGACAAAGAATACCGAGGCATTGGCACCTGTCCCCTTAACGGCCTCATGGACGCTGTTAAAGACGGGCAGTCCCTCGACAGTGGTCCCACCTTTGCCGGGTGTTACGCCTCCGACGACCTTTGTGCCATATTCAAGCATCCAGTGTGTTTGTGTGCTTCCTATACGGCCGGTGATGCCCTGCACAATGACGCGTGTTGAATCGTTTATTAGGATACCCATTGTTAACCTCGTCCCACAAGTTCATATAAACGCTCTATTGCCTTTTCAGTTGCCGCCTCCGTCACCACATGGACACCGGCGGAGCGGAAGATCTCCCATGTCTCCTCCTGGCGGTTTCCGAGCGCCTTTGCAACGATGGGTATCTTTACGTTGTGTTCCTTTATATAACGCACCACGCCTTTGGCGCCTTCGTGGATAGGATTTATGCCGCCGTACACGTTTATAAATATGGCCCTTAAGCCGGGTTTCATCATGATGAGTTCCATACATTTATAGAGCAGATCGGCGGTAATCCCGCCGCCTGTCTCGAGGAAGTTGGCAGGTTTCATCTTTTCGCCGATGATGTCAGTGGAGGCCATGCCGAGCCCGGCGCCCGAGGAGATAAGTCCGATATCCCCGTCAAGGTCCACGTAAGTGACGCCTATCTCCCTTCCCCTGCGCTCAATCGGGTTCTCGATCCTATCGACGCGATCAGGCAGGGGAAAACGCACCCTTGATATAGCCGAATCGTCTACCTCCAATACCGCGTCAACGGCTATCAGTCCGCCGTTCGGACGGACAGCAAGGGGATTTATCTCGCAGATCAGGGCCTCGTAGCGCATTACGACGTTGTATAACTGGCCGATTACGTCGGTCCAGGAACTGATGAGCCCCTGTTGGACTCCGAGCCTCCTCAAGAGGGCGCGTGCCTGATAGGGGTAAAACGCGAAAGATGGGTCGATATGGATTGAGGCGATCTTCTCCGGCAAGGTCTTTGCTGTCTCTTCGATAAGCATGCCGCCTTCAGTGCTTACCACGATAACCGGCTTGCCTGAATATCCGTCTATCGTAATGCCCAGATAGAGTTCCTTTGCGATCTCTACCTTCTCGCAGACGAGGAGCTTGAGGACAGGCAGACCCTTGATGTCAGAGGCGAGCAGGGTCTCAGCCATATCTTTTAATTCATCCGCCGAGGACGCGGTCTTGATGCCGCCGGCTAGGCCGCGTCCGCCGACGAGGACCTGGGCCTTCAGCATAACCGGGTACCCTATCTCGCCTGCTACATGAAGGGCATCGTGCATCGTTGAGGCAACGCCCCTGCGCGGAACCGGGATGCTGTTCTGCTCAAAAATATCCATTGCCTCGTATTCATGAAGTCTCATAATGGTTTTATTCCTTTTAATAGATTTTCATGTCAGTCGATTAGATCATCAAGATTAATAAAAATTTCTGCAATCCATTTTTTAATGAAATTTAGCAGTCAATCCCTTCCTTCCTCCCCTTTTAGGGGAGGATTAGGTGGGGTCTCTCCAATTTTTCGTTGTTTCATGAATGCATAAGACTCCCTCCAACCTCCCCCTAAGAGGGGGTAGGAAATATCTTCGGTTCCTGATTTTCTGGATTGAAGACTATCTTCTTTTTACGGTTGGCAAGGATAAAATTGCTGCGTCGAAATGTCAATGAAAATAATCATATATTTAATCAAATAATGAATGAAAATATTTTTTAAAAAAAATAAAAAATTTAATTGCATATTTAATTTTCATTTTATAAAATACGCGTCATGGAAAAAGATAAAAAGAAAACAAAAACAACGGGAAGACAGCAGTCAGACTGCCTATCATGGGCATCAGGCACATGCTTTATAACAAGGAACTTGTGCCGGGCCAGAGGATAGCCTACAGAGACCTCGCGGAGAAGCTTGAATTGAGCTCCACCCCGATCATTCAGGCCCTTAAATGGCTTGAATTAGAGGGATTTGTCCAGCATGAACCGAACCGCGGTTATTCCATGGCGCCCTTCAGTCTTAAGGAGGTAGAGGAGCTTTATGAGATAAGGGAACTTATCGAACCTTCTCTCGTCCCGGCCGCTATCGAGAAGATCGATAAAAAAGGTCTCAGCGAACTCAAGGCGGCGCTTGAGGCCCATCTCTCTGCGGAAAGGGAATTCTATCTGAAGGAAAGGCTCTTTAGAAACAGGGAATTCCACATGACCCTTGCCTCTCTTTCCGGAAAGGCCACCCAGATCCGCATCCTGCAGAACGTCTTTGATATGATCTTTCTTAAATATGGCGGCAACTACTTTCCAATATCGTCGCTCTCAGCGACTGATCAGGCCCACCAGGAGGTATATGACGCCGTCGCGCTGCGCAGCCTCGAAAGGGCGCAGTCAGTGCTCAAGAACCATCTTACCAACGTAAAGATACAGGTCATGACCAGTATCAAAAAGGTGCTTGCGGAGAAAGAACGGACTGAATTCTGAAAGAATAAAGATGTTGAATTTGATATTAGGTAGTTTTTACTTTCTTCCCCTCTGAGGGGAAGATTTATTTTAACTCCCCTCTTATTATAAGAGGGGCGGGGGGAGTTAATTACACCATTAGGGAGATGGAGGTGCAGCATCGTAACCCTAGACACAAAAGATCGATAAGATGCTAGGTATTGAATACATAAAGATGTCAGACCAATATGATGTCCTCATTATAGGCGCGGGTGTGGTCGGAAACTCGATCGCACGTGAGTTGTCACGCTATAGATTAAATATAGGCGTCCTTGAGAAAGAACAGGATGTGGGAATGGGTTCGAGTTCCCGTAACAGCGGTGTGCTCCATTCCGGCATTCATTACAAGCCAGGCACCCTGCGCGCCCGCCTCGATGTCCAGGGCAATTCCCTTATGAAGGATCTGCATTGTGGCGACTCCACCAATATCGCCTTCGCCGCGAGTTTCGGGAAGGGCGTCGGGTTTGCTGTCGGCATGGTTTTCCTTGCCTTCATATTCTGGCCCATTCTTGCATTCGGCGACGCGAAGATTCAGGTGCAACCGCTCCAGCAGCATGAAGGCGCCAGGAAGGGATCCCGGGGCCTCACGCGGGGTCCATTGTCGCACGAGATCCGGGGTCAGAGCTTGACGGCTCAGGAAGCTCTGGCCCCGTTTCGTCTCTTGAGTAGTCCGCAAGAATTCCCTTGACTAGCCGCGGCGTTGCCACTACCATGACCGGTCAGGGTGGCCGTCCGAAGGCGGCCAGATGCATGTCCCAGGGAACGGCAACGCAAAAGGAGGCGGCGATGGAGACCAAGGGCGCGATTGCAACGGTTTTTGACTTCTCATTCACGGAGTTCATTACACCACGGATCATCAAGTTTATCTTCATCCTGGCGGTCGTCTTCTCCGCAATCGCGGCCTTGCTTTTAATTGTTAGTGGCTTCAGGGGCGGGGCGGTCAACGGGGATCGTCTGCCTTATATTGTCGCCCATTCTCTTTGCCTTGTACGTGCTTCTTGCGCGAGTACGGGTGTTAATTAGTCACGGCGGTATTTCGCATTGCCGAGAATACGACGCGGCTTGTGGATC
The DNA here is from genome assembly GCA_963776085.1 of uncultured delta proteobacterium. GTDB lineage: Bacteria > Desulfobacterota > DSM-4660 > Desulfatiglandales > HGW-15 > CAVZMS01. The sequence continues at coordinate 16,215 of CAVZMS010000083.1, forward strand.
AAGGCAAGTCATAATTCGGAGCACCGCTAACGAGCGCGTGCGGTTCGTTGACGCGCCAGATCCCGGGGTCAGAGCTTGAGGACTCGCAAAGCTCTGACCCCGTTTCTGTCTTCAGGCATTGCCCCGCTTCGTGTTGTTCCCCGCAATCTGTTCACTTTGCGCATCTCACATTTTCGTCATCACTTTGCGCTGATCCGTCCGTCTCGCCCCAACGCGAACCGCGTGACCCACTCGCCGCCGCGCAACAGGTACATTGCCAGCCCCAGGACCAGCGCGCCGGGCAGGAGGGGAAGCAGGAACGGGACGAAGCCCACGGGTTTCGCAACGTCGGTTCCCATTGCGCGCGTCCTCCACCCTGCGCCAGCAGTTCCGCAGGCTCGGAACAAAGCATAGACGCCGATGAGCTTGAGGCAGAATCTGAATCCTTCAGGAGAGAGGAGCTTGAGTTCGACTTCCGGCGGCGAGATCGCCTCGTCGTCCCTCACGAGCCAGTCGGCGATCCGGCGAGCATACCAAAGCACGAGAACTCCACCGGCCAGGTAAACCGCGACCTGCCCTGATTGGTTCACCAATACCCGATTTTGGGACTGCTGCACCTGCATTTGTCTATAGGCCTCCTCCATTCCCGCCTCGGCTTGCGAAAACTTTGCATACAGCAAGCAGGCCAGATTAGGAATCTTGAGGGCGGCTTCGACGATGCCATACACGCCGAGGACCTTCAGCGCCGCTTCAGTTGCGTCCCTCGTCTTCATTCCGCTTCTTCCTCCCGGGTTGGCCAATGAATACTCAACCATTCGGCCGCCTCAGAAAGTAAAGGCCTGGCAGCCAGCATAGCCAGCGGTATCACGCATGAAACCATCGGATGTACCGTCTTAACACCGTCTCCCACGCGAATCTGCGCCGGGCACGCCTTGGAACAACCTGATTCCTGCGTAGGTCGCGAGGAAGGCGGAGCAAACCTTGATTCCGAAGGTCAGTGCGCGGCTTCTCGCGCATCGAGCGATGCGCCCGGTATGCTTTCTTCCTCTCGGAAGATCGCGCGCGCGATTCGCCGATGGCGCGTGATGAGGCAGAACGACACGAGGGCCGGGACAACGACGCTCACGCCCAAACCCAATGCAAGATCGCGAAGCGTCTTCCCAATCGGAAACTTTTCTCAGCCAGTGCGATAGAAGAACCCCGGCAATCACTTGGGCCGCCCACCCGATGGTGGGAACGAGAACGCCAAACCCGATCAACGCGATTCCGATCCCCGCAACGTCCCGCTTGCTCCAGGCCGCGACTGGAATCGCGCCCTCGGTCGAATCGTCCGTCATGTCTTGCACCCAGGCATCGCGCGGTGGTGGCTCACAAGCCAGATTCACGCGTATCTCTACGTATACCTGATTCCTACCTTTGAGTTGGCGAACGCGGCGCAGACAGCTTTCTTTCCGGAGCTGGTCAGACTCGGGCGAAACGCCAAGCTGCTGGAGACTCTCTTCGGTACGTATTTCGAATTCGGCCACATGAACAACAGACTCCGCAGGACATCGCAGATCACCACAATGCCTGGTACGCTAATGCATCACAAAGTCTTTGTTGACGAGGTGCGTGGCGCTGCTGTCCTGGCTCGTTCCCTGATCCCGACGATCCAACGTACACACACGCTAGTCGTGAAGGAACTCACGAGGCTCAAGGCTCCCACGATCCCGGGGCGCATTGAGGACGATGAGCTGATTCGTCTGTATGATGAGTGGCAACAGTATGACCTTGTCAAGAGGGCAGCAGATGGCGCAGGCATCGACTTGCGTGCCCGGCCAAGACCCAAGGATGACGTGAGTGCCTGACATCTGCACTCACCAGCCGGTTCGGGCCGTCCGCGCTCCCCCTGAACCCCTCGTCGCCGCAGCAGTCAGGCAAGCTCTTAAGATTCCTCGATGCTGCGCGCATGTTACGGCATCTACCGCGCCGAGACCGGATGCTCAGCCGATGCCTGAGGCCGACCGCCCGCGGAAGCGGCAGGGAAATCCCTCACGACAGGGCCTCT
>CAVZMS010000084.1:0-20864 GCA_963776085.1 uncultured delta proteobacterium
ATGGGTCTATTACCAGAAAGGGCTCTATGACGAGGCGTTGGACTCCCTGGAAAAGGCCTTCTCCCTTCTATCGAATGATCCGACTATTGCCGAGCATTTAGGAGACGCCTACCTTAAAAAGAGCAACTACGAGAGATCACTTGAGATGTATCAAAAAGCCCTGACCCTTAAGCCTCAATATATGGATAAAATCCTGAAAAAGATCGAGGATGTGAAGAAATTTATAGAGTAAAGATCCCTTTCTTGATTCTTATGATCCCGCTCCTTCTTTCCATTGGATGCGCCGCTGTTTACCGGCCTGTCTCGAAGGGAGTCCCTCTCCCTTATGACGCGGCAGATCTCATTTCAAGGATGCTGGATCAGGAAGACAGGGTGTCTTCATTTTATGCCTCCGGCACTGTCTCGATAAAAGGATGGGCGTGGCAATCGGAGGCCGATCTCCTGATAGCCGGGACCAGAGACCCTCTAAAGATAAAGATCGAGATCACCAATCCCTGGGGCAAGTCCATCCTCCATATCCTGATCGATAACAATAGACTTGAGATCCTCTCCTTTGATGAAAAGAGGATCTATCTTGGCGACCTGACGGCCGAATCTCTTTCAAGGGTTTTTTTACCGGGGGAATTCTGCGACCACAATCTTATCTGGTCTGTTTTAAGGGGATACCCCCATATTGCCGGATATGACAGGATCGTCTCTTCAGGTATGTACAGGATCAACCTGATGAATCAGGAGGGAATGGATATAGAGGTAATAGATCTTTACGCCGAAACCCTTCTGCCGAAACATGTCTCATTTCCCCAAAAATCTCTGGATATATCCTTCTCCGGATTTAAGGAAAATGACGGGATCAATTATGCAGAGGAGGTAATTGTAAATAATATTGAAGGCAGGAAAGACCTGGAGATCAAAACCAGGAAGATGGTCTTTAACAAACCTGTCCCTGACCAGATCTTCATCCTGGAAAAACCGCTGACATTTGAGACCGTACACATGGACGAGATGTCTGATAATGCAGACAGATAACCATCCGGGATACCGAAACTGAATGCCCCGTTAATACGCAGAAATAATCTTGCCAATATATTTTGCTTGACCCCAAAATTTTAACAGATTCACATATTTTTTAGATACTATCTTGATATAGTGATTTATCAATCACATACTTTCGATTCAGGGAAATGAAGGGGTTGTAGAAGGATTGCGTTTGAAGGACTGCCGGAAGAGTTGAAAGAAAGAAAAATTAAATCATTTGAAGGTCCGTCCAAAGAGTAGCGTCAGCCGCCGATACTGGACATCTGACGCGTGCAGTTTCGCGGACACAGCATATTCAGGTTATGGCTTTTAGGCTTCTCTTTTATGGCCTTCTCCAACAGACTCAGGATCTCGTCGTCCCCTTTCCCTTCCCTTAGGGCTGTCTTTATATCTATTTCATGGTCTGAAAACAGGCAACCCCTCAAATGGCCGTCGGCGGTCAGCCTCAAACGGTTGCAAATATCGCAAAAATGGTTGCTTAAAGCACCTATAAGACCGATCTCTCCTCTCGCCCCATCAAGGACAAATCTCTGGGCAGGGCCGTCAAGGGGGTCCCTTTTAAGGATGGGCGTGAGAGGCCCTATTTTTTGAATCAGATTATAGATCTCCAGTGCCGAGATAAATCTGTCTATCCTCCAGCCGTTATTCCTCCCCACCGGCATGTTCTCTATAAAGCGTACGTGGTACGGCTTCTCCAGGGTAAGACGGGCAAAATCCCCGATTTCATCATCGTTAATCCCCCTCATTGCCACCATGTTGATCTTGATGGGATCAAAGCCCAGCCGCTCCGCTTCCAGGATCCCCTCCCACACCTGCTGAAAAAGATCACGGCCCGTAATCTGAGAGAACCGTTCCCTCTTCAGTGAATCAAGGCTGATATTGATGCGGTGTATGCCGCTGTTCTTTATATCTGCGGCAAACTCCTTTAGAAGAACCCCGTTGGTGGTCAATGTTATCTCTTTTAAACCTTCAATCCTGCTCAATCTTTTAATAAACCCCGTGAAGCCTTTGCGGACCAGAGGCTCACCGCCTGTCAATCTGACCTTGTGAATGCCCTTTTGTATGGAAAGCTCGACTATGCGAAGTATCTCCTCATATCTGAGGATATTATCATGAGACATGAACCCGATCCCATCGTCAGGCATACAATAGATGCACCTTAGATTGCATCGATCTGTTATGGAAAGGCGCAGGTAATTTATTACGCGATTATTATTGTCTGTAAGTTTCTCAGTATTCATTTGTTCCTGTAGGCTATTCCTTGAATAAGACCTCCTGCCTGTCATCATGAACATGCGCAGGGTGTTTCTCTACCTTGATCGGCGAAAGTCTGTCCTTTAAAAAGTAACGGTCAAACATCTTATTGAAATCCGTCCATGCCCCTTCCTTCATATCTTTTTCCATGAACCGGCTAAGCCCATTAATCTTGGCATCCAGGTCATCAATAAGGTGAAGTGCGAAGGCCTCTAAAAATTTTGGTCTCTTGGGGGAACCGAATTCATACTCTCCATGGTGGCTGAGTATGATGTGTTTCAGTCGGAGGGCGGTCTCATTGGGAAAATTTTTCATCCCGGCCAGCTTTTCATCCACCATCGCAATTCCCTGGACCAGATGACCGAGGAGCCGTCCTTCATCCGAGTACTCTATCCAGGTATCGTATCTGAATTCCCTTATTTTGCCTATGTCATGCAGAAAAGCCCCTGTAATCATAAGGTCCCTGTCCAGGTTTTGATACTGCTCGGTCACACGTAAGGACATCTCACAGACGGAAAGGGTGTGTTCCAGGAGTCCGCCGATGTAGTTGTGGTGAAAGTTCTTTGCCGCGGGCGCCCTTTTAAAGAGTTCCATAAAACTGCGGTCGGAGAGGAATCTGTTGGAAAGGGCCTTGAGGTGTGTATCCTTTATCTTTGTAATAATACCTCGCAGGGACCCCATCATCTCGTTTATATCCCTTGGATGCGGATTCCAGGAATATTACAGGGTCCTCTTCACCAGCTACCTTTAGATTCGAGATAACGAGCTGAATCCGGTTCTTGTAAGAGGTTGCGTGTCCCTCCACCTCCAGTATCGTCTCCCTCATTAAAGAGGGAAGATAGTTCCAGGGCGTTCTCCCATACCCTGGACTCCACATCGCCCGTACGGTCTGACAAGGTGATGCTGATAAAAGGGTCTCCATTTTTTGTCTGTCCCGTCTTCTTAACCTTTACCAGATAACGTCCATGGACATGATCATCCTCCTTAATGTCCTTTATCCATGCATGGGACATACCGCTTGTTGTCTCAGGTTTTCCCCCTTTAGTCATCAAAGTTCCCTTCAGGTCCTTTTTTATCGGAGATCTTCAAGGCCCGTTCCCTTATCTTCGCCTCTGTCCATTCGGCCTCGTTTTCTATCCTATCGGCCTTTGGCCCCATATTAAAAGATCCCGCCTTTAGAATGGCTTCAATGGCAAGAGGGGCGGTATCCTTTGTGTTAAATACGTTTGTCAGCAGGTCATAAACAAAGTCTTCAACCCCTTTAACCATCCTCTCCCTGATCTCTCTCGTTTGGCCCAGCATCTTGTTTTCAAAGGGTAGGTTGAGTTTCTTGTAATCTCCTGCCTTGATACCCTTTGATTTAGCGTATGCCGCCATCTCGTTCCATAATGATTCAGACACCCCCTCCCCAGAGAGCTTCAAAAACTCTCCATTCTCGTCCAGGAAGGCATTCCCGAATTCGTTAACCTTAACACCCCAGGAAATCATCTGAAGGGCGGTGGCAACATTGGCCTTGGTGGTGGCGGTCTCGCTGGCTATATGGCGCAACCTTTCGGAATTGTTGCCTGATGTCCCATGCTGGGCGCCAGATATCTTATACTTAGCTAGAGCATTATGGATCTCCTTGGTCAATACTACCTGTATACCCTGATCGCTCTCCTCAATACCGTGGGTGGTCCCGTTATTAAGGGCTATCCAGTCCGGGAAGATTTCATGGGCGTTCAGTCCCCTGATAAGAAATAGGGCCTCTTCAACTGTTGAAAGACCTTCCTTACCCTTGATCTCGCCCACCTCGGTTTCATACCCGGCCCATTTGGGAAAATACGGATAGAGCTCGATATTGGCCAGTAGGTTCTGGTCATCAGTCAGATGAGAGGCGTCAATAGCGATAGATGTGATTCCCGCATCGAACATGCTGGGGATCTCTCTCTTGGCCGCCTCTATATCTTTATCTCCCTTGATGCCATAGTGGTCCGCATGGATGGCGACCGGGATCGTTAAATCGAGTTCGTTCATAATGTCATCTACATAGCCAGCCATATTCCACAGATTTACGGCGCAATACGCGTTTGCGCCCCCCTCTGATTTGGCAATCTCTATAATAACGGCGGCGTTGGCCCTCTGAGCGGCACGCAAGGCTCCCTGGATAACAAAACGGTTTCTCCCGTTTGCCGCGATTGTCATGGCCTTGCCCTTGGCTATCATGGCGCGGTCGATGACCTTTCCGCTAACTATCAACGCCCTCGAATTAGGGAACAATCTTTTCACGTTGGGCGGACGCCCGATCTCAAGGGCCTTTTCAAAATCTTTTTTGATTTTACCCCCTTTCATAGCCATATCGCACCTCCTTGGATATTAAGGTTTTACAACTAAATCAGGGATCAAGGATTCGAGGAGTCAAGGGGTCAAGTGAAAAAAATTACTCATGGTGGAATCCTTTAGCTCAGGAGCCCTTGAATCCTGATAACCGATCAACTTATAGAGATAATCCCTATTTTTATTCAAACTCAGGTGGACTGTCAAGGATCATGTGCGAACGATGACCCATTATCAAGGCCACCTCTGTCCATCTCAAGATCTTTAGGTCGGATCAGTTTGGTATCCCTGAGGGTATTAGTATTGCTAGTTAGGAAAGCAAGGATGTAAATATTGGGAGAAAGCGATCAGGGAGTCAAGTGTGTATTTCATAATTATTAAGCATTTCACTTGAATCCTCGACCCCTTGACCCTTGAATCCTATATTATCAATCAACTATTTGGAGATGATCCTTTAGATAATAAGATTTTCCGGAAGTCGAGTCTAATTTATTACTTGTACTTTTCAAATCGCGAACGGTCTATATCCGCCTGAGCTTTCAACCTTTCAAGCCAGGCATTGTAAAGTGATATCTTCTTTAAATACATGAGCGAATCGGTATATTGCCCTTTTTCTTTCTCATATTTTTCCTTATCAACCCCCTGTTCTCCTTCCCACCTGATGACAAGAGCACTATCCTCGTTTTCAAAGACAGTATCGGGGTATCTGTTGTTTTCGCTCAATTTGAAGGCCGCATCATTCAGGCCGACCGCTCCTCCGATCGTTTCAGGGGAATCCTGTCTCGAAAAAAAGCCCGTTGTCTCCGGCTTCATATTCATTGTTTTAGCGAGTTCATCCCAATCAGTTCCTTCTCTCAGTCTGGCAAGATATTTCTCCGCCGCCGACCTTGCCTCCAGGGTCGCCAGATGACTTGTATAATCCGCTTCCAATCGATCTGAAACCTCGTTCACATCCGGAAGGTAAGAAGGCTTTTTATCAACGACCTGGATGATAAAGAAGTTATTTTTAAACTCTATTAACTCGCTGACGTCCATTTTTTGGAGTGAAAAGATTGACTGTTTGAGTTTCGCATCCCCTTCAATATAAGGGATGGGGTCATTCTGGGAAAAATAGTCCGTACTGATAACAGGGACATCATGTTGCCGGGCGAATTGAGACAGATCCACATCATAGGGCATCTGGTCTATAAGGGATAATGCCTTTTCATTGGCAAGATCGATGCTCGCATTGCTGATCAATTTATCCGAGATCTGGTCCCGAACCTCTGAAAAGTCCTTCATCCTCTCTTCCTTGATATCCTCCACTTTGATAATATGATATCCGTACGTGGTCTTAATAAGGTCGCTGATCTGTCCCTTCTCCATATTGAATGCCGTTTCTTCAAACGACTCTATCATCTGACCCTTTGAGAAATAGCCAAGATCTCCGCCCTGATCCTTGGTCGAGGTATCTTCGGAATATTCCTTTGCCAGTTGCGAGAAATCCTGGCCGCTGCGGGCCTTTTCAAGAACCGATAATGCCTTTCCCTTTATCTTTTCCTCCTGATCCGCGGTGGCGTTAGACGGCACTCTGAACAGGATATGCCTTGCCTTTACCTGCTTTTCCTGTTTGAACTGATCCTGGTAATCTTCATAATAATTATCTATTTCCTGATCATCCAACTTAACATGATACCTGAAATCTTGGGGGCGAATGGCAATATAGGCTATCTTGACCTTATCGGGGATCCGGTACTCTTCCCTGTGTTCCTCAAAATATTTTGTCTTTAAAGCCTGGTCCACCTTTATCAGACTTTTAAAGTCCTTTGACGGAAACTGTATAAAACCTATCTTAACTTTCTGATTTAAATAGGTATATTGATCCAGGACCTCCTGATCGCTTACGACCAGAAAGGTCTGCAGAAACTGTATTAACTTTGCCTGTAGAAGCTCCTGAGCGACATCTTTCTCAAAATCCTCTGGCTCCGTTCTATTGTTTTCCAGAACCGCCTTGTATCTGTTTTCGTCGAACCTTCCATCGTACTGGAAGGCGGGGTATGTCATGATCTTGTCCCTGATCTCCTTTTCGGTTATATCCAGACCTATCTTGTCGGCCTCCCTGGCGATAATCTTTTTTTCGATCAGGCCCTCCAAGGCCCTGTTCTTCAGATCAAACACCTCAATGAGATTATCGCTCCACATATTTTTATACTGTTCCTGAAGATTTTTAAGGAGATTATTATAGGCATCCTGATAGTCCATATAGCCTATAACCTCTCCATTCACTTCAGCAACCTTTGCCCCTTTATCTGAAACAAAAGAGTAGCCGAAGTAAAATATAAATACCACCGCGATGATGGCTATTAAAATTTTGATAAGCCATGATTTGGCATGTTTTCTCATCAAGCTCAGCACCATCAGGAATGTCCTCCTAAGTCAGACGTATAAGTCTATTCTTATCCTTCTCCCATTGGGAGAAAGTGGTCAAACGTTAAAGACAAAGGAGCCATAATTCAGAATGTTGAATGTTAAAGTTTTTTCTTCACTTCAAAATTCTACAGTTCATTATTCATCATTCAATATTCTCTTGTTTGGCCCTCTGCGCTATGCGCCATGTGCTATGCCCCTCGACCCCTCGAATCCTAGAACCCTTATCTTTTAACCCGGTTGCCGTCTATTAACATCATAGGGCTTCCATGTCCATAGTATTCTAAGCTAAAAGGCCTTCACCGTCGGTATCATCACCTGAGGCTCGGTCAGGTAAAACTCGCCCTTTTCAATCCAGCCCTTTAATAATATTAGCTATCTCCAGGGCCCTTACATGCGATGAAAGAGGTACAGTAGGTATATCCTTGCCGTTAAAGCTTATAGATCCCGCTTTTAAGCTCCGCGTAACTAACATATCCAAGGCTCTTCGCTTCTCCCTTTGGATAATCATTTCCATAGTCTATTATCCTTGCAAACAGTTCCTCATCGGATACACCCGTATAGCGGGCCATATCCTCATTCAGTATAGGTATCGGCACTCCTAATCCTACTGCCAAAGAGCATCCATAACCAAGCATACTCACGCCTGCCACCCATCTAGGGGACATCTCCTTCAGGTCTCCCATAACCATAAGTGTCCCCCCAGGGCTCAAAGGCACACCGTTTTCCCCCTCTTGACCCTAGGGTTATGCTGTGTCCCAGGGCCAATAACATAGCCTTGGCCCCACCGAGAAATATCCTCGTTCCCATGCCCATAGTAAGATAATAGGGATCATTAAACAGGGGACTTAAAAGTCCGGAAGTGGAATAATTGGCATTGCCTGCCTTTGGCTTTAGGACCCCCATATAGGTATAAATAGTCTTGGAAGTCAGATTAATCGCACAGTTGTAATTCTGATATGCGTTTCTCGGATTCAATAATACGGCATAGGGCAAATCAGAGAGGGAGACCTTCTTCTCAATCTCCCTGTTCGGGTAACAGTCAGTACCGTATGCCGTAGCCCTCAAGGCTCACCTTTTTACCCGCGATAAGATCATGTATAACATGACCGCCTCCATATTTGAACTGTCCCGGATGGACGCCATTCAAGGGATCATCCTCAGTGGGTTCAGTTGCCCCTAAATATATATCGACTGCGGCAAGACCCGCATAAGCCGGAACATTGTTCAACCAGACCTTCGATGCCTTGATCGCCGGTTTTGAATGACCGAAATTTATAAAGGCCCCGGAGGAGCACATTGGCGCAAAAGTGCCTGTTGTTACCACATCTATCTCTCTGGCAGCTTTTTTCGGACCTTTTCGTTTTACAATATCGGTCATTTCATCGGCGGTCACAACAACCACCTTGCCTTCTTTTATCCTCTCGTTGATCTCTTTTATAGACCTGGACACCTTTCCTTTAGGCACTTTATCTACCTCCCGGAGTAAAAATCCGGGCCTATCAGATATTCCCGAACAGCTTGATATTACATATCCGATAAACCCGGTTGTATATCATAGATGTTATGGTATCGTATGACAAGGAAAAGTTTATACCAATATCCATAGCTATAAAATCATCATCCGGTCTATATTAGACTGGAGACAGCAGTGCCCAGTTAGGATTTTGCATATTTAAATGCAGATATGTCCCTGGGACATTAAATCAAGGTAATTACTTTCAAAATCTTAACCGGACTTTATCTTGACTTTTAGAATACCTTTCTATAAGCATAATGACTGTATCTAAATCTCACGTAAAGATGACCCTTGTCCGATCAGGAAATTAATGGGACAGAAATTGTAGAAGTGCAATATCCTGCTAAACAGTTAAATAAAAAATGGGCAATCAGGTTCATATAGGCAGCTTGACCATCAAAGAGGACGGTCCTTTCTTTGTTATCGCCGGCCCTTGCGTGATTGAGGATGAGGATAAGACTTTTAAAGTCGCGGCCTTTTTAAAAGAGACCGGTGACTCAATGGATTTGCCGATTATATTCAAGACTTCCTATGATAAGGCCAACCGGACTTCCCTGAACTCCTTTCGAGGACCTGGAATAGATAAAGGCCTTGAGATAATCCAAAAAGTGAAAGAGGAGACAGGGCTGCTGGTCCTCTCGGATGTCCATAATATTAATGAAATCATTAAGGCGGCCAAGGTTCTGGATATTATCCAGATCCCCGCTTTATTGTGCCGCCAGACCGACCTGGTGCTTGCAGCGGCCCGCACGAATCTACCAGTAAATATTAAAAAAGGGCAATTTCTTTCTCCGGCGGAGATGGGACATGTTATTCAGCAAGGTCATATCAACGGACAACCGAAATATCCTCCTAACAGAAAGAGGCACCTTTTTCGGTTATAATAACCTTGTTGTTGATTTAAGATCCATACCTATTATGAAAGGTTTTGGTTTTCCGGTCATATTTGACGCAACTCATAGTGTGCAACTGCCGGGAGGCAGCGGCACAAGTTCGGGGGGACAGAGGGAGTTTGTGGAATATTTGGCCAGGGCGGCCGTTGCCGCCGGCGCCGATGGGGTGTTTTTGGAGGTTCACCCTGATCCGGACTCCGCCCTCTGCGATGGACCAAACTCTATTCCTTTAGACCAGTTCAGGTCACTTATCTTTCTGCTTAAAGAGATCCACGGCCTGGTTAATCACAAGATCCGATCTTCCAGCCGGTCCTAACAATTGTTGTCTCGAAGACTCTTATTAGTAATGTGTTCCTTTGAATAAGCGATTAAGCTGGCAGTACTCCATGAAGCCTGCATGGAGGCAGAAAAAGGATGCTGGGCCCCAGAATTTTTTAAGATGTTAAAAGACAGGGCCGCCAAGATAAAACTGAAAAAAATAGTCTTTACAGAGGAAGTGACCCTCTGGTATAATTATTGCAGGAATTATGAAGCTCCAGTTAAAATATCTACCTATAATGGGTATAATAGCCCTATTCGCCGTGATTGGGTTGTTCCTGATCAAGGCGGGACATGAGGGCGTTGAAGATACGGTTTTAACTGACCTTATTCCGGACGAAGGCCTCAGGTTAAAAAATATCCATTATATCCAGGACAATCCCGATGAAGGGGCAAAGTGGATACTTGATGCCGATGAAGTCAAATTTTCTAAAGACAGGCAACATCTCTCATTCAATAAGTTTCACCTGAAATTGGAACCTGAAAACAATTTTGCCATAGAGTTGGTGGGTAGCAATGGAGATTACGATAAAACTTCCGATGAGATAAATCTCCGTGGCGACCTGGAAGGGCATACTGAAAACGGTTACAGGATATCCACTGACCATATTATCTACAAACAAAAAGATGGCCATCTTAAGGCAGATGGACCGGTCGAAATAAACGGTCCGTTTTTTTCCGTGACAGGGAGGGGCCTCTATGTCAATCTGGGAAAAGAGACTATCAGAATAATTTCCAATACTACAACATTTATTAAAAGAGAGTCCCTAATTTTATGAAACATCTTAAGTATCGATCAATTATCATATACATAATATTTATCCTTACCCTTATATATTCAAACTCAGCCTTTCCGGAAACCATACAAAAAAAGATGGTTATCGGCGATGCGTCAGGATCAATAGTGATCAGTTCGGACTCTTTTGAAATCGATAATAAGAGAAATATAGTGACGTTCACCGGTAATGTTGAAGCCGTAAGAGACGATATAAATATTAAAAGCCAGAAAATTGAACTTTTTTATGAAAACCTTGCTGGCAATAATGATCCGGGAAAAGGCCGGGTCAAAATTTTAGAGATCATCGCCACAGAGAAGGTCATGCTCAGCCGACCGGACGGTGGAATAGCTACGGCTGAAAAAGCCGTCTATAATCAAAAAGATGAAACAGTGGTTCTAACCGGCAACCCGGCTCGTCAAACAGGGTAAAGACTTTGTGGAAGGATCCAAGATTACCCTGTTCTTAAAGGAAGAAAGATTCGTTGTGGAAGGCTCTAAAGAGGATAAGGCCAGGTTCATCCTGATTCCGAAAGAAGAAAAAAGGTAGCCCAATTGAACACTCATAAAGAGAGCTTTAAGGCAAAAGACCTGGTGAAGACCTACAAGGGGAGGAGGGTCGTGGATAAGGTAACCCTTACCATTGAGCGAAATGAGATCATTGGTCTTTTAGGCCCTAACGGGGCCGGGAAAACAACCACATTTTACATGATGATAGGCCTTATTCGGCCGGATGAGGGAAGTGTCTTTCTTAATGATCAGGATATCTCGGAAGACCCCATGTATCTAAGGGCCAGGAAAGGTGTAACATATCTTCCCCAAGAACCGTCTGTTTTTCGAAAGCTTACCGTGGAAGAAAATCTGTTGGCTGTTATGGAGGGAATAAATATCCCTTCATCCGAGATTAAAGAACGATTGAAAAACCTGTTATCCGAACTTGACATCGGCCACTTGGCCAAGCATAAGGCTTCATCCCTTTCCGGAGGTGAAAGAAGAAGGCTTGAGATAACCAGGGCCCTTGTTACTGAGCCGAAATTCATGTTGCTTGATGAACCTTTTGCAGGGATTGATCCGCTTATTTTAAATGAGATCAAGCAGATAATAAGGCGGTTGAAGGAACGGGGAATAGGAATTATCATTTCAGATCACAATGTCAGGGAAACATTGGATGTCTGCGATTCCGCCTATATTATCGACCAGGGAAAAATCATCGAGTTTGGTTCTCCAGAGGATATATTAAACAGTAAAGTAGCTCGCAGTGTGTATCTCGGTGAAAATTTCAACTTATGATCCTAAACATGGCATTTACAAAAAGATGACCTCATGGCCTTACAACTAAAACAATCTCTCAGCCTGTCCCAGCAGCTCATCATGACGCCTCAACTTCAGCAGGCCATTAAACTTCTTCAGCTTTCCAGGCTGGAGCTCCTTGAAACTATTACACAAGAGATGGAGACCAACCCCTTACTGGATGAACAGCCTACGGATGAGACTGACGAGGAAAAAATTGTCGCGGAAACAACGGAAGAAAGGAATAATGATGATCAACCGACCCCCGAAGTGACCATGGAAGAGAAGTTAACTGAGGACATGGACTGGGAAACATACCTCTCAGAGTATAACACCGGATGGGCCGAAGCGCCTTATGATGGAGGAAAAGAGTTTCCCACCTTTGAAAATGTGAATGTCAGCAGGACTAACCTGCACTCCCATCTTATATGGCAGCTCGGCATGAGTGATTTAGACGACAGGCAAAGGGAGATTGGAATACAGGTCATTGGTAATGTGGATGATGATGGATATTTAAAGATCACCATTGAGGAGCTGTCCCAGCTTACCGAATACCCGCAGGAAGAAATTTTAGAAACCCTGGGTATTATCCAGACCTTTGATCCTGTTGGCGTAGCAGCCAGGGACATGCAAGAGTGCCTTCTGATTCAGGCCAGATTTGAAAATATGGGAGGCACTGTCGTTGAGGAGATTATTCAGCACCATATGGATAATCTTGAGAAAAAAAGATATGATCTTATTGCCAGGAGTCTTTCCATTTCTATGCAGGAGGTTTTATCCGCGGTATCCATTATTACTAATTTTGAACCCAAACCCGGGCGGCTTTATAATGACGATAAGACGATTTACATTAACCCTGATATATATATCTTCAAAGTTGGCGATGATTATGAGATTGTCCTCAATGAAGACGGCATGCCAAAGCTCAGAATCAATAACTATTATAGAGAGATTTTAAACAGGAAAGACTCTCTGGAAAAGGACACAAGGGAATATATACAGGACAAACTGAAATCAGCGGCCTGGCTGATCAAAAGTATCCATCAGCGCCAGAGAACCATCTATAAAGTTACTGAAAGCATTGTCAAGTTTCAAAGAAATTTTTTCGATAAAGGAGTAACACATCTGAAACCCCTTGTCCTCAGGGATGTTGCTGAACAGATACAGATGCATGAATCTACCATCAGCAGAGTTACTACAAACAAATATGTCCACACTCCCCAAGGCGTTTTCGAGTTAAAATATTTCTTTAATAGCGCCATCAACAGCATGGAAGGAGAGTCCATAGCTTCGGAAAGCGTTAAAGAACACATTAGGAACATTATAAAATCTGAAGATAAGCATAAACCATACAGCGACCAGGAGGTTGCTGATATACTAAAAGGCTACAACATTAATGCCGCGCGTAGAACTGTTGCAAAATATAGAGAATGCCTTGGTATTCTGCCTTCAAGGAGAAGGAGGATGCCTTATTGATTATTACGTGAATCGCATTATATTTATTAACAGAATTTTTCTCCCTTAAGGAGGTTAAACTTATGGATATTACGGTAACATTCAGACATATTGAACCCATGGATAGGTTAAAAGCATATGCGGAGGAAAAGGCGTCAAAAATAGAAAAGTATTTTGATTTCCCTGTTGAAATCCATATCGTGCTTGCGGCTGAAAAATTCAGACGCATGGCGGATGTTACGCTCAACGTCAATGGCACCGTCATTAAAGCCCTTGAAGAGACAGAGGATATGTATTCTGCTATTGACCAGGTCATGGATAAGATTGAAAAACAGGTAAAGAAATATAGAGCCAAAACAACCAGAAAAAGGAGACCTGAGAGTCGTAAAAATGAAAATAGCATTAATCTGGAAGAGACGGAGGAGGTCGTCGGCTCGGGTATCGAAGAGCCTAGGATAGAAATTGAAAAGTTGTTCGCAAAACCCATGGATCCTGAGGAGGCAGCTATGCAGATTGCAATATCTCAACAGGATTTCCTGGTATTTCGAAACTCTCATACCAGAGATATTAATGTAATATACAAACGCAAAGACGGTAATCTTGGCTTAATCGAGCCCTCTAACTGATTCAATTAAAATAGATATCAAAGTGTAAAATTATGAAACTGTCAGATATATTGGAAGAAGATAATATTATTCCTGACTTAAAGGCCAGGGATAAAAAAAGAGCGATCGAAGAGTTGACTGAAGCCATAGTCAAAGGCAATCCATCTCTGGACAAGGATTCATTAGTCAGGGTACTTTTGGAGAGAGAGTCATTAGGGAGTACGGCTATCGGAGATGGTGTAGCAATACCTCACGGAAAGTATCCTGGAATTAGTACGCCGATTATATCATTCGGCAGAAGCCGTAAAGGATTGGACTTTGAATCTATGGACGGCCAGCCGGTTTTTCTTTTTTTCTTGTTGGTTGCTCCTGAAGATTCCGCAAGCATTCATCTCAAAGCCTTGGCCAGGATAGCAAAAATGTTAAAAGACAGTAATTTTCGGAAAGTACTTATAGAGGCCACTACCAAAAAAGAACTGTATAAAATAATTATTCAGAATGATGAAGAATTTTAGCCCGCTTAACACTAGATGCTGCTTTCATTTGGGCAACTAAACATTAAAAAAAGGCAGGATTGTATTATGATAGGGTTATTGATCGTTACTCACTGTGACTTGGGTAAGGAATTCGTGAAGGCCGCCGAGTTTATTGTTGGACACATAGAGGCAGTAGACGTTGTCTCTATCACTCAGACCTTGGAATCCAAAGAGATCCACAAGATGATAGAGGATAAGATCTCCGTCTTAAACCAGGGACAAGGCGTCATTATCCTTACCGACATGTTCGGGGGAACTCCCTCGAATCTCAGCCTTTCATTCTTAAAAGATGAGATGGTCGAGGTTATAACCGGTGTAAACCTACCTATGGTAATAGCTATTGCCCAGAATCGATCGGATATAGAATTGAGTAAATTAGCGGAAAAGGCCCAGGAAGCAGGTAAAATGAGCATCTCCCTAGCTGGGAAATTGTTGAAATAGATAATGATGAATCATCTCATAAAGATATCCCCGGAAGATTTTCCAATCTATGCGGAACAGATACTCGAGATTGAAAACAGTTCTTTTCCGTCTCCCTGGGGCATTAACGCCTTTAAAGGGGAAATAAAAAAACCGATTTCTCATCTATGGGCCTTAATTGCAGATAAACATCTCATGGGATATATCTGCTTCTGGATGTTTGCCAGTGAAATTCAGGTCATTCATTTTGCTATTCGTCCGACAAATAGGAGACAACGCCTTGGGCAATTCCTCCTAACACGGATGATTGAAACAGGCGTCTCTAAAGGTTTGAAAACAATCTGGCTGGAGGTTCGACCATCCAATCTGGCAGCCAGAAGCCTGTATTCAAAAGTCGGGTTTCACGAAGTGGGCCGCAGGCCACGATATTACAAGGAAACCAATGAGGACGCCCTAATAATGGCTTTGGAACTTTCCAGAAAGGAGAGCTATAATCCTGATACGAATCGAGAAGTCGGTTGTAAGGATTCAAGGATTAAGGAGAGAAGTCGGGAGTCAAAAGTAAGAAGTCAGAATAAGACGATAGGCTGTAGGCCCTTTGTTTTAATCAATGTGAAAAACTAACAGGCTTCAGCCTAAAAACCTTAATATTAACTAAATCCAGGAGGGATGAGATGACTATAAAAGTTGGAATCAATGGTTTTGGTCGTATTGGAAGAATGGCCTTCAGGGCCGCATTATCACATAAGGAGATTGAGTTCGTAGCTATTAATGATCTGACGGACACAGTAACCCTGGCACATCTGTTAAAATATGATTCGACACATGGGATACTCAATGCAGATGTCAAGAGCACCAAGAATGCCATTATAGTCAACGGAAAAGAAATTAAAGTCCTCTCAGAAAAGGACCCTGCAAAGCTGCCTTGGCGGGATCTGGGTGTTGAATTTGTTCTTGAAAACACCGGCCTGTTCACGGAAAGGGCAAAAGCCTCCGCACACCTGGACGCAGGGGCCAAAAAGGTAATCATATCCGCCCCGGCTAAGGGACCTGACATAACTATCGTGATGGGGGTAAATCATAAGGAATATGATCCCAAGAAACACCATATAGTTTCGAACGCCTCCTGTACCACAAATTGCCTTGCCCCTGTCTGCAAGGTCCTCTTGGATAAGTTCGGAATAGAAAAAGGACTTATGACCACAACTCACGCCTACACAGGCGATCAGAGGCTGCTGGATTTCCCCCATAAAGATCTCAGAAGGGCAAGGTCTGCGGCCCTTTCTATGATCCCCACCACCACAGGGGCTGCAAAGGCCGTATCGCTTGTCCTTCCTCAGCTTGAGGGAAAACTCAATGGCTTGGCAATTCGCGTCCCCACCCCAAATGTGTCTTTGGTGGATCTTGTCGCTCAACTCAGCAAACCGGCAACCGTTGACGAGATAAATAAGGCCATGAAAGAGGCGTCTGAAACCTATCTCAAGGGGATACTTGCCTATAGTGAAGCACCTTTGGTATCAATAGACTTTAACGGCACCACAGTTTCTTCCACATTTGATGCACCTTTAACAATGGTCGTGGGCAACATGGCAAAGGTCCTTTCCTGGTATGACAATGAATTCGGTTACGCAACCAGGATGATTGATCTAACCGCATATATGGGAGGGATGAATAGGTTAGCGGATGCCTTTTGCATAACATGCTCCTTAGAAGTCATGATTTCCATAATCTTAATAAAAAAACAGATGGAGTCTGTCAAATGAACAAAGAATACCCCTGATAGCCGGTAACTGGAAGATGAACCTTAGTCTGAATGAATCAATCGCCCTTGTCAGGGCTATAGCACAAGGCATCAGTGATATAAAAGGGATCGACGTCCTCGTGGCACCCCCTTTCACCAGCCTTCCCGCCGTGAAGAAGGCCTTGAGCGACACCCGTATCTTTCTGGCCGCCCAGAATATGCACTGGGAAACAGGCGGGGCCTTCACGGGCGAGGTATCCGGCCGAATGCTTATTGAAGCAGGTTGC
This sequence comes from uncultured delta proteobacterium, assembly GCA_963776085.1. Classification (GTDB taxonomy): domain Bacteria; phylum Desulfobacterota; class DSM-4660; order Desulfatiglandales; family HGW-15; genus CAVZMS01. The sequence continues at coordinate 16,851 of CAVZMS010000084.1, forward strand.
AGTCATGTGATACTGGGGCATTCGGAACGAAGGAGCCTCTTTAAAGAGACGAATGAGATGATAGACCTCAAGGTCAAAACCGCTGTCCAAACAGGCTTGATCCCGATCATCTGCATCGGTGAAACCCTTAAAGAAAGAGATGAGGACAAGACCTTTGAGGTGATAAGGGAACAGCTTGAGGGATCGTTAAAGACTTTCACGGACAAGGGCGAAATGCCTCATTCTACTATACTGGCCTATGAGCCGGTCTGGGCCATAGGGACAGGCCGGACTGCTACTCCGGACCAGGCCCAGGAAGTACACCATTTTATAAGAGAATGGATAAATAAGGGCTTTAATAAAGATACCGCGGAAAGGGTAAGGATCCTGTATGGCGGGAGCGTAAAACCGGATAATATTAAGGATCTCATGTCAAGGCAGGATATCGACGGGGCCCTCGTGGGAGGGGCAAGTTTGAAGGCCGATGCATTTCTGGAGATCATAAAATTTTAGTGCCAGTCCGTTGACCCTTTAAATATAGACCATCTCCAATTTTTGATCTATAAGGATTAGATTCGAGGGCCTATGGTTCTTGTGAAATACTTAATAATTACAATACAACGAGTGAAGAACAAAATTAGATTATATCAAAATCTAATTGCCTATAGAAGATTAATCCTTGAACCTCGAATCCTAGACCCCTTTACTCTGGGAAAGCTTTAAATATTATTATTAATTTTTGACTTTTTTTATTAAATTGACGAACTTTGAGATTTCAAATTTACTTAATTCAGGAGTTAAAACAGATTAATGCTCTATATCATCATAGCCTTACATATACTGGTCTCTATCTCCTTAATACTTATCGTCCTGCTTCAGAAGGGTAAAGGCGCTGACATGGGGGCCGCCTTCGGCGGTTCCAGCCAGACGGTTTTCGGAAGCGGCGGGGCAAGCCCTTTTTTATCTAAGATAACTGCTGCGGCGGCGATTGTCTTTATGATTACCTGTCTCTTTCTTGCCGTAATGTATGGGAAAGGGAAGACATCCTCCATAATGGAAGGAGTGAAGACCCAGGCGCCGGTCACCCAGCAACAGTCGGCCCCAGCACCAGCAACGAACAGCAATCGGCCCCGATAGAAGGGCAGGCAAATCAATAGGAAATACAACAGTGCCGAAGTGGTGGAATTGGTAGACACGCTATCTTGAGGGGGTAGTGGGCCAAACCCGTGCGGGTTCAAGTCCCGCCTTCGGCACCATAAATTTTAATAATATCAATAATTTTAATTAACTGATGCGGTCAATTTCGGTGGTCAAAAGGGGGTCAATATTGATTCCCTTTTTTATTTATATTTGGATATCTAAGTCTTACTTTTTAATAATGTTTTCTTTTTAAGGCTCATAGCAGTAACTAAAAGCCAAGTGACATAATGTCATACACAATATCTTGAAGTGGAAATACAGATGAAATCATCATCCTCACTGACTATTGCCTCCATTGATTAGCTTTAAAACATCCGATGGCCCTTCCGCTGCAAGCACCTTCCGTCTCCATTGATCGTCTCGAGCAATCCTGCTTATAATTGCAAGCATCTCTACATGGATTGAGGGCGGATCAACAGGTGATAGAAGGAGTATCATGATCCTGAAGTCATGTTTTGAATCACGATCGTGAATGCTTTCCTTGCCGATTCCGAGAGCCACAATAGGTTGAGAAAGAGCCTTTATCCTAATATGTGGGATGGCGATATCCTCGCCTACAAAGGTTCCGCCTTCTTGTTCGCGCATTATGAGTGAATCCCACGCGGAATCCTTCAGCGATTTATCGGCATTATGCATGCAGGCATCCAATAACTCCCTCATAGCATCCTCCTTATCTATAACCTTATTCCACAGTAGAATAGACTCCTTTACGAACAGTGCTTTTTTGTCAAGAAAAGATGTTTTCTTCGTTTGAATGCCTGAGAGAGATTCTTCATAAACGGGTGTCCTGAGCCCTGTCTTATCAACATCAGTCACAGTCCTGGTATCGAGTACTACAATAGTATGCCCTTTACTCTCCTTAATAAGTCGTTCGGCAACGCCTTCCTCGCCCAGTAATTTTCTCCAGAAGTTTATCTTTTTCCCGGGGGCGCCAAGGATTATATGGCCTACACGATACTCCCTAGCGAACTGAAGGATGGTCTTAACGATATCCTCACCCTTATAGGTAAAAACAGTCGCGCCCAATTGCTTGGCAAGGGTCATATTATTTGAAAGCATGCGCTGTGTTGCCGCGTCGATGACCGACGGATTTTCATGCGATGCCTGTACATAAACGGCATACCAGTTTCTGTTCAACCGACCGGCAAGCCTTGAGGCGTAACGCAGAAGGGTCTCAGTTTTAGGTCCGCCTGAACTTAAGCAGACCATGACCTGATCGGGATTTGACGGTATCTCCTCTGCCGATGGATCGCGTCTGCGAGAGTCAATATGCGCAGCCAGTTCCCTGAGTGTAAGTTCGCGGAGCTGTTCCAGGTTTACAGGTTTAAAGAAATTCGTAAGGCGGTTCCTGCAAATCTCCCTGGTATAGACCTTTCCCTCCTGGAGCCTTCGTCGTAGGTCTTCCGCGGTTATATCCACATTTACGATCTGATCCGCCTCAGCCAGAATGCGATCTGGGACACGCTCGCGGACCCTTACTCCCTGTAACTCCCTCGACCGTTTCATATAGGCTTTCCAGGTGCTGGACATTCATGGTGGAAATGACATGGATGCCTGATAAAAGGATTTCCTCTATATCCTCGTATCTCTTGCCGTTTCTGCTGCCAGGCACATTTGTATGGGCCAGTTCGTCAATGAGCACAACTTCGGGTCTCAGCGACAATATAGCATCCGGATCCATTTCCCCGATCTCTATCCCGCGATAGGTAATCTTCTTTCTCGGAATTACATCAAGCCCGTTCAGTAATAATTCCGTTTCCACCCTCCCATGGGTCTCGACAATGCCTACCATCACCTTGATGCCATCCTCCTTGAGGCGGCGCGCCTCAAGCAGCATCTGATAAGTCTTGCCGACTCCGGCGGCATAACCCAGATATATCTTGAGCCTGCCTCGCTGGGACCGGCGGATCATCCGCAGAAATTCATCAGCTCTTTCATTAGTCATAACGATTCACCATTTGAAAACTGATTAGAATATATTATACATCCTCATAAGATTCGGTTAAATATTATCCTTGACTGTTGTCATACATAGTCTCAATGCTGATTATCAAGGTCCAGATTCAGCATGAGAGCATTCACCCTCGGTTCGCCTAAGATTCCCAGATAACGGCCTTCAGTGAGTGAATTGATCATTTTTTGGACTGTCTCCCCCCCAAGACCTCGAGTCCTTGCAACACGTCCTGCCTGTAATAAAGCATTTTTCACGCTGATATCGGGATCCAGGCCGCTGCCTGAGGCCGTTACAGCGTCAACAGGAATTGATATCCCCGCCTCCAGATTATTTTCCGCACGATAGGCGGAGATGCGCTCTTTAACCGCATCGTTCAGTTTCTGCGATGTAGGCCCCAGATTGCTGCCGCCCGAATTGGCGGCGTCATAACCGTTTCCCGCTGCCGAAGGACGGGGGTGAAAGTACCCCGGACCCTCAAACCGTTGGGCCAACAGGGATGAGCCTATAACCTGACCCTTCGCCGAGACCAATGAGCCGTTGGCCTGATCAGGGAATATGCCTTGGGCGACCAGCCAGACAATGGCCGGATAGATGCCGCACAGCAGAATTGCCAAAGATAAGGTGGCAATAAATGAAATACGTAATTCATTTATAATGTTTTTTAACACAGGTGTTTCTCCTTATCCCCAGGGCAAGATGCCCATCAGCATATCGATGAGCTTAATACCCACAAATGGAGCAACAAGTCCGCCGAGCCCATAGATTAAAAGGTTTCGTCGCAGAAGGACGGCAGCGCCCAAAGCTCGGAATTTCACTCCGCGCAGGGCCAATGGGATCAACAGTACAATAATGACAGCATTGAAAATTACGGCCGAGAGAAT
>CAVZMS010000085.1:0-6623 GCA_963776085.1 uncultured delta proteobacterium
CAATAAATAAGGCAGGTAACTCTACCCCCTTAATGTAGCACAGTTACCGCCGTGATTCTAACCTGAAAAAACCCTTGTCAGAATATAGCCAACGCCCAGTAGAAACTGGGTCAGCAGGACAACTAGGACGTTATTGGTCATAGCTGGCATCAGTTCTTGGTGCTTTAGGGCACCCCGAACGGCCTTTATAGCGGGGGGAAGAGTGAGCAGGGCTATTGAGAAAACCGGCATCTGCCCGGCCAGCACCCCACCGCCTATCCACAGATAAGTTGATAAGAACGGGTTTTTTGATGAACGGAGTATAGAGAATTTCTCATTGTATGTCAATCTAACTCTAGCCGTCCTGCTTGTAGCGGATGGCGCTGTCTCGCCTGCCGGATTGATCAACCGCTGTTTCGATGGTGTCACAGTAAAATGCAGTTAATGGAGGCATGATTTTAACAGAAAGGCTGAAGATAGAGGAGATCTGAGCAAACTTATACGTTCGACCCATCTTATTCTTTTAGAAATCAAGCGGTATATGACTCCGGCCTCCGGCTCGGAGAGCCTACGCCTCGGAGAGATACTCCGGGTCTACATATAGCCACTTATCGGACGCGGGGAGCTGGTAGGTGGAATAATCAATGCTGTATTCGGCGATCTTTGTTGGTCGGGTCGCTTTGGGTGGGGGCCTGGGCTTCACCTCCCATAATCCCAGGTGCTTCAGGATCTTTTTATGACATCTTCATCCTCTATCACGCTGATGACTTTCATCTTTCCGGAACATTTCGTGTGGAATGGGGACAACTTTACCGAGATGGTGTTGGACCTTCAGTGCTTCCGTCCTGACACAAAGCCTTGTAAATCCTTCTAGGTTGTTTTTAAAGACCAGTCGCCTCAAGATTGTTTTCCCTGTTGCCGTGCCGAAAAAGGCATTGTGCTTATCCTTGGCAACATCGATCCCGATGATTAAGTATTCACTTGATCCCCGTATTTCTTTTTTTATTTGACGAAACTCCTGAATTCTGCTAAAATTCTTTTTATTAATGAGACACCTCCTGTTTTAAGATTTATTCTTGGCGGAATATTTTTCTTCTTAACAGGAGGTTTCTTTTTTTGGATAGCTATTAAAATATTTTTTTCTATGTTATATGGGGGAATATATCCCTTTGATTTTTTAATATATAACGACCGTAAATTATTTTATAATTAAACACACATAAGGAGGTTATAAGATGAAAAAGATTGGCATTATCGGTTCAGGTAATATGGGGAGCGGGATCGCACAGAAGACGGCACAGGAGGGGCTTTCGGTCGTTATGATGGATATAAAACCCGAATTCGTGGAGAAAGGTCTGAATGCCATAAGGACGACACTCCAGGAGGCCGTGGAACGGAGGATCATTAAGCCGGAGAAGGTGGAAGAGATCATGGGTCGCATCCGCGGCACAACGGATATGTCGGAGGTCAGGGATTGCGATCTTGTCATTGAGGCCGTGTTTGAGGACATGGCCGTGAAGAAGGAGTTGTTCGAAAAGCTTGAAAGGATCTGTGAGCCCACTACAATCATCGCATCAAACACATCCTCCTTTTCCGTCGATGATATGGCCGAGGTCTTTGATCACCCGGAACGATTCATCGGGCTTCACTTTTTCTATCACCCTGCCAAAAACAAGCTCGTAGAGGTCATTCCCGGTTCAAAGACCTCACAAGAGACTATAGAGTTGAGCAGGCTTTTCGCGCAACTCACGGGCAAGACAGATATACTGGTCAAGGACTCCGCCGGTTTCGCAGTAAACCGGATATTTGTCCCCTGGGTTAACGAGGCATCGCGCATTCTCGAAGAGGGCATCGCGAATATTGCCACCATAGAAAAGGCGGGCAAGGAGTCCCTTGAATTAGGGATGGGTCCTTTTCAACTGATGAACATAACCGTGGTCAAGACGGCATTTCACGCCGCCTCCGGCCTTGCCGATAAACTCGGCGCCTTTTATGTCCCTTCGAACATACTGAAGGAGCAGGCAAAGACCGGCAATCCATGGCCCCTTGAAGGAGAGGTGGATGAGAGCAAGCTTCAGCAGGTCGCGGAGAGGCTCCTGGCCGTGGCCTTTTTTACCGCCTCCTCTCTGGTGCAGGAGGGGGTATCGGATGAGGCGGATACTGATCTCGGCGCAAAGGTGGGGCTGCGCTGGCCCATAGGGCCGTTTGAAAAGATGAACAGGATCGGCGTTGACAAGGCCTATAATATGGTCGAGCAGCTCCTGAAGAAATGGCCTAGAGTCCGTATGCCTAAAAACCTGGCCCGCCAGAACAAGAAGGGTAAGACATGGGATATACGTCTGGTGAGATACTCAAAGGACGGGGACGTCGGCCGGGTTCTCATCTCGAGACCGGATGCCATGAACGCCCTGAATGACACGCTCGTTAAACAACTGGATGAGGAATTCAAGAAGGCGGAAAAAGATCCTGATACCAAGATAATTATTATCGAGACCGCCGGAAAGGCGTTCGTAGCCGGGGCGGATATCAAATTTTTTATCGATTGCATCAAAGAGGACAGACTGCAGGACAATTATGCATTCACGGCATTCGGTCAGAAAGTACTCAACCGGATTGACGACAGCAAGAAACTGGTTGTTGCCAAGATGGACGGGCTCGCGTTAGGGGGCGGTTTTGAGCTGGCCCTTTCAACCGATGTTATAGCGGCAACGCCCAAGGCGGTTATGGGATTTCCGGAGACAGGCATCGGGATCTATCCGGGATTGGGCGGCACCCAGAGGACAAGCCGTTTCATTGGAAAGGAGTTGGCAAAGTATCTGATCTTCACAGGCAGGGTCATCTCAGCGCAGGACGCCCTCGATATCGGCCTTGTGGATTATATTTTCCCGCACGAACAGATCGACGAAATGATCATATCCCTCGCAAGACAGGGAAATCTGGTTCCTAATAAGGGCAAGGACACGGATAAACTCCCCCCTGACTGGCAGAAGATCAAAGAACTCTTCGTAGACAATAACATAAAGGCATGGCTAAGTTCAAAATATCTGAACAGCGACGATCCGCTTACAGCCAAGACAGCTAAGATAATCGCTGAAAAGGCGCCTATTGCCCTCAAGCTGGCCAATAAGATCGTGGATACCGGATTTAAGAAACCATTAAAGAATGGTATGAAGCTAGAGCTTAAGCATCTTAATGAGATCTTTTCTACTAAAGACGCCCTGACCGGGCTGACTAATGTAGGCAAGAGACCTAAATTTGAAGGGAAGTAAAATATATTAATAATTAAGGCATGCATAGTTTTAATTTTTACCCAATACGGCCAAAGCAGGGACCAAACCACCCCTCCCTCTTAGGGGGAGGCAGGAGAGGGGATTTAGAAATAAATAGGTTAAGGTCAGCAGGACTTCTATAGGTATGAGCCTACCTATAGGTATTCACTCGCCTTCGCCGGGATGCCCCGTGCGGGAGCACGAGGAGCTTCACTAATGAAACAGAAAAAGATCAAGGTTATGATAAGATCCGGCTTTGCGGTTGGCCTTACAACGGAATCCAAGTCAAGATCAGGCCACGGCCGGGACACAATATTGGAGCTTGATCGTGAGACTACTATCAAAGATATGCTTCATAAACTCACCTCTATTGGGCCACCCAATGAATGGGATGATATGATGCTTATGGTCTTTGTAAACGGAGAGGCACAGGGATTTGATCACGTCCTTCAGAATGGCGATACCATTGACATCCACATACCCGCCGGCGGCGGCTGATTATTCTTAAATATCGAAATTCGAATTTCGAAATACGAATATCATTCCGCCGTTCAACATTCGACATTCATTATTCTCTTTAAATACTGTTTGTGCTATGCGCCGTGCGCCATGCGCTCTGCCTTAGACCCCATATCCCTTACTCGATAATCTATATCCCCTAATCCCTATCTCCTATCTACTACATCCTGTCTCCTAATCCTTGACCCCTTGAACCCTCGACCCCTTGAACCCTTTCTCCAACTCAGTTGGAGAAAAAAATTGCTTTTTCCCTTTATCTGTGAAACACTTATCAAAATTTCTCCTGATCATTTCATTTTCAGCTCATATTCCAACTCAAGTGACTGCTGATCGTTCGACACGACATGTCGACGAGCCCTTCGGCATTGAGTCCATCGACATTGCTCAGGACCATGAACCTGTCGAATGGTTCAGGGCCGAAAAGCTTATATTGAGTTGCTCTGGACCATGAACCTATAGAATGGCAACGTAGAAAGGTTTCTGTCTTTTAAATAAACCTATCAGATAAGAAGAGGAGCTTTCATATGTTGTGGCTCATCGTCATCATCGCTATCATCGTTGGGTTGGTACTGAAGAAACGGATATCTGAGCGGCTAAACGAGGTCGAGAGACGTCTTGATTTCTTAGGGCGGAAAATCGCGACTGACGCACAGAAAGCAACCCCGGCTGAATCTGAGCCGGTTGCAGTGGTTCCTCCGGCAACAACCCCTCCTTCACCGCCGCCTGTAGAGCCTCCAGAATCCGAGCCGATAATTCCAGTTGCGACATCGCGACCTCCCCGCACGCGCGAAGAATGGGAAGCGCTAATTCCAGCTGCGCCATCGCGACCTTCCCGCACGCGCGAAGAATGGGAAGCACTCATCGGAGGCAAGCTGCTGAATCGCATCGGGGCATTGGCGCTCATCATCGGTATCGGTTTTTTCCTGAAATATGCCTTTGACCGGAACTGGATCTCCGAGACCATACGTGTTTTAATCGGCTTAGCGATTGGTGCTGGACTGCTTTTCGGTGGAGCGCGTTCCCATAAAAAGGGACTTCAGGTCTTTGCGCAAGGCATCATTGGCGCCGGCATTGCCGTTCTTTATCTCACCGTTTATGCCTCGTTTAATTTTTATCATCTCGTTCCCCAGACTATTGCCTTTGTGATGATGGCTGTCGTGACTGCCCTGACCCTTCTGCAGGCGCTGAAATACGACTCGCTGGCCGTCTCCTGCCTCGGCTGGGCAGGCGGCTTTTTGACGCCGATCATGCTCAGTACCGGCCAGGCCAATGAGGTAGGTTTGTTTACCTACATTGTGATCCTCGATATCGGTCTAATTGCCATTTTGTTGAAGAAAGACAAATGGGTAATTCTCGAACCGCTAAGCTTGGCAGCTACCTATTTGATCTATATTCTCTGGAAAGGCGAGTACTATGTTACGGGTGATTTATTCGTCACGGTATTTTTTCTCACTATATTCTGGGGATTGTTTCATGGGCTTGAGATCTATCGAAATATAAAAAAGACGACAACATATATGGAGGTCCGGCAGACTGTCGCAGCCTTCAACACGCTCTTCTATTATGTGGCAATGTACGACGTTATCAATAGGCCATATCATGAGTGGATGAGCCTCATCGTTCTTGCAATCGGGGCCTTGTATTTTCTCACATTTATTGCCCTTAGAAAGCGGCAAGATATCCTGACGGCAGTCTTCGTCCGGTACGTGCTGACCGCGATTATCCTGCTTGTCTTCGCAACACAGATCCAATTCACTGCCTTTTATACGATTACATTCTGGTCGCTCGAGGCGCTGATCCTCGTGTGGTGCGGGATTCACTGGGGAAAGCGGTATATTTGGCAAGCCGCTCTGGTACTGATGGGTATTGCGGCGTTCGGACTTTTTTTAGTTACGAGAGCAACTTTTGTCTATTTTCCGATTGAGGATTTTGCCCTCCTGCTGAACAGGCGCGCCCTTGCCTTTATCGTGCTGGCAGGATCGCTTGGCGCATGCGCCGTTCTCTTCAAAGGCGTGGACGAAAAAAGCCGGGCATTGTTTTGCCCGATCCTTCATAGCGGCTGGTGCATTGTGCTCTTCGCCTTGCTTACGGTGGAATGCAATGATTATTTCCGACAACGCATTATGGCAGAGACCGGAGAAACGGTCTCTGCATTGCGCTTTGCTCAGTTCATGACATGGACGGCGATCTGGCTGTTTTATTCCCTGCCTCTGGTATGGTTCGGATTGCGCCGCCGACTCCTGCCGATGCTCTATTGCGGTCTCGGTGCTGTAGGCTTGGCAATTATAATGGTTGCGATCCAGGGATTCGCTTTTTATCCCATCGCGCGCTTCCATACTGTGTTGAATCTACGGGTGATTGTATTTGTGTTAGTGATTGCCGGAGCATTCCTTCTCACACGCTGGATAAAGGAGGATCAGCAGCCCTGGCCATGGCTTGCCTATGTGGTTAACATTCTACAAATCTCCATCGTCGTATTGATCCTGGATCTATTGACCGGAGAAACTAGAGATCTGTTCAAACAGTCGATCTTTTTACTGAAAGAAAAGGGATATGAGGCCGGCGCATCCGGAGAGATTATACGCCTGCAAAATCTGCAGCAGTTGGTGCTTTCAGGCGTCTGGTTGTTGTATTCAGTAGTATTAATGGTGGCGGGGATCTGGCGCCGAATGCAGGGACTTCGAATCATGGCAATTGTACTTTTCGGTATCACGATTTTGAAGATATTCATCTATGATCTTTCGTTTCTTGAGACCCTGTATCGCATATTCTCGTTTGTCGGCCTCGGGGTGATCCTGTTGGGGGTGTCGTATCTGTATCAGCGTTACAAGGCAATCATCTTTGAATCGACTGACA
>CAVZMS010000086.1:0-6042 GCA_963776085.1 uncultured delta proteobacterium
CAATGAAGCTCCCCGCCGCAAGCGGCGGGGTATCAAGCGGAATTCCGCCGAAGCCCACCCGCCTTCGCTCTATGAGCTTCGGCGCGGTTCGCCCCGCCATTCATCCCTGTGGCAAGCCACAGGGTATTCTGGCGAAGGCGAATAAATAAGGCAGGTAACTCTACCCCCTAATGTAGCACAGTAACCGCGTATGTCAATCTAAATTTAGCCGCAGGATATTGTGGCGTGTGTCTCGCCTGCCGGATTGATCAACCGCGGTTTCGATGGTGTCACAGTAAAATACAGTTAATGGAGGCATGATTTTAACAGAAAGGCTGAAGATAGAGGAAATCTGAGCAAACTTATACATTCGACCCATCTTATACTTTTAGAAATCAGGAGGTATATATTTCCGGCCTCCGGCTCGGAGAGCTTACGCCTCGGAGAGATACTCTGGGTCTACATATAGCCACTCGTTCGACTTAGAGGCCTTTCGGCCCTGAGACATGTCGATGAGCCATTCGGCAAGCTCATGATCCTGAGCACTGTCGAAGGACTCATGTCGAGTCGCTCAAGGCCGAAGGGCTCTCGACAGGTTATCGGAAGCTGGGATTTGGGAGGTTGAATAGTCTATGCCGTAACTTTTCTATAATTATTCACTTACTCTTTTCCATTCTTTAACTATATCTTTTAATAGAATTAACATACTTCCCCCATTCCAAATTTCATTTTAACCAATCCCATAGTTTGGAAATAGGGTCATTTTTTATATCTCCATACCCTATATCAATACAAGGTCCATCTTCAAGTACTCCATTACGCTTTAACCCTAATGACAAAGTCAATATAGAATCACTAACTACCCAAACGAGTTGTTCAGATAATCTTATATCATGTGGTATTTCTTTATTGTAATCAACCTTGTGTGTTGGATTACCATATTGCCCAATTAATTCACTCTTTATTTGGGTGTATGTTTTTTCGATAGTCTCGTCTTCTGGCCTTTCTCTGAAAAAAATAATATTAACTCTTGCTAGTTTGTCACTACCAAATAATCCTCGATTAAAATAACAAACAATTCCAGTGTCTACGCCATAAATAGAATCATAGTATCCAACCGCATTCTTACCAGGATGCTCTCCCACAAACTGTTTATCACGTAGAATCAAATGGACTTCATCTTTCCCAATACCCCATCGTATTTTTTTCATAAAATCCATAAATCACACTCCTATTATCTTTAATCTAAGAAACCCTGTATTTCTTTCGCATCGATTCATAAATCGAATTAATCTGATAATCAATTTCCTGCGTGAAAGAAGTCTTAAATGGACTAAACTCAAAGGAATTGTATTTGTACTCAGCACGAGGATATTCAAAAAATAGAATAGCAAGAACAAGGTTTTTTATTTTCTTATCAGAATAACGATTAAAAGACTCAAATTTAATTCTAACTACATCCCTATTACTCTTAGAAATTGGATACCTTGAATTAATAACCCAGTTTAAAGCTTCATCTTCACTAAGACCTTTAGACATCGCTTTAAAATAGCTCCCTATATTTGCCTTTATTAATCCTTTTGCTCCAAACATTGAATTTACCCCTATATTCTTTCAATATCATGTTTTAGCTTATTTTTAATTTTTCTCTACCCATGCCAACAAGTTTGGGAGATAGTTACTCAATGACTCAGTGAACTCTTTAGCTTTTTCATCATTTGAAAATGTAAAAGTTAAATACCCTTTATCATCTAGAGAATTCTGTTTAGCTCCTTTCACTGCGCTTATATTCTCAATTGCAAACGCCAAACCCCTTACCATTGCCCCGATCTTTTTATCGTTGTTATGAACTTTAACTTTTATTGATGTCATGTAGACTCCTATTTATATTTAATCGTTCTTTCGATTTAATCTAGCTGTATTACCGTATATACTCCTAACATCTTCCATTTCTATTTGGAAATATCTCTCAAATGCTTTATTAGTTGTATGCATTGTTGCCCTTTTTATTTCTTCAGGACTATTGAATTCTCTTAATGCCCGTGCCGAACTATGCCTAGTTCCACCGTATAGATCCACTCCTTCAATTCCAATATTTTCGCATGCCTTTTTCCACCACTTGTTGATAGCAAGAACGCGCTTTTTGATGAACGGAGTATAGAGAATTTCTCATTGTATGTCAATCTAACTTTAGCCGCAGGGCAGCGTATTAATTCCTAATAGGGGGTGTTAATAGGGGACAATCTTATTTTGTCTCTCAATCAATCAGTCCTAAAAATACTATTTTTTATTCTAAAATTAAAAAAACTTGACAATCACTATCAATAATGTGAAGGTTATATCAAAGGTAAAAACAGACATGAAAACACACGCTTTCTCATTCAACTTTTTTGGCTTCTTTTTTAGCAGGGGGATCTGCATGTAGTAAGCGTGTGTCTGCATATAAATCAGGTCAAAAAACGCCAAGCACGCGCTTAGGCGTTTTTTTTTGTTAAGAAAACAAGAAATCAGGACAATGCCAGGGAACTCAGTGCTGATCCCGGTATCACGATACGGATAGTCTCATAGGGTTTTCAAGGGTCAAAATGGGTTATATGCCTATCGTGCCTGTCCCGGCCTCGGAGATGGCCTTTGGGAATGCAGGCATGAAAATCTCGGACATGAAGGCCATAAAGACCCATAATCCGTTTGCGGTCAATGACATCAACACAGCGAGGAAGATGGGGTTTGATGTCATGAGGAATGAACAATTACGGCAGCCCCCTGATCTACGGCCACCCCCAGGCGCCGACCGCGGGCAGAAACATCGCCGAGCTCCTGGAGGAGCTGGCCCTTCTTGGAGTTGGATACGGCCTCTGGGGGGGATGCGCTGCCGGAGACACGGGTGCATCGATGGTTTTTAAAGTGGGTTGATGTAATTAATTTCTCCCCCTCTTATGATAAGAGGGGGTGGGGGGAGTTAAAAAGATAATAGAAAAAATCTGTAACCCATCCCAATTTCCCCTTAAGGTAAGGGGAGGGAGAGAATCGTATACAGTATACCTTGTGCCTTAAACTAACGTTACGGAAGATATGGCAGATTAATTTGGAAATTCAGAGAGATGAACTAAATTTCAAAATCCAACACACATAAGGAGATTTGAGAGATGAAGAAGATTGGCATTGTTGGCTTTGGCAACATGGGTAGTGCACTTGCTCAAAAAATAGCACAGGAGGGTTTTTCGGTTGTAGCGGTCGATCTCACCCCCGAAATCGTGGAAAAGGCCCTGGATAATATAAGAAAAACACTCCGGGAGGCTGTAGAAAGGAGGATCTTTAAACCCGATGATGTGGGTGAGATCCTAGCCCGCATACACGGCACAACGGATATGTCTGAGGTCAAGGATTGCGATCTGGTTATAGAGGCTGTGTTCGAGGACATGGCCGTTAAAAAGGATCTGTTTAAAAAGCTTGACAAGATCTGCGAACCCAAGACAATCCTTGCCTCAAACACGTCTTCCTTTTCCGTGGACGATATGGCCGAGGCGGTTGAACGAAAGGACCGCTTCCTTGCCATGCACTTTTTTTATCATCCTGCAAAAAACAAGCTCGTGGAGATTGTTCCCGGTCAAAAGACATCTCGTGAGACCATAGATCTAGGCAGGCGTTTTGCGTGGCTTATAGGCAAGACCGGTATAGTGGTCAAGAATTCGGCAGGGTTTTCAGCAAACCGGTTCTTTGTCCCCTGGCTGAACGAGGCCACGCGCATCCTCGAAGAGGGGATCGCCAATATCGCCACAATTGAAAAGGCGGGCAAGGATTCTCTGGAGATAGGAATGGGGCCTTTTGAACTGATGAACATAACAGTGGTCAAAACGGCCTTTCACGCAGCAGTCGGCATTGCCGACCAACTGGGCCCCTTTTATGCCCCGTCGAACAGCCTCAGGGAGCAGGCCGCTTCCGGCAAGCCGTGGCCCCTTGAAGGAGACGTAGATGAGGTTAAGCTTCAACCGATCGCGGAAAGGCTCTTGGCAGCGGCCTTTTTCACGGCATCATCTCTCGTTCAGGAAGGGATCACGAATATAGCGGATACGGACCTTGGCGCGAAAGTAGGGCTGCGCTGGCCTGTGGGACCTTTTGAAAAGATGAACAGCATCGGCATTGACAAGGCCTATGATATGGTAGAGAAGCTCCTGAAGAAATGGCCCTCAATACGTATGCCTAAAAACCTGGCCCGCCAGAACAAGAAGGGTAAGACATGGGATATACGTCTGGTGAGATACTCAAAGGACGGGGACGTCGGCCGTGTTTTCATATCAAGACCGGATGCCATGAACGCCCTGAATGACAGGCTCGTTAGACAACTGGATGAGGAATTCAAGAAGGCGGAAAAAGATCCTGATACCAAGATAATTATTATCGAGACCGCCGGGAAAGCGTTCGTAGCCGGTGCGGATATCAAATTTTTTATCGATTGCATCAAAGAGGACAGGCTGCAGGACAATTATGCATTCACGGCATTCGGTCAGAAAGTACTCAACCGGATTGACGACAGCAAGAAACTGGTTGTTGCCAAGATGGACGGGCTCGCATTAGGAGGCGGTTTTGAGCTGGCCCTTTCGACCGATGTCATAGCGGCAACGCCCAAGGCGGTTATGGGATTTCCGGAGACAGGCATAGGGATCTATCCCGGGATTGGGCGGCACACAGAGGACAAGCCGTTTCATAGGGAAGGAGTTGGCAAAATATATGATATTCACAGGCAGGATCATTTCAGCGCAGGACGCCCTTGATATAGGCCTTGTGGATTATATATTCCCGCACGAAGAGATCGACGAAATGATCATATCCCTTCGCAAAACAGGGGAGGCTGGTTCCTAATAAGGGCAAGGACACGGATAAACTCCCCCCTGAATGGCAGAAGATAAAGGACCTATTCGCTGACAAGAACATAAATGCATGGCTGAGCTCAAAATATCTGAACAGCGACGATCCGCTTAGGCCAAGACAGCCAGGATAATCGCTGAAAAGGCGCCGATAGCCATCAGGCTGGCCAACAAGATTATAGATGTCGGATATAAGAAATCCTTAAAAATGGGGATGAAGGGTGAGCTGGAGCATCTTCACGAGATCTTTTCCACCAAAGACGCCCTCACGGGTTTGTCTAACGTGGGCAAGAAGGTACAGTTTGAAGGGAAATAGGGGATGTAAGCGGTTTAAATAATAATAACCTATTAACACAGGGAGGTTAGCAGGCATGATAAAAGATTTTGAACTCTTTACCCCCAAGACGCTTGATGAAGCCCTGACCCTGCTGAATAAGTACAAGGACAAGTGCAAGGTAATTGCCGGCGGGCAGACCTTGATTCTGCTTATGAGGCAAGGGTTGCTCACCCCGAAATATCTTGTTGATATCAAGCGGATACCAGAGCTTAACTTTATCAGGTCTGCGAAGGATGGCTTGAGGATTGGTAGCGCGACCACGCACCGGACCATAGAAAAATCACCCATTATGAAGAAAGGCCTGAAGGTGCTTGCCGAGATGGAGGGCCGTCTGTCTTATATACAGACGCGCAACTGGGGCACCATAGGCGGAAATCTTTGTAACGCCGATCCTGCAGGAGAGGGAGTGTAAGGTTGAGGATTGATTTTCGGAGATTCTCGATGAAAGGGCTGCCGGAGCATATCTTTTATATTGTGCTGGCAGCCAGCTTTATGTATATTTGTTCAATTAGAATGGCTTTGTCTAGATTTTGTTTTTTATCACCTGACTTTCATTCCTCCAATTTTCCTGATATCTTCTACTTGCCTTCGAATTGGGGTCTCTTGCCCACACTTGTAAGACCGGTAAGGGCGTCTTTGGTGGAGAAGATCTCCATGAGATATCTCAGTTCTTCCTTGAGGCCTTCTTTTAAGGGCTTTTTAAATCCCTCATCCATTATCCGGTTGGCCAGCTTGAGGGCGATAGGCGCTTTACCGGCAAGTATCTTGGCGGTCTTTGCCGTAAGTGGATCAGGGTCATCAAAGTACTTATTGCCGAGCCACTTATCAATATTCTCATCGCTGAAGCTAACCAGCTTTCTA
>CAVZMS010000087.1:0-27737 GCA_963776085.1 uncultured delta proteobacterium
TGGGGTGAAATCTAGACTGTTTCCCTGATATTCAATCTTATTGGTCCCCAGGTTCTCATGCAGGATAAAATTAAAAAGCTCCTCGGTCAGGGTCATCAGTTCTTCATATGTCGCATAGGCCATATAGAATTCAAGCATAGTAAATTCGGGATTATGCTCTACCGAGATCCCCTCATTCCTGAAGTTCCGGTTTATCTCAAATACCCTCTCCAGTCCGCCTACCACAAGCCTTTTCAGGTATAGCTCCGGGGCGATCCTGAGATAGAGGTTCATCCCCAGGCTGTTATGATATGTCTTAAATGGCCTTGCCGTAGCACCGCCTGGAATAGGTTGCATCATTGGTGTTTCGACCTCAAGAAAACCCTTATTAAGAAAAAAATCCCTGAATGATTTGATAATCCTGCTTCTCATGACAAAGACATCTTTGACCTTATCATTCACGATCAGGTCCACATAGCGCTGCCGGTATCTTGTCTCTATGTCGGTCAATCCGTGCCATTTTTCAGGCAGGGGCCTCATGGATTTTGACAGGATCTTTATGTCTTCGGCCAGGATTGTCAGTTCCCCGGTCTTGGTCTTGAAAAAACTCCCCCTTATACCGATAAAGTCGCCGATATCCATGAGTTTAAAGAGGTCATACTTTTCATCCCCTATCTTATCCTTTCTTATGTAGGCCTGGATACGGCCGCTATTGTCTTTTATATGGATAAAAGACGCCTTGCCGAAACCCCTTAGAGACATTATCCTCCCGGCCATGGATAAGGTTTCATGACCTTTTTCCAGGGCATCCGCCTCCATCGGGCCGAATCGTTCAATAGCCTCCGCTGCAGTGATATCACACTTGTAACCTGCAGGGTATGGATTGATACCCATCTCCCTCAGGGTTTCAGCCTTTTTTATCCTCTCTTCAATTACGGTACTTGTCTTTTCCATAAGATATCTAGATTAATCCGTGTTTATTATCACTATACTTCAGTAAAATTTTATTTAACCCTATAACGACACCTACAATTACGTCATTCCCCGGCTTGACCGGGGAATCCAGTCAATAGTATGTTAGATTAATGATTTAAATAAATTAAACGTATTTTATTAATCTAAATAGATCTGATAGTCAAGGCAAAAGAACTGTATAAGATTAGGTATTTAGGCTGAAGGGGAGGTCAGGTAGGGGTCTTCGGATAATAACGGCCTATTAATCTTTCTTCAGCAG
The DNA here is from genome assembly GCA_963776085.1 of uncultured delta proteobacterium. Taxonomy (GTDB): domain Bacteria; phylum Desulfobacterota; class DSM-4660; order Desulfatiglandales; family HGW-15; genus CAVZMS01. The sequence goes on from CAVZMS010000087.1 coordinate 1,214, forward strand.
GACGATGGTCGCTCCCCAGCCTGAAGCACCAGGATCAAGACTGAAATCCATGACAAGGGGGTGTCTTTTCAGGATGGAATGGACCTTGTCCCGAAGTATACCCTTCCCTTTCCCATGGATGATCCTTACTTCATAGATCCCTTTTTCAAGGCAGGCGCTTATATATTCTTCCAACAGGTCTTGGACCTCCCGCGGGTTGAACGTGTGGAGATCCAGGGTCCCGTCGATTGGGATATGAATTGCTACATCATCATTCTTTTCTGTCTCGGTCACTTCAATCTCGTTCTAGGCTTACCTGGTCCTGAAAGTTGTCAAGAAGTTCTGCCTTAAGGGACTTGTAATCATCCTCTGTTTTAAACTCCACGACCAGGTCGCGGTCGTCAAGGACCTTCAGGTAACCGTGTCTTCCGACTACCTCTATCACCTTTTTCACGTCCGCGGTGACCCAGCCTTTCATCCTCAAAACCAGCTCATCACCCTTAAACGGCCGTTCTATAGTTAATTCCACCTGACGTTCCTTGGCATCCCATCCAATCACAGCAGGCTTGACAATTATAGGTGTGACAGGATCATGCATAGCCGCACATATGAACCAGAGTCTTGCCCTTATCATTTTCATCTCCAATTTAAATTTTAATCCGCAGCACCTCTCTCCAAGGTAAAGAGGGTATTCATTCAGAACGTGTATTTTAGCCTTTTACCATAGAATAATATATATTGCTAACAAGACCTAAAAAGTTGTTCTTTATTAACTTGACATCAAAAAGTACGTAGCATAATATGTAAATTCGTAACACGGGGGTCTGCAAATGTCAGGATTAATTCGATTCGGAATCTCTTTGGATAGTAAACTTTCGGAAAAGTTTGATGAGCTTATCAAACGCAAGGCATATACGAACCGTTCCGAGGCTATCCGTGATCTAATCAGGCAGGATCTAGTCGAACAGGAATGGCTTCATGGCAATGAAGTTGCAGGTGCTATCACGCTCATTTACAATCACCACAAAAGGGAACTTCTGAACAAGATTACGGATATCCAGCATGATTTTCAGAAAGTCGATCATTTCAGCCCAGCATATCCATCTGGATCACCACAACTGTCTGGAAATAATAGCTGTGAAAGGAAATCCCGCTGAAGTGGAAAAACTGGCATCCAGACTAAAAGCGGTGAAAGGCGTGAAACACAGCACACTTAGCATGTCTACAACTGGCAAGGCGTTAACATAGAACCGTATTATTTTTTTTGCCCAATTGGTAACACGAAAATTATTTTAGTAACAATAATTGTTTCCTGATAGAAAAGGGGTGCTGATATGCATATACCGGATGGATATTTAGGACCAGCGACATGCGGTATCTTTTACGCCGCGATGCTGCCGATATGGACATTTGCCTCAAAAATCGTTAAGAAGACCCTTAAGGCAAGGCAGGTGCCTCTGCTTGCAATAGGCGCTGCATTCAGTTTTGTGATCATGATGTTTAACGTCCCGATCCCCGGAGGTTCAACAGGTCATGCCGTAGGAGGCGTCCTGGTGGCGATACTCCTGGGGCCATGGGCAGCCTGTATTGCCATCACCGTTGCCCTGGTGGTTCAGGCATTACTCTTTGGAGACGGAGGCATAACGGCAATCGGGGCAAATTGTTTTAATATGGCCTTTGTCCTCCCGTTTGTCGGTTATTATGTTTATCGTTTAATCAGTATGGGCAGTCCGGTAGAATCAAACAGGCGTGTGATCGCCGCCTTTATTGCCGCATATATTGGTATTAATGTTGCGGCATTATTCGCCGGGGTTGAATTCGGCCTGCAGCCCCTTTTTCATCATACCGCAAACGGTCAGGCATTATATTGCCCCTATGGGCTTAATGTGGCCGTCCCGGCCATGGCCGGGGAGCATCTATTGATCTTCGGATGGGTGGAGGCTGTCGTAACAGCCCTGGTTGTAAAATATTTACAAAAACAGAGCATCCTGAAATCCTGGAAGGAGGGGGAAGATGACCACCATTAAAAAATTATGGATCGGCTTAGGTATCTTAATTATTCTCTCCCCCATCGGATTGATACTGCCGGATCACTTTAAGGCCGGTTCTGCCTGGGGAGAATGGGGCAGTGATGAGATGAAGGATCTTGTGGGGTATATACCTCAAGGATTAGAAAAACTTTCATCATTATGGAATGCGCCTTTGCCTGATTATGCCTTTAAGGGATGGGAAGAAAAAGGTTTGTCACATTTAAGTTTAGCCTATATAGTATCGGCAATTGCAGGCATGGCGATAACTGTAATTGCGGTTTTCTTTATCGGCAAACTGTTGGCCAAGAAAGGCGATTAATAATTGTCTAAAAATAAGTTCATAGAGCGCTCGATTATGGGCGCTCTATCTTTTTTAAAAGAATCTGTCTTTGCAGATGAATATGCCGCAAGAAATGCCTTCTTGCAGAGGAGAGATAGCCGCATAAAGACAATCTCTTTTCTCCTTTTGCTCCTCGCGGTGCTTTTCACAAGAGACCTCTATCTTATTGCGGCGATATATCTGTTTGTTTTGGCATTGACCTCTTTCTCTGGAATCAATCTATGGTTTTTCCTTAAAAGGACATGGATCTTCATCCCTTTATTCTCCCTTTTCATCGCCATTCCGGCTTGTATTCAATTTTTTCAGCCCGGGCGAGCCTGTTTTTATCCTGGGCATATTTAATCTAAAATTTGTCATAACAAAACAGGGCCTGTTGGCGGCAGGCCTATTTGTCCTGAGGGTAATCACCTCAGTATCCATTACCGTCTTGCTTGCGCTTACTACAAGGCATAATGAATTGCTGAGGGTCTTGCGAATCTTTCATGTCCCGCAGGTCTTTGTAATGACTTTAGGAATGTGTTACCGTTATATTTACTTGTTTGCCGAGATTGTGGAGAATACATACCTTTCTATAAAGAGCAGGGTCGGGGAAGAGAATCCATCATAAAGACGGCAGGGAAATCGTTGCCTGGAATATCGCGAGTTTATGGCATAGATCATATCATCTGAACAATCAGGTCTACAATGCCATGCTTTCACGAGGATACAGGGGAGAACCCAGGGTATATGAAGATCTTAAAACCAATCTGACTGACTGGGTGACACTGGCATGCGCTACGATGATTTTCATTTTGATATTGATTAATTCAGCCGGGATATAGAGGTTAAGTGACCGATATCATTTTCGAATTAAAAGATGTCCATTATTCCTATCTTTCAAAGTTTCCTGCGCTGTGCGGGGTCAGCATGCAGATCAGAGAAGGGAGAAAAGATATCAATCATCGGGGCAAACGGCACAGGCAAGTCCACACTTCTCCAGATGCTTGACGGCCTGATATTGCCCGATAATGGAAGGATATCTCGCGTTCGGCAATGAAGTGAGTGAAACCGCCCTTAATGAGGATACATTTTCTTTGGATTTCAGAAAAAGGGTCGGTTTTGTTTTTCAGAATCCTGAAGTGCAATTGTTCTGCCCCAGCGTTCGGGAAGATATCCTCTTCGGGCCGTTGCAACTTGGGTTTCCCAAGGATGAGATAGAAAAGAGACTGGATACAATTACAAGCGATCTGGATATTAAGGGCTTGTTGGACAGGGCCCCTCACCAGTTAAGCATCGGCGAAAAGAGAAAGGTGGCGATAGCTTCGGTATTGATCATTGATACGGAGGTAATCATCCTGGATGAACCGACTGCCGGACTGGACCCTTTAACATCAAGGCATATCATTGATATTATTCTGAAGAGCAATCAAGAAGGGAAAACAATAATTACTTCCACTCATGATTTGCATATTGTTCAGGAAATCTCCGATTCGGTTTATGTCCTTGATAAAAATAAAAGGATAGCAAGACAGGGTATTCCATTAGAAATAATGTCTGATAGAGAATTCCTTCAAAACAACAATCTCATCCATATCCATAGTGCACAGGCACGACGGCAAAATGCATACTCACGCCCACGATCATTTACATGATTCCGACCACATCCATTAAATCTGGGTCAAAGGCCTTCCTGATGGCGTCTATTGAACCATAAAAATTGTGAAAGTCGAGATTTAACCTTACAAGGTCACTATTATTGCTTTGAATTGATCAGATACCTTGAAGATATAATTGATGTTTTAGATTAATGATTGATCTTTACCTTGTCTGGAATTAACAATATGGTAAGTATTCTCAACTTTCAAACCATTTCCCCACTCCCCCTATATATCGATTTTAAAAATGTACAAACTAAGATTTGATCCTGCAAATCAGTATAAGACTTTCAGTATTTCCTGGATTGCTGGTTAATTGAGTAGTCTAAACTTTGTTAAAATGTTAGATTAAAAAATCAAATCGTAAGTAATCTCCTATATCCCAAAAACTGACACATCAGGATGGAAACAAGTTCTTGCAGGAATACGGAAAGAAGATTGAAGTTGTGGTAATTGCTGGTTGAAATATTATAAGCAATAATGACATGTGGACTAATAATCTATCTTGATAGGGCATTATATAAGTTGAATTTTGTCACGCGAGTCAACAACATACATTCACATATAACAGGGTTTTCACTGCGTTTTTATCAATGTTTGTGGGATCGCTTATATTCTATACTATTAAACCACCACCCCAGACTCAAGCCCATGGGGAAAGCTATTAAATGCGTTAGGTCGTTGCTTGGCTCAATAACTAGGATAACCTTAATGAAAAATCCGATCACAATCGCAATCAATAGTCCTTTTTTCCATCTGGCGGAAAGGCATGAAATTGCGTAACCGAGGCACGCTGATCCTCCTGATGAAGGGCCAAAGTCATTACCAGCGAATTTTTCCGCAAATGTTCCATTTGAAATCCAGATTAAAAGCCAAGCCGATACAGCATATAGAACGGTCACTACGATATGAAAAATCCAAAAAAGAATAAATGTACGCCGAGTGCCGGCAACCCATTCACAAAAACCAACATTATAAAATAAGTGGACGACATGACGAAAAAGCATCGTCCCGCCGGTAACGACAAATATTGAAGTGAAAAGAGAGATAATGCTTCCCTGTCGTATATCCTCAAGGCTGATCCCATAACGCTCCTGGTCCATAAGTGAGAGGCTGTTTAGAAGGGTGCCTTGAATCAAAGCAACAATCACAAGCATGCCAGCTAGCAGAATGGTCATAGGGATACGTGTCAATACATTGCGGAGTAAAAATAGCGGCTTATTAAGCATGACTGTTAAGAACACATTTTGTGAATCAGAAGTTGAACTTATATTGCTGGTTTTTCTCATCAGGTATTCTACATTGGTTCTAGAACTTACCAAAACCTGACTTCTATTATATCTACCGACAGAACTGAAATACACTTGGGCCTTCGGTCCCAGTGATATATCGTTAAATTATAATTATACATCAAAAAAAAATAATTTGGTTAAGAGAAATTTAAATATTTCAATTGAGACTATCGAAAAAGTCTTTTTTAAGAAAAAAGAGTCTCTTCGGGGGGGTCATTGAACCCTTCCTTATCCTTCGATCATCGAACATGGATCGTTTAACGAAACCGGTTTTCATTCATCATGTATCGAACATTTTCCATAGGACTTTTTCGACAGTCTCTTTAGTAGTCTAAACAAAATTCAGTGGCTCAAAAGTTTAGACTGCGATAAGTATCTACAAATTACCCCAAGGTTTATAATACTGCTATAATCGAATTCATTTCAGATTTGTTTGCTACTACAAAATGAAGTATTAAATCTTTAAATGCCATTTTCCAGTTAGACTTCCATATCTCCTAACAACTATGCAACCCTACACATCTATCTGTGCATTTTGATCTTTAAAGTTGCCTCTCTTTTACTTCTACCTTTAACCCCAGTTCACATAACATTCCATGAATTCCTTTATGCAAGTCTCTCTCTAATTGCTTCTTCAATTTATACGCTGAGATATAGAAGTATGGCACATAATTTGTAAAAGATAATACGAAGCATAAAGAGAGGAGGATTAATCTACTCTGCCATTAAGTCGTGAATAGTCATTTGGATAATTTTTGTAATCAACAATAATTTTTGATATAATACACTTGAAAGATTTGACAAGAAATCTATTATAACTATAGGATACCTAATCTCAAATATAGAATGATGAATGTATTTTTAAAACAGTAATCCATTTCGGCTTATAAATACGCATCATAACTTAAATCTTCAGAGAACATAATTATGATAAAAAGTATTATCTTGGTCGGCTTAACCGGTATCTTTTTAGTATTATTCCAATCATCATTGGCCTTATCTGAATCCCGAATTAATAGTTGGCGATGTGGCGATAATTCTATACAAATTGGGGATTCTAAATCTTCAGTATTATCAAAATGTGGACCCCCTACAATAAAGGAAATAAAACAGTCATTCACAAGAGATCGATCTCGAACAATTTATAATACTACGCAAAAAACAGAAGTCTGGATTTATAATTGTGGCTCAGATCAATTCAACGCCACCCTTACATTTCATGGAAGCAAATTACTCTCAATGTATTTAGGAAATTATGGCTCCGGCGAGTCCTACTGCAACGGAGCGGATACAAATCCGAAAAATAAAAAATCAGATAATAAATAAGATGCCATTTTTCGGTTAGGCTTCCTACCTGCCTTGATCTGACGATATTGCCTGTTATTAAATGATTTTTTTAATTGCTCATCAGCAAATCGATTATCGAGGCCCATAAAGGCAGCTTGGCTATTGAAAGCGAAACCGGGACGCGGAACCACAATAATAATTGACCTGCTAGATTAAAAAAAATTAATTTTCATTTAATCATGTTCTAATCTCTTTTCTGTAATAATATCTAAAAATTTTATGAAAGGAGGTGAAAATATATGAAAAAGATAGCAATAATAATGTCAGTCCTGATGCTGATCGCTTTTACGGCAGGTATTACATTGGCCGCGCAGGGTTCAAAAGCTGCGAAGGTGGAAATTATCCAGTGTAACGTTGTTAAGGTTGATGCATCTGCCGGGCAAATCGTTGTCTCAGTACAAAATAAGGAACAGACCTTGAAGGCAGGAAAGGAACTTCTGGGATCAGTAAAGGCAGGTGACACTGTAAGCATTGAAAAAACAGGTGACACTGTAAAATCAATTAAGGTAGTAAAGTAACAGCGACACCCGATGGTGGTCAGACTTCAAGTCCTGCAGGAAGGAAATAATTTGTATTAGTAAGTACTTTAAATTTTCTAAGCAAAAACCTCTCCGTCTTTTCCAAGGGGGGGGTTTTGCTTAATCGGATACTGTTCGATTGAATTAATTATCTTCATCGATAATTCTTATATATCTTTTTATGACAATTTTAATATCCTTGGGCGGTAAGGAGGTTAATTATGTTTGGAAGTTTAGGAATGCCGGAACTGCTCGTAATAGGGGTAATAGTTTTAATTATATTCGGTGCTGGCAAGCTTCCCGAGATAGGGACTGGGATAGGAGAAACCATAAAGAATTTTAAGGAGTCAATCAAGACACCACCTGAGGAAATAACATCATCAAAAAAAGATGATACTAAAAAAATTGAAAATAAATCATAAAGAAAACCGAATACTCTCTTACTTAGAACTGGTTTCGTAATGCTTAATATATTCATTAAGAAGTCTAGAAAAAAATAAACAATAATTCTCTTCTTTCTAAAAGGCAGGGTCAATGGCTCTACCTTTTTTATATCCACATCAATATATGGTATATGACATTATGTAAACTCGGCTTTCTATTGCTGTTATTATACTTTAATTAAAACCTCGCTAAAAAGATTCGGTTTACAGGTGAAATCATTTATTCCAGACAGATGGAAAGATGGATAGTTTTAATGTCAGATTTTGTTGATCTGTTTGTCTTCTAAAGTTATCAATGTACACTAATTATCTCTGTCAACGATCCAGACAAGAGGATCAATCCCCTTCAATTGCCTGCGTGGCAATCCTTCCATCATAGATAAGGTTAAAAGAGAATTATCTATCACGCTACTACCCGCCAGGGCGTCTATCCCCCAGTCAAACAGACACGGTGCAAAGGGTGTGCTGGGTCCGAGCATTATGGTAAAACTCTTTTTCGGAATAGATTCGAGGAGGCCAGCGCATGTGCCGTTAAGGAGTGTGGTTGCCGTCATCGCAACCACATCCGCCCGCGGGAGCAGGTCTCCCGCCGCCCCCGCAGGTAGGTCTCCTGGTCTTGGGTTGTTCTCCAACACCCATAAATTTCGAAACTCTGATCCCATCTTGTCCACAAATGGGAAATGACCGATAACAGCGACATTTTTCCCTTTGCCGCGTCTTAATATAATGTCCTGGGCCTTTAATCGAAGTGTATCTTCCGGGATAGGCAGCAGGGAATTTACGGCAGCCATGGCAAAGGACACGGCGTCCGGGAACTTCGGCAATGTGTCAGTCAACATGCCTGCGATCTCCATTGCCGACTTGATAAACAGTAACGACTTCTCCCCTGATTCCCCTCCATTGCGCGTTACCCTTGTGCATAGTCCGGTATGCGCACTTGTTATGCTGACCAGGTAGTCTCCTACAAATATATCCTTTACTGGCCTGTCAGGGACCTTCTCCGCATTAAGGACAATATCACTGAGCAGCCTTTCCTGTTTATCATTCATGTTAAGTCTCTTCTCCCATAGTTGAGAGAAAGTGGTAAATGAATTCGAAGATTCCAGGATAAGTCAACCGGAGCTATAAAGCCAGATGTGTACGTTTGAATGTTGATACGGTTAAGCTACTCGATTTTGTATAGTTTTCCGGTCCTTTACTTGGCGTTACATTCTGCACGTATCTCTATTCATCTCAACTGCAACCGTGAATCATAAATCAATAAGCACTCTATCTACTCGCCCCCTCGGCCCCTTGAACCCTTATCATTTAAAGCATCTGGTAAGGATCCACATCGATGATCATGACCACCCCTCTTTTTTTTAGTATGTTTTTCGAAAGCCCTTCCACCTCCTTCAAGAGAAAGTGGAGGAGTTCGGTCCCTTTACTCTTGATAAGTATCTGCCATCGATGTTTATTCTTTAATTTGGCAAGGGGGGCTTCAGCCGGCCCCAATACCTGAATCTCATTCCCCCTTTTCGGCCATCTTTTAAGTATAGCTTTTATCTCCAACCCTATCCTATTGGCCATTTCAGCTGTCTCTTTTTTATTCTTCCCTTGAAATCTAAGGCACGCAAGGTAGGAAAAGGGGGGATATCCCAATTGCTCTCTCAGATCTCTCTCTTTTGTATAGAATGATAAATAATCATGGCTAGTTGCGGCCATAATGGCGTAATGCCCCTGGTTAAAGGCCTGGACAATAACCTTGCCCTTCTGTTCTCCCCTTCCGGCCCTACCGGCCACCTGGGAAAGTATCTGGAATGTCCTTTCTCCTGCCCTGAAATCCGGAAAACCCAGGGAAAGATCAGCGGATATAATCCCAACAAGTGTGACATTGGGAAAGTCATATCCCTTGGTAATCATCTGGGTGCCTATAAGGATGTCTATCTCATTTTCGCTGAATTTCTTTAAGATATCAAATGCCTGTCCCTTGCGGCGCGTGCTGTCTCTGTCCAGCCTTGATATGCGTGCCGACGGAAATATCTTCCCCAATTCGCTTTCCAACCTCTCGGTGCCGAACCCGTAAGCCCTCATTCCTTCATGCCCGCAGGAAGGGCATCTGTTCCTGGGGTTCGGAAAAAAAACCACAATAGTGGCAGACAAGTCTATTATTCTTGAGATGGTAGGTCAACGTCAGGTCGCAATTGCGGCACCTGACCGACTCACCGCATGAACGGCATAGGTATACCCTGCTAAAACCCCTCCTGTTGAGGAACAGTATAGCCTGTCTTCCTTCCGCCAGGTTCTGTTCAATAGCCTTCTTCAAAACAGGACTGAGTACTTGATCGCTCTTCTTCCCTTCGAAAACATCCTTCATATCTACTATCTCAATATCAGGTAGCGGTCTCTTTTCTATTCTGTCGGGCATTGATAGCAACTGATATCTTCCTGTGGAGGCATTATGGAAAGACTGGACCGAGGGTGTACCTGATCCTAGAATTACCAGGGCCTTTTCCATCCTCCCTCTTACAACCGCAGCGTCTCTGGCCTGATAACGAGGCCCTTCTTCTTGTTTATAGGAAGAATCGTATTCCTCATCCACTATGATCAGCCCGAGGTCTATAAGAGGCGAAAACAGGGCTGACCTGGCCCCTATCACAAGATCTACCTCGCCCCTGATCATCCGCATCCACTGGTCATATCTCTCCCCCCTGGAAAGACCGCTATGGAACACTGCTACCTTCTCGCCAAGGCGTGACCTGAAAAGCCCCTCCGTATAAACGGCAAGTGCTATTTCAGGGACCATCAATATAGCCTTCCTGCCAAGCCCTATGGCATGTTTAATAGCCTGATAATAGACCTCTGTCTTGCCGCTTCCTGTCACGCCATATAAAAGACAAGTGGAGAATGCCCCTCTTTCGAGGCGCCTCTTAATAATCTTTAGGACATCTTCCTGCTGATTATAGAGAGAAGGGGGTTCAGGGGATGGGATAAGGAGCTTTCCGGTCGGATCTCTGAAGACCCTTTCTTCATAACTCTCTATCAATCCGGCCTTGGTCCACTTTCTGACAAGGTATGGCCCGTTATCAAACCTGGCCGCAATCTCTTGCAAAGGAAGGCCGTTATGTATGATAGATAGGGTCTCAATGAAATCAGCCTCGTTTTTTGTCCTGATGCCTTTATTCTTCTTTGAGACTGAGTCAGGTTCAGCCCCATTTTTAAGCCTTATGATCTTCCTTGTAATAGGCCCCACACTACCCTTCCTCGTCTGGTCTTCAATGTCCACCCATCCCCTCTCTTTTAATCTGTAAGCCACTTCAAGAGGAGGCGGGAGCGGTTTGCCAGGATTCTCTTTTATCCAAGAAAGGAGCCTTCCCTCTACGCAAGATGCCGGCAAGGACTTCATGGCCATCAAACCTGCCTGGGTAATCCTTCCTGATTTGAACCGGGTAAAATTCATCCCGCTCGGCAGGGCTGCTTGAATGATGCGCCCTATTGGGAAGAGATAGTAATCCGCCATCCATTGAAAAAAAGGGATAAGGTTATCCTTAAACAACGGTTCCGGATCAAGGATATCCAGTATATCCTTAATGCCTTCATCTCTTGTTCTGAGATCTTTTTTTATTATGTAACCGATAACCTTTCTGTTTCTAAATGGAACTAGTGCCCTGCGTCCGACCTCAGCCATTGCGACGAGATTATCAGGGACGGAATAGGAAAAAACCTCCCTGACGGGCAGGGTTATCGCAATTCCGAGAATGTATCTGTCTTTGTCGGTCAATGGGATGATCCTGTGATTTGATTAAAAGAATTACTGATATCTATCTGAAAATGTATTGACACTCTACCTGAGACGTCCCTTTTCAATACCTAACGGGTTTCTTCGGGTGGCTGATCCTGGGAGGGGACTATCTCGAAGGGCTGAAGGAGCGGTGAATTAATCGGCACATTGGTCTCAAAGGTCTGGATACTGTATTCCTCCCTGATCTTATTATCCACAGAGTAACTGATCTGAAATGGAAACCATCCCTTGCCCTCTTTTCTGTAGTCCTGAAACCTTACGGTGACAACCTCCTCTAACATATTCCCTCTCGTCCTGTATATCAGGAGTAAGGGGAGGAATCTTTCCTTTTCAATCAAGAGTTTTGGAATATTGTCCCCCTTTTCCCCTATCATGTAAGCGATGACACCGTCAATTCGGGTAAGGGAAACAGCCTGCAGATTGATTCCCATCATGGATAAAATCTGTTCGAGCCTTGCCCTGCTGTTGGCTATCAATAGCTGGCGATAGGCCATATAAGGGGTGCCGGTCCTCTCCGCTATACGATCTAACGATTGTAATTCGAAAAGGTCGGGAGATTTCATCTGGACCTGCTCCATAAAGACCTTTTCCATATCTTGGCCTGTCTGCAGGGTGGACTGAACAATTACCACAGTCTTAAAATTAGAGAAATTGCCAGCCATAAAATCGAGAATCTGTTCGGCAGGTATAACGTATCCATGGCATCTGCCGTTCACCATAAGCGTGAGACATATTACAAACCCTATCCTGCCAAGGAGTGATTTCATACTCGAAAAATTAATCATCATATCCCTGTCCCTTCAATCTTGGCCATCTGGCTGATTATCGCCTCCCTCGTCCTTTCAATCAGGTCATTAATATCCCTTTTCGAATAATCTTTCACAGGAATTGGCCTGCCGATGTTCATCTTGATAGTGCCCTTGTTAATCCTCAGGCTCCCTTTGGGGACTATTGCCCTGCTGTTGACTACGGCTATTGGCACAATATCACAGCCGGCCTTAATGGCCATATGGAATCCGCCCTTTTTAAACGCCTGCACATGGCCATCCTCGCTCCTGGTGCCCTCCGGAAAGACAAGGACGGAGGCCCCGTTTCTAATCTTTTCGACCGCCATATCCATGCTCTTGATCGCATTTCTGGTATCTCCGCGATCAACGCTTAGATAACCGGCCTTCCTCATCGTGGCACCCAGGAGAGGTATCTTCATTAACTCCTGTTTCATAAGAAACTTAAACTCCGCCGGGAGGCCGGCTAGCAATAGCGAAGATATCAAAGTAGCTCTGGTGATTTGACATATAGATAAAGGGCACGTTTTTTTTTATATCAATAATTCCCCTGACCTCAACCTTTATACCGCATACCCACAGGATTATCCTTGCCCATGGTACTGCGCACCAGCGATGCACTATATTGTTGTCTCTATCAAAGATAGAGATAGTGATCCCCCATAGACACGCCATGATTGAATGTATAACGATAAAGGCATTAAGGCAAAAAAACCTGATTATTAAAAAAATCCTTTTCATCATCCTGTGATCCGATATTGACACTCAAGTTAACTGATTGAAATCAATCAGTATTCTAAAATCATCTGACTATTAAAAGACCTTAATTTTTCCGGTATTAAGGCAATAATAATTATTGACATATAAATATATTTATACTATAAGAAGATATAATTAAGGTATAATTAAATATATTAACAACTTGGAGCCTAAAGATGTCATCTTATATTGTCTGCCAGAAAAAGAGAAATAATCCTCGCATGGACATCCGTATCTGTCAAAAAAAATGTGAGTTAAAGGATGATTGCAAGGAATATATCTCCCTTCACAAGGTTGCGGTCCAGGAAAAAGACCTGCTTTTATCCACAGAATCCGGATCAATACAGATGGAATTAACCTGAAATACGGGGCAGTAAACACGGCTATAGATGCATCTTTTCCATATCCTCAATGATCTTGTCCCGGCGTTCTCTTACATATTTACTGGGATTGATGGGAGACCATTTATGGGGGTTAGGTAGTATTGCCGCCATCCCGGCCGCCTGAGAAGGATCTATATCAGCCGCGCTCCTGTGAAAATATTTTTGTGAAGCAGCCTCTGCCCCTACGACACCCGTTCCCCAGTCCACCACATTAAGATATAGCTCGAGGATCCGCATCTTTGTTAAAAAAATCTCAAATAAGAAAGGTGTAATACGCCTCTAAACCTTTTTTAACAGGCTCCTGCCGGGCCACAGGAAAATAGACCTGGCAACCTGCATGGTAATAGTACTTGCCCCCCTTATCCTTTTACCCAGGCGAATATCCTCGACAGCCTTATTCATCTCCGTAAAATCAAATCCATGGTGGAGCATAAACCTCTGGTCTTCTCCGGCCAAAACAGCCTTTATCAACGATGGAGATATATCCTTTAGTGGCCGCCAATAATATTGAGGAACTATATCCTGCTTTGTGGAGAACTTGTTCTTGATCTGGACCCAGACCATCCCGGCCGTAAAGGGGGGATTCATATACCTTAAAATCGTTACCTGGGCAACTGTCAGGAGCACAAGAAGAAACATCAGTTTAAGGAATAATCTAAGACACCATCCGATGGACTTTTTTATATAATTTTTTCTTTCTGTCCAGGACAATTCATATTACCTGTTTTTATCTTTTATCTCTTCCCATGCCCGATTCATCTCACTGGACGAAGCCTTCCTCAAATCGATACCGGATCTTTCCAATTCTTTTTCCATCTCCTGGAATCGTTTAAGGAATTTTTGATTTGCGTCTCTTAAAAGAAGTTCACTGTTCATTCCCCAGTGTCGGGCCATGTTAACCAGACTGAACAAGAGATCCCCTATCTCTTCCCCTATTCTATCCTTATCATTTCCCGTCAGAGTCTCATTAAGCTCCTCAAATTCCTCTTTAACCTTGTCCCAGATCTCTTCCCGTCCTTCCCAGTCAAACCCTACCTTTGAGGCCCTTTCACCTAATCTATGCGCCCTCAATAATGCCGGGAGATTGACAGGCACATCCTGTAGCAGGGAGGAAGGAGATTTAGGCCCTCCCTTTTCTGACATCTTAATCCTTTGCCAATTTTCAGACACCTCTGCCGGGCCGTCAACGCTGGCGTCACCGAATACATGGGGGTGCCTTTTTATCATCTTTTCGGTTACTTTTTCTATGACTTTGACCAGATCAAATTCTCCCCTCTCACTTGCAAGAATGACAAGGAAGATTATCTGGAAGAGGAGATCACCCAGTTCCTGGCACACATCATCAGGCGATCCTCTTTCAATGGCATCAAGGACCTCATAGGCCTCTTCAAGGAGATATATCTTGATGGTGGAATCCGTCTGAAGGGCATCCCATGGACAGCCGTCTGGTCCGCGCAGTCTTAAGGCCAGGCTGATAAGGTTTGATACGGCCTCTGACAAGGCGTCTTTATTCATGGCGTTGGGCTTTGTCTTTGTTCTCTCCGGATGCTATTTCACCCGTCTTTTTCCGTTCCCCTATGATCTTTTTTTTCAAGTTCTGATAGGAATCGGGAGAGATGACTCTAATCATGGTCTGGTATGATCGGATAACCCACGGCGCAAGTTTCGACTTCGCCATAAGCGGTTCGTTGGGGAAGATATAAAAGGTAAGAATGACAATAACCAGGTAGGTAATTATTACTCCCTTGACAATAGCCAGAAAGACGCCAAGTGTCCGGTCCAACCACCCCAGAAAGACCTTCTTGGTTGACAGACTAATTATCCAACCGGTTAAATTGAATAGAATAAGTATGACGGCAAAGATAATTCCGAAGCTGATCAAAGGGAGATATTCTGTAGAGGGCAGGGAGGGTCTTAAAAGGCCTGTCACCCAGGGCTGTAATAGATTGCCGAGAAAGATTCCAAGGATAACCCCCGCAAGCGAACAGATCTCCCTTATAAATCCTAGCATGGCGCCTTTGACTATCAGGTAAACCACTGCGATAACAATTATGTAATCAAGCAGATTCATGAGATCTATTTACCAGAGATATCTGGAATTCGTCAAGATGAATTTTTCGGGATACCAAGGCCTCTCAACTGAAGTTGCGATATATGATGTGTATAATTATGGTCCTGTATCTTCCTAACTCCTTATTTTATCAATTGTCTAAATTTATATTATGTGTTATGAGTTTTTGTAACAGTTTAGAGCTGAAGAACCATAACTAATACTCCTGGGGGAAAAATCGATCATGATGAATGAGAGAGAAAAGATCGACCTTATTACCCGGATCAGCCTGGATATCAACGAGGTGAAAGACATAGATCTCCTCCTGGAAAGGATTCTTACTAATGTCCGCCGGTTCTTTAATGCCGATGCGGGGTCCATCTATCTCAAGGAGGGAAATAACCTGAAATTCAGTCACTCTCAAAATAATACCCTTCAAAAGAGATTGCCCCCCGGTAAAAAGCTCATCTATAACACCTTTTCGATACCCATCAATAAGATGTCCATTGCCGGATACGTGGCTAAAAATCGTGAGATGGTAGCGATCCCGGATGTCTATCAATTAAATGGGTCGGTTCCCTATACCTTCGATTCCCATTTCGATGAAATCACTGATTACAGGACCTGTTCCATGCTTACCGTGCCCATCACAAATCAACGGAGAGACATTATCGGCGTGATGCAGGTAATTAACGCCCAGGATGATGAAGGGAATATTATTCCATTTTCTCCATCCGATGAACCTCTAATAATACACTTCGCTACAAGCGCCGCCCTTGCCGTGGAGCGAGCTCAGACTACCAGAAATATCATCCTAAGGATGATCAGCATGGCAGAGCTGCGGGATCCAAAAGAGACAGGGTCTCACGTCAATCGCGTGGGGGCCTATACTGTAGAGATATATGAGGAATGGGCAAGGAGAAAAGGGCTTCCTTTGGAAGTGGTGGAAAAACAGAAGGATGTCTTAAGAATGGCTGCGATGCTCCACGACGTAGGTAAAGTTGCCATCAGCGACCTTATCCTTAAGAAGCCCGCCCGCCTAACCATGGATGAGTTTGAAATCATGAAGACCCATACCTATCTGGGAGCGCGACTCTTTAAAGATATGCAGTCGGATTTTGATGAAGTAGCCCTCGAAGTGGCGCTCACCCATCATGAAAAATGGGATGGGACCGGTTATCCGGGACACATTAATCCTGTATCGGAATTACCGCTGGAAGGCCTTGTTGGGGCAAGCGGCCAGTTCACCCCGAAAAAAGGTGAGGAGATCCCCATTTTCGGAAGGATCGTGGCGGTTGCCGACGTCTATGATGCCCTCTGCTCACGAAGGGCCTATAAAAGCCATGGGACGAAGACCGGACCTTGGAGGAGATGCGTTCTTCATCAGGCAGCCATTTTGATCCTGAAGTGGTGGAGGCCTTTTTCTCATGCCTGGACATACTGAAATCAATATCAAATCGTTACCCTGATACCGAATAAAACATGGATCACCTCCAAATTAGTAATGCATAAGTGATCAGGATTCAAGGGATCTAGGGGCCAAGTGATCTCACGGCCTTGAGTCCCTCGACGCTGATATGTCGACGAGCTCATGTCGAATCGCTCTGGACCATGAGCCTGTCGAATGGCACCATCGAAGGGCCTCGAACCATTGGCCCCTTTTCCCCAGCTAGTTTGGAGAAAACCAAGACTTATATACCAGATTTAAACCGGGGTCCAAGATCCGATGTAATATGAATTTAGATACAAGGAGAACAGGATGGAGGTAGTAAAGCTTACCGATTTCAGAGAAAACGCTACAATCATCAATCAGATCAGGAGAGGACGTGAGGAGAAAAACAGTTTTGACACAGCGCCCTTTATGGAAGAGAACAGGATCTCCTTAGACCTCACCTATATGTTCGATACACCGGGGGCAAACTCGATCTCCAAAAAAGATATCGAGGCCCTTATTCCGCGTGTCATGCAGGCCCAGAAGATGCTTGAGAACAACGAAGGGGATATACGTGACGGCAATATCGCTATGACCGGATGGCAGACCCTGCCTGAAGAGATAACTAAAGGGCATCTGGAGGAGATAAAATCCGTGACCGGCGCCCTTTCCCGGGAGATAGACGCCTTTATATCCCTTGGGATCGGTGGTTCATATCTCGGGATAGAGGCCACCTTCCGGGCCCTGACACACTCCTATTTTAATCAATTGCCCAGGGAAAAAAGGGGCGGCGCCCCGGAGATATACTTCTTGGGACAAAATATGGACCCGGACTATTTTAGGGATACCCTTGATATGATGGAGGGGAAACGGATAGGGGTCAATGTGATCTCAAAATCCGGCACAACAACAGAAACAGCAATAGCCTTCAGGATAATCAGGCGTATAATTGAAAAGAACTGGGGCGAGCAGAGCAGCAGGTTTATCATCGTCACAACCGACAAATCAAAGGGCGCCCTAAAAAACCTATCGGACAGGAAGGGTTATCGTTCATTTGTGGTCCCGGACAATATAGGCGGGAGGTTTTCCGTGCTTACGGATGTAGGGCTAGTAGGGCTGGCCATGGCCAATATAGATATAGAGGAATTTGTCGCTGGGTTCAAACAAATGAGAAATATCACTATGTCCGATGATTTCTGGCGGAATCCGGCCCTTGTCCACGCGGCGGCAAGATATGCCTCCTGGTTAAAAGGGAAAAAGATAGAGGTAGTGGCCACTAATTCCAGTTCCCTCTATCCTGTGGCCAGGTGGATGGAGCAGCTCTTTCCCGAGAGTGAGGGACATAAAGGGCATGGCCTCTGGATTTCGCCCTCCCTCTATTCGGAAAAACTGCATGCCAACGGCCAGATGGTCCAGGAGGGTGAAAGGAATATGATTGAGACCTTTCTGCTTCTTCGAGAACACGACAACAGGCTTGAAATCCCTTATGACAAGGATAATATCGACGGCCTTAATTTCCTTACCGACAGGGGCCTTGATATGAATTACGTCAACAGGAAGGTAGTTGAAGGTCCGGCCTACGCCCATTACCTGGGGGGGGTCCCCAATATGACGATCGAGATACCCAAAAGAAACGCCTATAACCTTGGACAGATCTACTATATGATGGAGAGATCAGTGGCCATAAGCGGCTATCTCATGGGACACAACCCCTTCGTGCAGCCAGGTGTAGAGGCATATAAAAAGGCCATGTTCGCCCTGATCGGGAAACCGGGATTCGAAGAAAAGGCTAAAGAGATGAGGGAGGCTACAGAAAAGCTGGAAAGGGTAAAGATTAATGACGGATAAGACAATCGTCCTGGCAACTAAAAACGAGGGAAAGGTCTCTGAAATAAAGGAACTTTTTAAAGGTTTTAATATTGAGATAAAAAGCCTGCTGGACTTTGACCCCATGCCCCCGGTAATAGAGGATGGAGCAACCTTTGAGGATAACGCCTATAAAAAGGCGTATTTTACGGCCAGGGTTTTAGGACTCCCTGCCTTAGCCGATGATTCCGGGCTTGTAGTGGAGGCCTTGGGAGGGGGCCCTGGCGTCTATTCCTCGCGTTACGCCGGAAACAACGCCACAGACCCGGATAGAATCATCAAGTTATTAATAGAGATGAGAGGCAAGACTAACCGTAGGGCATTCTTTGAATCCGTAATAATCATAGCTGTACCCCTAGGAGCCTCGCTCACATATACGGGCAGGTGTGAAGGAGCGATCACGTATGAACCAAAAGGCGAAAACGGTTTTGGTTATGATCCCATTTTCTATTATCCTCCCCTTGATAAGACATTCGCTCAGATGTCCAGGGAAGAGAAAAACAGCGTCAGCCACAGGGGAAAGGCGATGACGAAACTCAGGGATGATTTCGATAAGGTCATGATATGGCTTTCTCGAGGTTGAACGCTAGGGGCTAAGTTATATTTACATTTACCGCTGAGGACTGACAGAGAATATCGAATAATGAATGTTAATTTCCCTTTCGAGTGAAGTGTAATTTTACTTCAAAATTGAACATTCCCTGTTCAATATTCTGAATTCTGGCGGAATTCAATTTTCGCTGAAGCTTTAAGGCTGTTAATTAAACCCCTAAAGGAGAATAATTAGAATTAAAAAAATAGGAGGCACACATAATGAAATCCACAGATCCTCTTTACAGCGAGATTTTGGCCAACGGGCCTTCTCCCGGTACAATTTTTCTTGTACTTTCGAGGATGAAAGAAAACGGACAAATAAAAGAGGTCATACAAGAGTGCCTCAAGGCCCTCTCTATCTACCCTAATGACATCCATATCCGACGACTCCTGGCCGAATCCTATCTTGAGGAAGGCCAAGTATCTCAGGCCGGGTCGGAACTGGGAAAGGTTGTGGCCCAGATAGACGACCTGATATCCGCTTACATACTCCAGGCCGAGGTCTTCATCCGCCAGAAAAGGACACATGAGGCAGTAAAGGCGCTTAAACTCTATCTGGCGCACCATCCGGATGATGATAGCGCACTCTATCTTCTTAATGAACTGCAGAATAAGGAAGGAGGTCCAGCAACTGACTCCCCATCGTCTCCTGACATTGCCCCCCTGGAAATCCCTGATGATATAAAGGGCACACCGGATCAGGTGCTGGAGGATAATATAGAAGATAAGGCAAGGATAAGAAAGAGAAAGATGATTGCCGTTCTTGAATCTTGGCTTGGATCTGTCCGTGAACAATCAAAGGCGGACCTCAATAATAGCGGGGCCTTCGGCCCATGGCCGGTGGATCATTAGAGAGGATTCAAGGGTCCCTGATAGAAATCAACGGGATCAAAAAAGATGTGTACGTTTGACGTTATTCGGTTAAGCTACTCAAAGAGGTCATTGATTACCTAAGGGAACGATCCGACGACAGGGTGCTTGAACTTTTATCAATACTCTCTGAAAGGATGCGGCCCTAAGATAACCCAGATATTATTTCCTTGAACCAAAACATAACGTGGATTAATTCGGCTTGACGTCCAAGGGAAAATCCCCTTATATTTCCGTTCTAAAAAGCGTGTTCTTATTAAATATCCAAATCAGGGTGCGGCGCATGCAGTGGTGGAAAAACCGCTGTAAAATGGCTCCGCGGAAGTAGCAGGAAATCTATGGGAAAAAAATGCGCATGCTCATGTGGTGGTGTTCCTGTTGAAATCCTTATGCATGTCTATAATGTCCTCGTCATCGCATATCTATGCATATTCTTTTCCCAAATCCAGAAACCGGCCTTTCTCCTCATAGTGCACATCGTCGTAGCGGCCGCTTACATAGTCTTCCAAATCTTTAGAAACCAATATGCGAATCCGTTATTGCAGACAAGCACTATCTGGATACCCCTCATCCTGCTCAGCGGTTTTCATTACGAGACAGGTTTGTTTAACAGAATGATCTTCCACAATTTTTTAGACGGTTTTATAATCAATATTGATAACGCCATTTTCGGCTTTCCGCCATATTTACTTCTAAGAGAGAGGTTTCCTTTTGAATTGGTTGCGCAGTTGTCTCATACTGCCTATGCCAGTTTTTATATCCTGCTTTTTGCCCCTATCACCCTCCTCTATTTCTATGAAAAAAAGATTAACTCAGCACATGAATCCCCGCGAGGGTTCTGGAACCGCGCCTCTCGTGTAAAGGAGATGCAGTTTGTCTTCATCTTTACGATGCTGAGTTGTTATATTGTCGCCGTTATTTTCCCGGTAAAAGGTCCCACCGATTATCATTCCACTCTGTTTCCCGAACCACGCGGAATGGTGGCTGTAATGAATTTTCTATTCAGTAATGGAGATCTCGACGGAGGTGCAATGCCCAGTTCTCATGTGGCCGGGGCGTTGGTTGTCGTAATTTATGCTTTTAAATATCTGAGGTGCTGGTCCTGGGCCGCGTTAGGATTGTTCGTTCCGATGGTGTTCTCCACAGTTTATAATTCCTACCATTACGCGACTGACATCATCGCAGGACTCATTGCAGGCTGGCTTTTTTATTGGATCGGCAGGGCTGTTTTCAGGGCGGTTGATAAATGGGGACGCTGTTAGCTTATTAACTTATCAGTCTGTATCCGTTTTTCTCCGCAATCATGCGACCGCGGGAAACAGAAACGCTGATTGAAGGAATCGATATCCCCAGTTTCTGCGATAGCGCGGACATCGAAATTCCAAATTCCCACACGGCCCAATAACAAAATAGACTGCGTGCCTCTACTACCCTCCGATATCTCCCTTTGATATACACGTCTTCTTGCCTTATTCCCAGTTTTTCCGCCACCCTGGCGGCATGGTGCAGAACACCCAGTGCATCTAATCGAGCTTGTCCTGGCATGCGCCCTTTATACCGTTTTACATTCAGGCTGTCAAGCTATTTACTTACTTAAGGACGTCCCTATTGGTTCATTTTTAAAGTTTTCAAAGGATATTTTTAAAGTGTAGCTTTCTATTTTTTCAATAGATTCTGAAATATCCGCAATCAATAGTTCAGACGGACGTTTATACATAAATTAATTCCGGTTTAATATATTCCAATTGCCTTGGCTTTATGGCCCTTAACGATACAAGTTCGACTCGTTGACCAATCAGTTTTTCAATACTTTCAGCCAATGTGACAAATTCCAGCCCAATGGAAGGATCAACATCTACAATAATATCGATATCACTATTATACCCAGGATTACCCCGCGCATAAGAACCGAAGATGGCCATACTGCGGACTTTAAATTTTTCTGCATACTCAGGCTTTTGCTGAGAGAGCAGATCTATAATTTCTTCCTTCGTCTTCATTTTTCGTCCCATAATAAAAAAACATATTCAGTTTAAGGTTTAAACTTCAGGAGCAAATGAAATTACCTCTATCTTTCTAATTTTGGTATTTTTAACATAAGATCCATTGCAAGGCAATGGCAAATGTTTCTGGCTCAGGACACGTTAAAAAAATAGCGTAGGAACGGCCTTTAGAAAGTATCTTACTCTTGATATGCAGGGGTGCAAGGTGAATGAAAGATACCGGGGTGAGATTTAGGCAAGAGCAAACTTCTTAATTATAGCCACGGCCTCCTGTAGGGCATCAACAGGCGATTCCTTGCTGATATTGACCTTCACCTTCATGTCGCTAAGAAACTGTACCTTGGGTCTCCGCTCTTCAGCCATCTTAACAATCCTTTCAGGCCTAACCTTTGTTACCAGGAGAAAAGGTGAACACAAGAGAGTCCCTCTTTATATCCAGCCGGCCTATGCCGTTCTTTTTCATCCCCAATCTGACCTCCATCACCCTAAACAGATTGGACACCTCCTCCGGAAATGTGCCGAATCGATCAGCCATCTCCTCCTTCATAAGCTTAAGGCCTGATTCTTCATTAAGGCCGGATAGCCTGCGATACAGATTCAGCCGGAGATCAATATCCGACACATATTCCTCCGGCAGATATGCCGGGATATCTACATTGATCTCCGGATTGATCTCTTCATGCCATTCCTCGCCTTTAAGCTCCGCAATGGCCTGTTCCGTGAGTTTCAGGTAGAGTTCATATCCGATGGCGGCTATGTGACCGGTCTGGCTGAAACCCAGGATATTGCCGCCCCCTCTTATCTTGAGGTCATGCATGGCCAGATGTATCCCGGCCCCCAGATGGGAAAAATCCATGAGGGCCTTAAGTCTTTTTTCCGCCTCCCTGGTCAGAGAAGAATCCTTTGAAAGGAAGAGATATGCATAGGCATTCTCCGAGGACCGGCCGACCCTCCCCCTGAGCTGGTATATCTGTGACAGACCCAGCCGATCCGTCTCATTAATAATAATGGTATTGGAGGATGGGATATCAAGCCCTGATTCAATAATCGTCGTGCACACCAGGACATCCACCTCTCTGCGGATAAAACGGATCATGGTCTCCTCCAGGTCCTGCCCCTTCATCTGGCCGTGTGCCACTGCAAACCTGGCCTTTGGGACAAGTTTGATTAATCTGTCGGCAACCTCCTGAATGGTCTTGACGCGGTTGTGAACGAAAAAGACCTGACCGCCTCTCTCCATCTCATCCTCTATCGCGCGTTTAATCGTGGCCTCGTCATAGTGCGATAGATAGGACTGGATCGCGAGCCTGTCTTCAGGGGGCGTCTCAATAATACTCATGTCCCTGACCCCCATCAAAGACATATGCAAGGTCCTGGGAATTGGCGTGGCGGTCAATGCCAGCACATCCACCAATGCCCGGTACTTCTTTAATCTCTCCTTTTGTCTGACGCCGAATCTATGTTCCTCGTCAATAATCACTATGCCGAGGTCCTTAAACCCTATGTCCTTCTGCAGGATCCTGTGGGTCCCGATCAGGACATCTACCTTACCGGACCTTGTCCTGGCAAGGATCTCCCTCTGCTCCGCCCTGGTCTTAAAACGGCTTAGCACGGCCACCTCCACCTGGTAAGGGGCCATCCTCTTCCTGAAGGTCTCATAGTGCTGCTCCGCGAGCACGGTGGTCGGGACAAGCACGGCGGCCTGCTTAGCGTCCATCACGGCCTTGAAGGCCGCCCTGATAGCGACTTCGGTCTTTCCGAACCCCACGTCTCCGCATACAAGCCTGTCCATGGGCCTCTCGGATTCCATATCGGAAAACACCTCATCAATGGCCTTTATCTGATCCGGGGTCTCCTCATGTTCAAAGGTTGCCTCAAATTCCCTGAAATGGCTGTCCGGCCTGGAGAAGGCAAAACCCTCGCGATATTTTCTAAGGGCGTATATCTCTACCAGTTGCCTGGCGATCTCCCTTATTGCCTTTTTGGCCTTTTTCTTTACAAGGTTCCATGACCGGCCTCCCAATCTATCCAGTTTCGGGTCTCTTTCATCAGCGCCTATGTACTTCTGCAGGACGCTTATCCGGTCGGCCGGGGTGTATAACTTGTCATTATCCGCGTATTCTATAACCGCAAAATCATTTACCTTGTTTTCTATATCCATCCTGATAAGACCGCAATACCTTCCTATGCCGTGGTCCTCATGGACAACCAGGTCTCCCGCCTTAAGTTGGCTGAATGAGGCCCAATCAAGCACCCCTTCACCTCTCCTCTTTGCCGCCCTTCTTGCACCGGAGAGTTTGGGGCCGAAGATCTCGTCCTCGCATACTACATAGATGCCTCTCTCGGGCCAGGCAAAACCCCTCGAAAGCCTTCCCAGACAGATGCTTAACCTCTTTCTCGCGGAGATGCCGTACCATTGTTCGGCTATCTCCTCCACCTCCACCCCGTAATTATGAAGGATCTCTTTCAGGCGGCCGGCCTGTTGTTCGGTCCGGCAGACCAGGGTTGCCCTAGCCCCCTCTTTCAGCCATTCCGATATCTTCTCCGCCAGGGGGGCCATGGAGACCCTCCCCTTTCCGCTGAGCCTGACCTCCAGATCATAATCAATGCCGGATGTCCCCTTGATCTCCAATATCCTTCCGCTGTACCCCGGTTCCTGGATGGCTATCTCACTAAAATCAATCCGCTGATATTTTTCAAGGATCGAGCCGATCTCCCCTTCGGAAAGCAGGACTCCCCCTGTTTCAGGAAATGGGGTCCCACGTTCCCCTGCCTCCTGACGATACCTTTCCATGTCAATCAGGGCCTTTTCTATAAAACGTCCTGTCTCAGATTCTATTATCAAGGGATCAATGAGCAGGATAATGCCGTCATGCGGGAGATATTCAAACAGGCTGTCCGGGCGTTCATAGAAATGGGTTAACCATGCCTCTTGTCCCGGGAAACCGCCGCCCTCTTCCATTGCCTGGCCCGGAAGCCTGCCCATGGACCTGGCCCTTTTTATGCCTTCCTCATCCATTATAATCTCATTGGCCGGAAGAAAGGTCACCTCCTTTAGATGTTCGGTGGACCGCTGTGTAACCGGATCAAAGTGGCGAAGGGATTCGAGGCGGTCTCCCCAGAATTCAAGGCGTACGGGCTGGGAGTATAGCGGGGGAAAGATATCTATAACACCGCCCCGAACAGAATAATCTCCGACCTCTTCCACAAGGGATGTGCGGAGATATCCCCCTGTCTCAAGCTTTAGCAAGATATCCTCTCTTGAAAACTCCTCCCCTTGTTCCAGGTATTCGAGGGCCTTTATCAAGGCCGCCTTGGGAAGGAGTTTGAAGAGAACTGCCTCTATAGAACTTACTATTATCGGGTATTTCTCCGATGTCAGGGCATACAGGGCCTGAAGACGTCGATTAATTATGCTTCGATGGGGACTCAGTCCCGTCAGGGGAGAGATATCATATATCGGAAAATCATAGAGCCTCCTCTCACCCTGCCGCACATTAACATAGGATTCAGGCAGGAAGAACTCCAGTTCTCTGAAAAACCTGGCCGCATCTCTTGCCTTCGGCAGGAGGATAAGAAAGGGCCTTTCTGTCTCAACCAGCATCTCCGAGACAAAGTAGGCCATGGAGGACCCGGAAAGACCCGTGACAGATATCCTCCTCGCCCCTTCTTTGAGCTGCCTTGTAATCTCGGCTATGTAATGATTTCTCAAGTTCATAGAAACATCTTTCCTTCGCTACAGCGATTTCCGGTTATAATTTCGCATCTACATTGATTTAATGTCCCATGGGGGTCTCTTTTCAGAGGCGAAATAGTACAGTGCCCGGAATTTTGCATAACTCGTAGCAAAGGCGGGCGGAGGGCTTCAATCTAAATTAACCACTAAGGAGGGGGTAGTTATCTACCCGGAACTTCGCTCGCCCGCTTGACAACATCCTTATGCCGTTTCCTTGCATATCATTTCTTCGCCTCTGAAAAAGAGACCCCCATGGGACATCTATATATTAAATTTTATATGCGAAATTATAACCGGAAATCGCTGACGGCATTATCCTGTTACATCGTCAAATATCTTCCCCGGATTGAGTATCCCGTTGGGATCGAACAACTCCTTGATCTTCTTCATCCAGTCCAGACTTTCACCGTGTTCCACCGCCATAAATCTCCTCTTCCCTATTCCCACCCCATGTTCACCAGTGGCGGTCCCGCCTAGACCCAGGGCCTTTAATACAATACGCCCATTCATCTCTTCAATAACAGCCCATTCCTTTTCATCTCCCGTCTTCCCTTCAAAGGCAATATGCAGATTCCCGTCTCCCGCGTGGCTGAATATATATGACGGGATCCCGGTCTTGTGTCTCTC
Organism: uncultured delta proteobacterium; assembly: GCA_963776085.1. Classification (GTDB taxonomy): domain Bacteria; phylum Desulfobacterota; class DSM-4660; order Desulfatiglandales; family HGW-15; genus CAVZMS01. The sequence continues at coordinate 27,683 of CAVZMS010000087.1, forward strand.
TTCCATTGACGCGGCTATCATCTCGGGATACGCGGTGATGGGAACAGCCACATCT
>CAVZMS010000088.1:0-5059 GCA_963776085.1 uncultured delta proteobacterium
TTGAAAATCACGAAAAGGGTCATCCTCAGCCGGTTATTAAAACACTGGCCGGAGAGCCGGTTGGTGATGCTTACAAACCTAAAGTGAAAAATATCGCTGATAACGGAACAGATATTGAAACGCCTGATGATGACCAGTTTTCAACACTTCCTGATATTGATAGATTGAGTTAATTACTTATTTAAGGACGTCCCCATATTCACGTTATACGACCAACTTGTGAATAGGATGAACCTCTTGATCAAGTCGAGGAAAACAATCAATGCATCAGCAAACACGTTCATATCTATTCGCCGGAGGGGCCGTTCTTTTATGGTCTACAGTGGCCTCAGCTTTTAAGCTTTCGCTTCAGCATCTTGAGCCGCTTCAACTAGTTTTTTTTGCCAGTGTTATATCGGCTGTTGTATTGTTCGTTATTTTGGCTGTGCAGAACAAAATTCAGCTACTCTTACAATATCCCAAAAAACAACTACCAATTTGCTTGTTATTAGGCTTGCTAAACCCTTGCCTCTACTACTTCGCGTTATTCGAAGCTTACGACCGTCTGCCTGCGCAAGATGCGCTTTCAATCAATTATAGTTGGCCTATTATGTTGGTAGTTCTTTCCATATTTATACTTAAGCAAGGAGTTCGGATGTTGGAACTGATAGCAATAAGTATTGCTTACTTTGGAGTGATCATTATTGCTACACATGGAAACGTATTCACTTTGGAGTTCGCGGATCCGTCAGGTGTTGGATTCGCGTTAGCGAGTACGCTGGTTTGGGCGACATTCTGGATTATTAATATTAAACAGGAAAGTGATTTAACAATAACTCTTTTCCTGAGTTTCCTATTTGCTTTACCGGTTTTATGCATAATTACGTATATTGTCTGCCCGGTCTCCGATGTGAGTTTTAAAGGGCTCGCCGGTGCTACTTACGTCGGGCTTTTTGAGATGGGAGTAACGTTCGTGCTCTGGTCAGCTGCATTAAGATTAAGCACGACTACAGCAAAGGTGAGTAGCCTAGCTTTCGCTACTCCGTTCTTATCTCTATTAATAATCCAGGTTGTTGTTGGTGAACAGATTAAGATAGCAACGCTGCTGGGACTCATACTTATCGTAGCAGGGATAACCCTCCAAGCGATTTTTAACAAAAATGCCAAAGTTAGCGTCGCCATATAACAAGATCATCCACCTTCACTTGGGTCCTTGAATTCTGGAACCCTTGATCCCTTATAAATATAGAAGATACTTTACAATATATTTTATTGCATGATACTCATTAACCGGCTTAATCCTACTTCCTAAAATCTCAAACAGGAGGTTTTTCAATGAAAGTCATTACAGTAAAAAAGATGGTTTCAATCCTCGATTTCTCTTTGTTCCTGGTTTGTCTGTCTATTGTTCCAATGATTGGTGGAGTTGCCTTTGCTCAACAGCAGGGCACAACCGAATACAAACATAAAAACAACCTGAGTGTCATCACAGTAGGCTCCGGTGTTCCAGGACCTTTTGGGGACAGAGCTGAGGCTATGACTATTATCCAGCATAAAGGCAGATATATTGTAATCGACTGCGGCTATGCCTCTGTTTTGAAACTGATAAAAAGCGGAATGCCCATGAAAAATATTGATATAATAATGTTTTCACACCTTCACGCAGATCACAGCACAGATTTTTTTAATTTAATGACCTGGCGCTTTTTATCAGGCGGGAGAGAACTGGAAATCATCGGTCCACCAAGGACCGGGCAGTACTATGAATTTTACAGGAAGTTCTATAGGGATGACATAATATACAGGGCTCAAATATCCAACATCAAGACTTCAGTCGGTTCACTTACAGGCGTGAATGTAAGGGAGTTTATAGGATCGCAAAAAACAGATATCAAAGGCATTTTCATTGAAAGTGCTGAAATGGTCCATACCATGTATGACCTGGCATATAAGTTTACCATCGACGGGAAGACCATTGTTGTGTCCGGAGACACCTCATATAATGAAGATCTAATTAATCTGGCCAAAAATGTTGATCTCTTTGTGCTGGACGGATCATTTATTATATATGCGCTTCAGAATCCGGCGCAAAATCCTCTAAAAAGAGAGGATATTGGCAAGAGAGAGATTGACGGAAAAATACCAGAACCAACGGACGCAAATTCAGGAAGATTTTCTGTTGAGTCCCATTCGAACTATATGGATATTATAAAAATAGTTTCCAAGACGAAGCCAAAAAAGCTGATACTAACTCATTTGTTCAGCGGATATATGGGTAATCCCGATCCCCATACAAAGGAGCTCCTTGATAAGGTTCGAAGCGATCTAAAAAAAGCAGGATTTGATGGTGAACTTCATTTTGCATATGACGGTCTGGAAGTGGGAATCTGATACATAATACTCAGTCTTTTTGATCAACACGAAGAATAGAATATAGGATTCACGTAGATGAAAAAGATAATTTTATTAATTATTTTAATCACTTTTTGTTTTCCTTTAGGAGCGACTTCCACTGATGACTGTGAAAAGGATGTAAACGATCCCAGGGGAAAAATAAAGCCATGGGAAAAAGGCGCATGGGAAACAGGCAAGTACCGTAACGTGTTCCTTGAGGCCGGATATAAACAGGAAGATATTGATGCCAAGCTGGCCAAAGCCTATTATGATGTTTTTGAAGGCCCGAACAGAGTCTATTTTGAAGTAGGCGATTCAATGGCCTATGTATCTGACCTTAAGAACCACGATGCCCGCACGGAAGGTCTTTCCTATGGAATGATGGTGGCTGTTCAATTAAATAAAAAAGATGTCTTTGACCGTTTGTGGCGCTGGACAAAAAAATACATGCAGCATCAGGGAGGACCCCGTGATGGTTACTTCGCATGGTCAGTTGATCCCAAGACAGGAAAACACAACTCAGAAGGAACTGCTTCCGACGGTGAACTATATTTTATAACCGATTTGTTGTTCGCGTCCAATCGTTGGGGAAATAATACAGGCATTGACTATTATGCAGAGGCCAGAAGAATTCTGGACGCGATGTGGAACAAAGACGGGTCAGAGGGGATAAATAATATAATCAATGTGAAACATAAACAAATTAGTTTTGTTCCTGAATCCGACAAATATCACCTGACTGATCCATCCTACTATTTACCCGCGTTTTTTGAAATTTGGGCGGAATATGCCAAGGACGGACATGAACAGTTTTATCGCGATTGCGCCGATAAAGCCCGCGCATTTCTCCACATAGTCTGTCATCCAAAAACCGGGCTTAATCCGGATATTACTGAATATAGCGGAGAACTCCCAAAAGAGAGTTTTATCCCGGCTGCTTTCCGATTTGACTCCTGGAGAGTACCAATGAACATTGCCATGGACTACTCATGGTACGCCAAGGATAAGAAATGGCAGCAGGATTACTGCAAACGGATTCAAGACTTTCTTTTTTGCAGAGGGATCGATACTTTTGAAGACCAGTACAACATTGACGGGACCCTTCCGAAGTGGATACTCCCTGCCGGAGGCTATCAGAAATTACGTCATTCTCTTGGATTAGTCGCTACTTCAGCCGCGGCTTCCATTATGGGCACCCAGGCTAAAAGCTGGAAATTTGTCGACGCGGTCTGGAATGCCAAACTTGAACCCTATGAGGACGGATATTTTGATTCTTATTATGACGGGTTGTTGTACTTATTCAGTTTAATGCACTTGAGTGGGAATTACAGGATCATCAAACCCGAAATTATTGAATAATGCATAATCAGAAATAGGTGAAGATATCGGATTATTACCGCAAATTAGGTTCAGATACCACTCAATGAATATGTCGTAAAACGATGGAAGATTGATACCCGTAGTTACGACAAAATCGGAGTTGTAGTTGACAACGGCCCATACAGTCTTGCTGTAAGGATCTATCCCGTAGGTCCCGAACCCATATTCCTGCTTGTAGGGACCGAATATGAATCTCTTTATCCCACCGAAATTCATATCCACCGCGTTTCTCCATCGGCCTTTGGAATCAAGGGCGGCAATTCCAAACAGCCCTTTCCTGAAATGCCATCCATTCATGAATTTGTAGGACATTGAAAGAACATATTTGATATATGAATGTTTCCCCAATATACCGCATCTCTTCGGTTTACGCACAAGGGTGATGAAACAGTGAAAAGTATGAAATGGGGTCTGCCATTGATATTGGACAAAAACATAATAAGGGAAAAGGGGGTAGAGCTATTCTTTCTAAAATGGCAAACATTATCGAGCATTGAGAAGATATTAAATTGATTTTTCAAGGTCAAGTCATTCTCGCTCAATGAGCAGATAATTTGCGAAAAGATGGGAAGAATAGGGGTTATTTAAGAAACGGACTGAGCCTGTCCATAAAGAGATCTCTTATCTCTTGAAGGCGGTCCTCATCCGTGGCTTCAAAACGAAGAACAAGCACGGGTTGCGTGTTTGAGGCCCTTATAAGCCCCCATCCTCCTTCAAACAGGACCCTGGCCCCATCCACATCGATAACATCATATTCCTTTTTAAAACCTTCCGCGATAGCAGCTACGACACGAAACTTCTTATCGTCAGGGCAATCAATGCGTATTTCAGGGGTATTTACCATATGGGGTATCCCGGAGAGGAGTTCGCGCAGGCTTTTTTCCGTTCTGGACATGATCTCCAGCAGCCTGGCTCCCGCGTAGATCGCGTCGTCATAACCGAAGTATCGGTCCGCGAAAAATAGATGTCCGCTCATCTCACCCGCAAAGATAGCCCCTTCCTCTTTCATTTTACTCTTTATCAGGGAGTGCCCCGCCTTCCACATAATAGGAACGCCACCGTGCTTTTTGACATCGTCATACAGGACCTGAGAGCATTTCACCTCGCCAATGATCCTTGCTCCAGGGTTGCGCTCGAGGAGATCACGGGAAAATATAATCATCAACTGATCTCCCCAGAGGATATTTCCTTCGTTGTCTATGACACCTATCCTGTCGGCGTCGCCGTCAAAGGCGATGCCCAGATCCGCGGACTTTGTTAAGACCTCTCTCTTGAGATGTTTCAGGTTTTCCGGTATCGTGGGATC
>CAVZMS010000089.1:0-13970 GCA_963776085.1 uncultured delta proteobacterium
CCCTTTCCCTTAAAAAATGTTCTTGCATCAAGGATATTCTCACTTAAAGCCGCCTGCGTCTTGTCAAACTTTCCCTTCCACAGGACTGCCCCATCCTCAGCCCTTAACAGATACAGATCAAATGCCGTAGAAGCAGGACGATCAGCAGAATAATCCGTCCCTTTACGCTCCTGCCATCTGTATATATATCCTACCATCACGGTGTCTGCGGAAAATTCATGACCAATCCGCTTGAAGGTTTCGATATCACTCATGCCTTGCCCGGAAGACAGCAGGCTTGCAGATATCCCCGCCTCTTTATCAAGATCAACCAGTTCATATCCTTCATAATTCCTCAAGAGGTTAAATAGCTTAGTTGTCATCTTATCCGGCACATCGGCAGGTATAGGCTCAGCCATAAATACGGCCCCTGATATGGGATTTCTAAGCACACCGGCCTCTTCACCCTCAGACATGGCAGGCCTAAAGCCCAAGACAACCGTCTTCCCTGTCCGGGGAGGCAATAGGTCGCCTTTTACGCTCCCTCCTTGAAATTGACAATCTATATTTAGGATTAGGATAAGGATCAGTATTATCCCTATAAGGTCATAAAGACGGGGAAGACCCAGGATTTTATAAGACATAGTGCCCTCCCCGGGTTTATAAAATCCCCTTGGTTGATGGGATACCGCCTTCAAGCCTTTTTTCAATGCGAGTTGCCATGTCCAGGGCCCTCCCAAATGCCTTAAAGATAGCTTCGGCAACATGATGAGGGTCATTTCCGGATAAAAGATCCACGTGCATCGTTATACCCGAATAATTAACAAGGGACCTGAAAAACTCCTTTAAAAGGCCCACATCAAAACTACCTGTCTTGCTCTCACTTATGGAAACCCGATAGGCCAAGAAGGGTCGATTAGAGATATCTATAACCACGCTCGCCAGCGATTCATCCATAGGTACTGTTGATTGACCATATCTGCGGATTCCTTTTTTATCTCCAAGTGCCTTTAAAATAGCCATTCCCATACAGATTCCCAGGTCTTCAACCGTGTGATGATAGTCAACCTCAGTATCCCCTTTGGCGGAGAGTTGAATATCAATGAATCCATGGGCAGCCATCAGAGACAACATATGATCAATAAAAGGTATCCCAGTTTCAATCTCAGCCAGACCTTTTCCGTCCATATTCAAGTTCAATTCAATATCTGTCTCTTTTGTTTTTCTGTCTATCCTTGCGCTTCTATTCATTTTATATTGCTCCGTTTCTGATATAAATAAAATATTCAGGGATTATTTAGGATATGCTCCTCGCCTTATAATTCTATTAACAGGGGAAAAGGCATAGATATTGCCTGAAGTATTGCATCTGCGGATGGAAACAACACTTGGTGGAGATGATCGGGATCGAACCGACGACCTGTACGTTGCGAACGTACCGCTCTCCCAGCTGAGCTACATCCCCACTTGTAGTCTTTTCTCTTTGCTGTTAGCCGTTAAACCGTCTTAAAAAAATTTAAAGTTTAGTTAATATAAGCTATTTTATATATCTAATCAAGGCCTTTTTATAATTATTGGGATTTTATTAAAATCTTCATGTCTCTCTTCAGTACCACCTACTTCCTTAATCTCTCGTTGGATCACATTTAATCCAGCTAAGAACAGGGATGTCCGATTAGGATTTTGCATCTAATCTCTATTTATTTAATATAACACCAGATATCGTCTTTTCTTTTTAGTTTCATATAGTTAAATAAAATACTTGCTTTTTGTATAAATTCTGATACAAGTCCTTCCATGCCCCCGTAGCTCAGGTGGATAGAGCACCAGATTCCTAATCTGGGTGCCGCGTGTTCGAGTCACGCCGGGGGCACTTTTTTATATTAATTTTATGATTTGACTTTATTTAGATTTTATTTTAGTTTTTTTAGTTATAATTTTTAGCGGGGATTAATAATATGTATGCGGTAATTCAAACCGGAGGCAAACAATATCGCGTTGCGCCCGGAGATATTGTAAAAGTAGAGAAATTATCAGGAAAGATCGGTGATCCTGTATCCTTTGATAAGGTCCTTTTGACTTCCGACGGCAACAATGTAAACCTTGGTAACCCATACCTGGAGGATAGCAGCGTTATTGGACATATTGCCAGGCACGGCAAAAACAGAAAGATTATCGTGTTTAAATATAAGAGAAGGAAAGGTTACCGAAGAAAACAGGGACACCGTCAGGATTTTACTATGATCAAGGTCGAGGATATTAAGATATAAGGTCGTTCGATTATTGCCTGAAGAAAAATTATATCTAACAGATTTAGAAACGAGGAATATTGACCATGGCACATAAAAAAGCGGGCGGCAGCTCTCGAAACGGAAGAGACAGCGATGGCCAGAGGTTTGGAGTAAAACGATACGCCGGAGAAAGAGTGCTTGCCGGAAACATAATAATCAGGCAAAAAGGTACCAAGATACACCCGGGTGAAAATGTAGGGCTGGGAAAGGATTATACCCTTTTCTCCAAGATCGATGGGATAGTCACCTTTGAACGGTTTAATAAAAATCGAAAAAAAGTAAGCGTTTACGCTGATTAGATATACAGAGATAACACGACTATCCATCTCCTGAGGATAATAATGAGATTTCTGGATGAGGCTGTAATTAACACCGTCTCGGGGAATGGAGGAAAAGGTTGCGTCAGCTTTCGAAGAGAGAGGTTTATTCCCAAAGGAGGTCCTGACGGCGGGGACGGCGGAAAGGGAGGGGATATTATAATAAGGGCCTCAAAAAGACTCCACACCCTCTCCGACTTTAGTTCAAAAAAACTTTTCAAATCCCAAAACGGCAGACCAGGGAGAGGGAAAAACCAAACAGGTAAAGACGGTTCCGACACGGTAATCGAGGTCCCCTTAGGAACACTTGTATACGATCAGGATACGGGCGATATGCTCGCTGATCTAATCGAGGAAGATCAAGGATATCCTTATCATTCCCGGAGGAAAGGGCGGGAAAGGTAACAGCCATTTTGCCACTTCAACCAACAGGGCACCGAGATTCGCTCAACCCGGTATCCCTGGGCAGAAAAAAAGGATCAGGCTCTCACTTAAATATCTCGCAGACATAGGGCTTATCGGGCTACCCAATGCCGGCAAATCGACACTTTTATCCCGCCTAACATCGGCACACCCAAAGATCGATAGTTACCCTTTCACAACGATTGTCCCTAATCTGGGCGTTATAGAGTTTGACGATCAGAATAGTCTTACGCTGGCAGATATCCCGGGGTTAATAGAAGGGGCGAGTGAGGGACGGGGGCTTGGTCACCACTTTTTAAAGCACATTGAAAGGACCAGATTTCTGCTTCACTTGATAGATATAACACGTGCCCCAGCCCACCATCTCCTTGAAGACTTCTACGTCTTACAGGATGAGTTGGGGAAATACAGTCCTTCACTGACCCAAAAGGAGCAGATGGTACTGATAAATAAGATTGACCTCGTTTCCTCCGGTCATGATAATATTGAGGAAATGATATCGGCACTCAGCCGGATCGGATTGGAATCATTGCCCATCTCTGCATTGACAGGTGATGGCCTTGAGGACTTGAAACAGATTCTTGCAAGGAAAATGTTAAAAAAATAGAATGGATAATCGTACAACAACAAAAAGGAAGGACCTGCTTAAGGCCGTCAGGAGGGTAGTGGTAAAGGCCGGAAGTGCTGTACTTACCGGCAAAAGCGGTTTGAACAGAAGGGTCATGAACAGCCTTACCGACGACATATGCGGCCTGAGGGAAAAGGGAATAGAGGTTATTCTGGTATCATCAGGCGCAATTGCGTCGGGGATAAGAAAGATAGGGCTTTCCAAAAGACCGGAGTCCATATCAGAACAACAGGCAACGGCCGCGGTTGGGCAGAGCAGTCTTATGATGGCCTATGAGAAGGCCTTTGGTCGTCATGGGCAAATGGTTGCACAGATATTAATAACAAGAGACGATCTCAACCACAGGGGCCGCTACCTGAACGCCCGTAATACTATCTTTACACTGTTATCATGGGGGATTATTCCTATCATCAATGAAAATGACACCGTCGTTGTCGATGAGATCAAGTTCGGCGATAATGATAATCTGAGCGCCATGGTTACCAACATGACCGAATCCCAGATGCTCATCAATTTAACGGACATTGATGGTCTTTTTGATAAGGACCCCAGAAGCCATAAAGACGCCCGTCTTATTCGGGTTGTAGACAAGATGGACAAGGAAGCGATTCACTATGCCGGCTCCATACCGGGCTTTCTGGGTACGGGCGGTATGGCCAGCAAAATAAAGGCTGCCAGGAAGGCCACCCTTGGGGGAATTCCGGTGATAATCGCAAACGGCCGCAAACAGGGGGTTCTACGGAGGATATTCATGGGAGAGGAGGTTGGAACACTTTTTATCCCCCAGGACACAACACTTTGTAATCGCAAGCACTGGATAGCGTTCACAAAATCTCCCAAAGGCAACCTAATTATTGATCGGGGCGCAGTGGAAGCGCTGAAAAAGAGGGGGAAAAGCCTGCTTCCTTCGGGAATCAAGGAGGTCAGAGGAAACTTCAGTCTCGGTGATTCGGTTGTCCTTCTGGACGAGAAGGACCATGAAATCGCCGTCGGCATGGTCAATTATACCTCCGGTGATATAAAAAAGATAATGGGTCTGAAAAGCAGTGAGATTGAATCAAGGCTGGGTTTCAAACATGATGATGAGGTTATTCATCGTGACAATTTGGTTATAACCGATGGTCTAAAAGACGGAGATGATTCATGTCAGTTGAGATAATGATTAAAGAGATGGCCAAGGCCGCCAAGGCCGCTTCCAGGCTTTTAAGAAAAGTGGAGAGAGGCACGAAGGATATTGCCCTTAGAATGATGGCGGACAGGTTGGTTCAGAGAGGAGAAGATATCATAAGAGAGAATAAAAAGGATCTGGCCCTTGCCGAGAAAAGGGGTTTGACATCGGCTATGATCGATCGTCTGACACTGGATGAAAAGACTATCCTCTCCATGGCTGAAGGTCTCAGGGAGATTGCCGTCCTGCCTGATCCGGTAGGCGAAGTCACAGGAATGTGGAAAAGGCCCAACGGACTCATGGTGGGTAGGGTACGGATTCCCCTGGGAGTGATCGGTTTTATATATGAATCAAGGCCTAATGTGACAGTAGACGCAGCAGGCCTTTGTCTTAAATCAGGAAACGCCGTTATACTCAAAGGAGGGTCGGAGGCAATTAATTCGAATCTCATACTGGAGGAGATCTTAAAAGATGCCCTGGAAGAAACCGGCCTGCCCCAAAAGGCCATCCAGGTAATTCCCACTACCGATCGGAAGGCTGTGAGTATCCTCCTGGGCCTTGAAGACTATGTGGATATAATTATACCAAGGGGAGGGGAAGGCCTGATCAGGTTTGTCGCCGAGCATTCACGTATTCCCGTATTGAAGCATTACAAGGGTGTATGTCATATCTATGTGGACGAGTCTGCCGATATTGTGACGGCACTTGATGTATGCTTTAACGCCAAGGTACAGCGCCCCGGGGTATGCAATGCCATGGAAACTATGCTTGTTCATGAGAAAATCGCGGAGGATTTTCTTCCCCCCATGGCAAAAAAACTGCAGGAAGCCGGCGTTGAGATCAGAGGATGTCCGAGGACTCTTGCCCTGATTCCACATGCAGTACCGGCAGAAGAAGCGGATTGGCCCGCTGAGTATCTTGATCTCATCCTGGCGGTCAGGATAGTATCAAGCATGGATGAAGCCCTTGACCATATTGAGAAGTATGGGTCAAATCACACGGAGGCCATTATTACAAAGGACTATGAACGATCCAGAAGGTTCCTGGCAGAGGTTGATTCATCTGTGGTACTGGTGAATGCATCAACCAGATTCAACGATGGGTATCAGTTGGGACTTGGCGCGGAGATAGGCATAAATACATCAAAGCTTCATGCCTTTGGTCCCATGGGGCTTGAGGAGCTGACTACTACAAAATTCATCGTTTATGGTAATGGACAGGTTAGGAGTTAAAAAAGGAGGAGAGGGTTTTGAGGTTAGGCATCCTGGGAGGCACCTTTGATCCCATCCATTTCGGTCATTTACGCATAGCGGAAGAGATATGCGAGGAATTGGAACTCGAAAAGGTCCTTCTTATCCCGGGGGCGCTTCCACCCCATAAATACAGAAAGACTGTCACACCCTTTCATGATCGACTTGCCATGACCCAAATGGCGGCACAGAATTCCTCACTTCTTGAGGTCCTTGATCTGGAAGGACGTCGTCAGGGTCCGTCCTATTCCATAGAGACACTAAGGGAGATACATATACTTTATAAAAATAATGCCGAGATCTTTTTCATAATAGGTATGGACGCCTTTCTGGAGATTAAGACCTGGAAAGAATATAAAAACCTCTTTTACAATTCAAATTTCGTAGTCCTGAAAAGGCCTGGTTTTTCACTTGAAGAATTGGCGCCGTTTGTTCTTTCCCTGGAAGTTGGTTTCAGAAAGATGAATAGCAGCAATATCTTTGCCATTCCGTCGGGGAATCTTTTAATCTATAAAGAGGCGACCCTAATGGATATATCTTCCACCAGGATACGGGAGATGGTGGGTGCCGGGAGATCCATCCGCTACCTGTTGCCTGAGCCAGTAAGGACCTATATAATAGAAAAGGGCTTATACAGAATCAATGGATACTCTTGACAAGGCACTCTTGGCCATAAAGATTATCAAGGAAAGAAAGGCCATTGACCCGGTCTTGATCGAGGTAGGGGAACTGACATCCATTGCCGATTACTTCCTTATCGCAGGAGGAAACTCCAGCCGGCAGGTCCAGGCGATCGGTCGACATCTTGTAAGGAAGATGCGTGATATGGGCTTTAAGGCCTACGGTATAGAAGGCGAGAAGGAAGGCCATTGGATATTGATGGACTATAGTGATGTGGTGATCCACATATTCTATCAACCTGTGAGGGAATTCTATAATCTGGAAGGTCTCTGGATCGAGGCTCCGAGGAGAACATTGGATGAAGAGAACAAACGAAAGATATAGTCACACTATTTATACCGTCATTCTAATAATAGTATCCCTTTCTTCATTTATATGTCTGCAAGGGAAATCAGAGACTGCTTTCTGCATGTCAATCGAGGCAGAGGAGAAGCTGGGCAGTCAATATCTTGCGGAATTAAAAAAGCAGATTGCCCTGGTGGATGATGATTTCGCCGAAGAATATATCAATGATCTGGGCAATTATATTATAAGCCAAATTGAAACAAAACCCTTTATTTTTCATTTCTATATTATAAATGATAATCAATTGAATGCCTTCTCGGCCCCTGGAGGGCATATATTTATATATACCGGCCTTGTCGAGATGATGGACATTGACCAACTGGCCAACATAATATGCCACGAATGTGTACATGTCACTTTAAGACACATTTCAGATCAAGTTGAAAAGGGGACTATAGTCGGCCTTGCAACCATGGCCGGCGTGCTGGCGGGAGCAATGATAGGCGGGAATGCCTCCGAGGCAATTATAACGGGCAGTCTCGCGGCAGGGGAGCAGAAAATGCTGAGTTACAGCCGCGAAGATGAGCGTCAGGCGGATACAATAGGTTTTAGCTATGCGAGCAAGTCCGGATTCGACCCTTCTGCCATGATAGGCGCCCTGACCAAACTCCAGCAGGGGCAATATAGCACCGGTGAGGTCCCGCCTTACCTTCTTACACACCCTCTTGAACCGGAGAGGATGGCCAACATTGAATCTCTGCTTGCATCATCCCCCTCTGAACCGTCGAACAAAGAGTCAACGCAACCTTTTAGAGAGAATTACCCCCTCTTCAGGACTATCCTGAGGGCCAAATACTCTGAGACGCGAAACGCGGAGAGGGCCTTTAACGCGGAACTGCAAAAAGACCCTGATTCATCTCTGGCCAACCTCGGTATCGCCATCATTATGAAAGACAGGGAGGAATATAATGGGGCAATAGATCATCTTCAAAAGGCATTAAAAGGGATGCCTGATCCATTGCCGGTCTTAAGGTACATGAGTGAGACCTATCAGTTGATGGGGCAAAATGAGGAGTCTATAAAGGTCCTTGAGGATGGAATGAGGCCAAAGGACAGGAACGATAAGTCATCGCTCTTTTTACTGGCAACGGCCTATCAGAACCTCGAGGAATTTTCCAAGGCCGCCGAGATATATGAAAGGCTGACCTTTATGGAGCCGGTTAAAGATCAATTGTTTTATAATCTCGGGATGACCTATGGAAAAGAGGACAAGCTCGCCCTTGCCCATTATAACTTCGGGATTTATTTTAAGAGAATTAACAATATACAAGAGAGCCGGTTTCATTTCCAAAAGGCAAAGGAACTGGCAGGCAATGATTCCGCCCTCCAGGAAAAGATAAAAAAGGCAATGGAAGGGATGGAGGAGAAAAAGCCCGGTGGTGGTAATCCCCGCGGTGGCAAGGGGCCGGCCAGGCCTTGATTTCTTCAGAAAAGACTACTGCGGCATTTTTTAATGCCTTGAATCAACCTTTATAATAATATCATCCAGGGCCCTCTTGGGCACATGATGAATCCCTGAATCATCACGCCAATACCTTATATCACCACCCGGCTCTATCTCCTCAATCACGATGCATTCACCGGGCCTGCCCAGGGCAATCACATGGAGGATCTCAAAACGTTCCGGGATCCTGAGCGCCTTTCTAAGGTTGTCCCTATTTACGGAGGCGATAATACAACACCCCAGTCCCATACTTGTTGCACCTAAAAGGATATTCTGGCTCGCGATGCCGTAGTCGCAACCAAAGGATTTCGCGATCTCCCTGTCTCCCAGCACGATAATATAAGCGGAAGGTCTCTCCCCTTCCCCGGGCCCGTCCCATTCCTTCATGTATCCGGCCCACATCAATTCCGGGAAGATAACCTCATTCGTATCTTTTTCATAGGAAAGGAGATATTTCAATGGTTGGAGGTTGGCCGCAGATGCCGAAAGCCTTGCCAGATCCACCAGCCTCCTCAGCGCCTCCTCGCTTATCGGCTCTTCCCTAAACCTCCTACAGCTCCTGGTTCTCCTGACCAGATCTTCTATCATATTACCCCCTATCATTTGTACTCAGTATCTTCTCAATGGTTCCCTCCATCAAGAACCCGCCATGATCAATAGAGATTAGATAATACATCATACGCACAAAAACCTCAATGCAACCCCTCTTTTAGAAACCTTTTAAAACCACATAAAACCAGCAATATTCTCATTCCGGCAAACCGACGTCGCGCCGAAGCGGCGTTATGTTGCGTCGCGAAGGCGGAAGCCGGAATCTAGTATCTTCAAATAGTTCCCGGATTCCCCCGTATCAAGTACGGGGCAGGCTCAGTCAAGCCCGGAATGACGAATAAAGGAGTTATGAAAAGGTCTCTTTTAGTGAAGTGCACAAAAATGGAGTATTGATGCACATTTTTTTGTGCACTTTTCAAGATCAATGAAAAAATATCTAACTACTTTCATCCGAACAATGGACAGCGATCCTATGTTTTAATCTCCTGAAATAATTGAATAATAAGGCTGATCGAGGGCTATCTCTATACCCTGTTTAATCTCATTGGCAAAAATATTGCACATAATAACTGCTAATAGACACACAGAATCCTTCTTTTCATTACCAAGAGGGGCTTTAATTTTTATTATATAAAAGAAAAAGTGAGGAGATTGGATGACCTGAATGGATTTTGCGTGTCCCCTCCCATAACACCCATCTTCCCCTGCATGGGGCAGGGGGAAGGATGGGTGTTATTTATTCAAGACCCACAACAATAATCCGCACTCAACTAACCCAATGTTTTTAAAAGGCCATTTTGTGGATGAGCATTAGGTAGATCGATGATTCATTTACATAGGCCGTATCACTTATCACTGCCTGCTCATGGTGGCCTTCAACTTTCGGTCGATTATCATCTCTTTCAGGGATCTGAGCATGATCATCTGTTCAAGTTGGCTTAGGCCGATACTCTTTTCCAGAATAACAACCGCGCTCTCCAGCCCGCTGGTGTACGCCTTTTCCAGATCTCTTTTTGAATAAAGGTGTTCAGGGTATCTTTCTCCCATATCTCTCCTCTGCCTTTTACCAAGTTTCACAATTTTCCTTTTCAATTTTCAGGCCAAGATCGGATTATCCCCTATCTATCAGCGAATAATGGCCGGAAAGCTTTGCCCTTTATGGCTTTCGTGAGAGACGGGCGACAGATCCATAATATATGAACTGTCCAGTAAGATAGGGGAGTGAAACGAGGATGCATAAAAATATGGGCACCGTGCCCTTAAAGCTGTGCAAGTGAACTGTTACGGTGAGAAGGAGGGAAAAAATAAAAACGATATTAATATTAATTTTTCTTTATGTCCCTTAAGATTCCATCATTCGTTTGCGCACCTTTTCCTTTATCCTGTTTATGTGGCCGCGGCCAAGCCCTTTTACCTCACAACCCAATTCAAAGTATCTCTCTATCTTTTTGTCGTCCAGAATGCCGAAACAGTCTATCACCGCTATCTTACCGCCAGCCATTTTTACAATTTCGTCAGGATCCAGATCAAGATAATGTTTATGACGAACAGCAATGATAACTCCATCGGCACCCTTTAGGGCCTCCTCCATATCCGGCACCATGGAAAAGCCGTCCAACTGTTCCTGGTTACGGAAAAACCGGGACAAACTCGCGCCTGTGGCAGGATAACTATCCTGCTTTTCAATCTCCCACCAGTGATCCACATATGGATCATTGGCGATTACCTCCGCCCCCATCTCCGTTAGTTTCCTGACAATAATCTCAGAACCGCTGTACCTTGTATCGGCAACGTCCTCCCTGTATGAGGCACCCAGGATAGTAATCCGAGACGCCGCTACGATCCGCCCCATATTTCTCAGCGCATCACGAGTAAGTTGTGCGACGTGCAACGCCCTTTTATCATTAATATTAATGGCCTCGGGAGTGATCCTGAATATGTCATTCTCAAAACCAAGAAGATGCCTGTACGCCCAGAGACCCAGTCCCCCGTCTTTGGGGAGGCAATACCCCCCTATTCCCGGTCCGGGGAAGATGATATTATTATGAGTCGGTCGAACCTTAATGGCGTTGATCACCTTGATAAGATCCACCCCGTTTGTCTCGCAAAATAGACTCCATTCATCAAGGAAAGCAAGAATGGCGGCCCTATAACTGTTCTCCACTATCTTACAGGTCTCACTCTCGACAGGCCTTTCAAGAACTGTTAGAGGATATTTTTCCACGTTTATTATGTCGGATAAAAATCTCGTAATCCTTTCCATGCTTTTATCATTGATCCCGCTGCATACCCGCCAAAAATCCCTTACAGATCTGACATAATCCTTGCCTGGCATGACCCTCTCATAGCTGTGGGCCAGCAACGGCTCATCTTTTATCCCCCTTTTCTTAAAAGCCTTCTTTATAAGGGGGTAGGCGACGAATTCAGTGGTCCCCGGAGGTACCGTCGTCTCTATGACCACCAGACATCTGGGATCGATCTTGTCTCCAATGATCCGAAAACTCTCTTCGAGGTCGCTTATATCCGCTTTTCCGCTCTTGATATTGCCCAGTTCCTGTTTGAGAAAATCACATTGCACATCCACTATTAACACGTCAGCGAACTTAAGAGCGTCATAGGTATATGTTGCAGTCATTATCTTTTTTTTCTTAACGCAACGCTTGATCATAGGTGCCAATTCAGGGTCTTCAGACTTTATGGGTGTTATCCCCCTGTTTAATAGTGGAATCTTCCAGAAGCTCCTAGTACTTGGCCTTTGCATTCCGATAACGAATTTGCCGGATTTGCCGGTCCTCTTATCAACAGAGTCTGCCACAACTCCTGCCATTACGGCGCCCACAAAGCCAAGGCCCATTACAACCACGATTTCACGGCCAAGTTTCCTTTGTTCCTCGACAATCCTGACCAGCCTGTTATATTCCTTTTTATAATCATCTTTTCCCGGAAGTTTGAATTTTTCCTCCCCCGGGCTGATTGAATATTCCATACTGCCTCTCTCCGAAATATAAATTGTCTGACCTACGATTCACCCTGCAAAATTTATATAAAGATACATATCTTAGCTAATTACTTAAATTTATTAGCAATGTCAAGCAAATCTTCCCGAATCAACGATTATCGGGGACAGATACTATACTGAGAATAACCTGTTGTATTGGATCGATATATGATGTAATAATACACAAACTTCCTTTGATCATTTCCACCTGAGAAAGGGGAAGAACAATATAAAAAATCGGCAAGAGGGCATATTGAGAGAGAAAACAACAAGAGTTGCAGTAGGATTGAGCGGTGGAGTCGATTCTTCCGTCGCAGCGGCCCTCCTCAAGGAAAAGGGTTTTGATGTTATCGGGGTCTCCATGCAGATATTTGACGGTTCAGTGGCAATACAGCGGTCCAGAAAACACGCCTGTTACGGTCCGGATGAAAAGCAGGATATCGATTCAGCGGCCTCCGTATGTGAGAAGATTGGCATTCCCTTTCATGTGATTGATCTTAAAACCGAATTTAAAAATCATGTAATAAACTATTTTAGAAATGAATATCTTGAGGGGAGAACGCCTAATCCCTGTATAGTATGTAATCATAGGATTAAGTTCGGCTTTTTACTGAAAAAGGCGAAAAAGGCCGGCATTGTCTTTGACCTTTTCGCGACAGGCCACTACGCGCGTATTGCCGAGTCCGGTGGACGTTTTCTGCTAAAGAGACCTATGGACCGATCCAAGGATCAGACATATTTTCTTTATGCCCTCACCCCCGATCAATTATCCAAGACCCTGTTCCCATTAGGCGAATACAGGAAAAAAGAGGTAAGGGATATTGCCCGATCCCTAGGGCTCAAGACATCAGGCCGTCCTGAAAGCCAGGACTTTATTGCCGGAAACGACTACAGCCCGCTCTTCGGGTCTGGAGAGATAGAAGATGGCAATATTGTCGATGAAAAAGGCAATATCCTTGGGAGGCATCGAGGCATTATCCATTACACTATCGGTCAGCGCAAAGGACTTGGTGTATCATCTTCCAGGCCGCTTTACGTAAGCAGGATAGATGCGGGAAAAAACAGGATTGTAGTAAGCAATAAGGAGGCCCTTTTTGCAAGGGGCCTTATTTCCAGAGACCTCAACCTGATCGCTGTCGATAAATTAGACAGGCCCTACAGGGTAAAAGTGAAGATCCGGCTGCAGCACAGGGAGGCGGATGCCGAGCTGTTACCCTATAAAGATAACAGGGCGGAAGTAGTATTTGATGAACCGCAGATATCCGTGACACCTGGGCAGTCCGCGGTTTTTTATGTGGACGATACGGTTCTGGGAGGCGGTATCATAGAGAAAGTGCGGTCATAACCGATATTTCTCCTGACTTACAACTATTTCCTTCCCTTGTCAGGGGGAAAAGATATATATTAAATTTTAGCATAAATAGATATTAATGCCGTAAAAAGATCCTATAAAACAGGAATCAACGCTGGAAAACACGCCCTTGTAAGAGAAGAACCGCTTCTTATCTGTATCGAGGACCATCCATATTCGGTAGTGATGCGCACACCAGGAGAGGAGGTCTTTCATCAGCGGAGAAGAGCGAATAAATAGAGGTTGAGATGACAGATATTCCGGATAATAAAGAACCTTTAAAAAATACGACATCGCCACCCAACTTCTTCCTTTCCAAGGGTCTTCTTCTTTGGATACCCCGTATCTTGGCCGGCGCTGTCGGCCTGGTACTGCTGCTCTCCGGCCTGCTTAAAGCGACCGATATGGATCTGTTTATTCGGCAGATCAAGGATTACGGGATCATCTCCCATCATTCTTTACTTGTCCTGAACGCCTGGGGCGTGCTTCTGGCCGAGTTCACACTTGGCACTGCGCTTATTATATCCTATCGGTCTAGATGGA
>CAVZMS010000090.1:0-3976 GCA_963776085.1 uncultured delta proteobacterium
AAAGACGGCCTTTTTGGCAGGAGGATATTTAAGGGAGATTTCTTTGCCGGGTTGATGCATATTTTCATAATGTGGGGCTTTATCGGGCTTTTTGCCGGGACCGTCCTTTCAACCACGGATTACTGGCTGATCCACTTCCTGTACGGCGATACGTATCTGATCTATTCCTTTTGCCTGGAACTATTTGGTCTAATGCTGATTGCAGGGCTGTTTATTGCCTTGATCAGGCGCTATATCGCGAGGGTGTCTCGTCTGGACAACAGGTCTCAGGATTTCTGGATTTTGATCCTGCTATCTGCCTGTGTCCTGACCGGGTTTATGGTTGAAGGCGTGCGCCTAGCAGTTCAGATGCCTGAGCAGGAAGCTTATTCTTTCGGCGGTGTGATCTTCTCTTCTTTAATATCTTCTAAAGATCAGGCAGAGGCCCTTTACCCATTTATGTGGTGGTTCCATGCCTTAATAAGCCTATTTCTCATCGCCTACTTTCCTTTCAGCAGACTATTTCACTCGCTGGCTGCTCCTATCAATATATATCTGGCTTCTCAGTCGATGCGTGTTATATCAAGTGAGGACAGATCATCGGAGGAACCGGAGTTTTCATTCAGGGATATGATTAATTTCTCCGCCTGCACAAAATGCGGCAGGTGTAATGAGGTATGCCCTTCAGCATCTGCAATGGAACCATTTTCTCCCCGCGAATTCATCGCACAGGCCAATGAATATACTAACCTAAGATTCAACCCTTTAAGCAGGATAAAATGGTTTCGCGAAAAATTATTAGGGTCGATTTCAGGGGCGCCCAAGATTTCTCCGGAGCAGATCTGGTACTGCACTACATGCAGGGCATGTTTAGAGGTTTGTCCCGTCTATATAGGCGCCTTTGAGCCCATCAGGCAGGTAAGGATAGCCGAGATTGAAAACGGGAGCCGCGTGTCGTCTCTTCTTATCAAGTCGCTTGAAACACTATATATGTTTGATAATCCATGGGAGCGCTCTAAAAAGAAAAGAAGTGAATGGCCGGGAGATCTGACTGTCCCTGATCTAACCGAAGGCGCTAAAGCGGATCTATGCTATTTTGTGGGGTGTACAACGTCTTTTGATACCAGGGCCCAGGGGCTGGCCAGGGCATTTGTTAAAATAATGACACATGCGGGCATCAGGTTCGGCACCCTGGGGCAGAAAGAGACATGTTGCGGGGACATTGCCAGGAGAGTGGGGGAAGAAGGGCTTTTTGATGAACAGGTGAAAAAGACAATGGATCTCTTCAGGGGACACGGCATTACAGAGTTAGTCACCTCGTCTCCCCACTGTTTTAATATCTTTAAAAATGAATATCCCGCATATCAGGGGTACAAGACACCGGAAGAGAGGGCGCCTTTCCGAGTCAGGCATTATACCCAGCTATTGGAGGAATTAATGGACAGAGGTTTGGTTAAGCCTGTTAAATCCTTAAATATCAAGGTTACTTATCATGATCCCTGCTACCTGGGCAGGTATAACCACATCTACGAAGCGCCCAGAAGGGTAATCAGGTCTATTCCCGGAGTGAGACTTGTGGAGATGTCCCATTTCGGGCCGGACAGCCTGTGCTGCGGGGGCGGAGGCGGCAGGATGTGGCAGGAGCTTAAAGATCAGAAAAAGCTTTCAGAGGTACGCATCAGGGAGGCGGCGGATACAGGCGCCGATATTGTGGTTACCGCCTGCCCTTACTGCCTGATTATGCTGGAAGATGCCCTTAAGACCGCAGATCTTGAAGACAGGCTCAAGGTCATGGACCTGAATGAGTTGCTTAAAGAGTCATTGGGACTTGGCAATGATGAAGAATAATGAAAACAAGGGCAGGGCACAAGGTGCAAGGCGCATGGCGCATAGCGCGGAAAAGTTAAAAAGAGAATATTGAATAATGAACAGGGAATACAGAATTTCGAAGTAAAGAAAATAATCAAAATTGAAAATTCCCTGTTCAACCTGACCGCCCATGCCTCTCGGCTATAAAGGCTCTATATGCAGTAAGTTATCTGGGAGGAACCGATAGCTATCAACACTGAAATAGGGCTATGGCAGGCGGGTATTCATCATTTATAAGTCAGGAGTCAGAAGCCAGAAGGAAGACAGACAAAACAAAAAAAGGATTCAGGGGTCGAGTGGCCTCCTTGCACCCTGCGCCTTGTGCCTTATGCCATCAAGCGGTTGCATTATGTGTATATATTACTGAACAAAACTATTTAAGGAGGGTTTGAGGATGGATATTATAGTATGCGTCAAGAACGTCCCGTTCACCCGGGAAGCAGACCTGGTCTTGGACGCGTCAAGGCATGATGTACGCAAGGATACGCTGGCCTATGTCATTAATGAATGGGACAACTATGCCATAGAGGAGGCGATACGCATCAAGGAGCAGACGGGAAGTAATGTCACGGCCGTTACTCTGGGAAAAGAGGCGGATGAAGAGGTCCTGCGGCGCTGCCTGGCAATGGGTGCGGATCAGGCCGTGCGCATAGAACCGGGCGCCCTTAAACCTGACGCCTTTATGACCGCTGGCATCCTGGCCGTGGTCATAAAGTCCATGCCCCATGACCTGATACTGACTGGCGTCCAGTCCGACGATCTGAATCACGCTATTGTCGGTATCATGCTGGCGGAGCGCCTGGGGCTGGCACATGCAGCAGTAGTCAACAGCCTGAAACCGGAAGACGGCAAGGCCCAAATCAGTATTGAACTGGAAGGGGGACAGGAGGAGGTAGTGCGGATATTCCTGCCTGCCTTGCTCACAATCCAGACCGGTATCAATGAACCGCGTTATGTCTCAATCATGGGCATTCGCAAGGCGGCCAAGAAGGAGATAAGGGTGATTCAAGCGGAAGATCTGGGCATCCCGGCGGCCGACCTGCAACCTGACCTGACCATTGAAGAGATGTTTTTACCGCCTGAAACAGAATGGGCGGAAATGCTTCAGGGTGATACATCCTCTGTTTCGGATCAGATTATCCGCATCATCAGGGAAAAGGGGGTGAGTTTATAATGGCTGAGATACTGGTTCTGGCGGAACATCGTGATGGCGAATTACGTGAGATCACTCTACAGATGCTCAATAAGGCATCGGACCTGTGCCGGAGATACTCCCATGAATTGTCCGTAGTTTTGCTTGGCAGCAGGCCGGACAAACTGATTGAGGTATTGGCGGGCAGGGTCAAACGGGTTTTTGTCTACAATGACGAGCGCTTGCGGCATTTTAATACTGATTATTACAAGGAGATCCTGGCGGCCTTGATCAATGAACGCAAACCTCTGATGATATGGATCGGCCATACGCCCTGGGGCATGGATCTGGCCCCGGCCTTGGCCGTTAAAACCGGGTATCCCCTGGCAACGGATTGCGTGGATATTATGCTGGATTCCAATAGACCCAAAGTGGTCCGGCAGGTCTATGCCGGTAAGATCTTTAGCCGTATGGCCTTCAGGGAAGCGCCTACATATCTAATTACTATGCGTGGAGGGGCATTTCCGGCAGAGAAGGCAGGTAATTATCAGGCTGAGGTAATCCAACCGCCCATGCCGTCCCTGGCTACAAAAAGCAGCAGGGAATTTTTGGGATACCGGGATACCAGCAAAGGAGACATCGATATTTGTCAAGCTGAACTCCTTGTATCCATAGGGCGGGGGATCGGAGAGAAAGAGAATATAGAAGAAGTAAAGGAGTTGGCAGGCCTTATGGGGGGCGTGATCTCCTGCTCAAGACCTGTAGTGGACAAGAACTGGCTGCCCAAATATCACCAGGTCGGCACATCAGGCAAGTCGGTTAAACCCAAGGTCTATTTAGCCTTGGGTATCAGCGGCGCGTTCCAGCATGTGGCCGGCATCAGCGGGGCCGGCACAGTGATCGCAGTGAACAAAGATAAAAAAGCGCCTATATTCAGGGTGGCGGATTACGGCGTGGTGGCCGATCTTCAAACCATTGTCGCCAGCCTTAAGGAAA
>CAVZMS010000091.1:0-12322 GCA_963776085.1 uncultured delta proteobacterium
CAGTGTAACGGCCCCGATTGCAGGCCGCGCAGGATCAATCCTTGTAAACAAGGGAAATCTTATAAAGGCAAACGACAGCTCAAAACCTCTGATGGTGATCAATCAGATCCAACCCATATATGTCCGTTTTTCCGTGCCGGAAGACCTTTTGCCGGAAATCCAGTCCAGGCTCAAAACCAATGAACCGGTGCCTGTTCGCGTCTTCCTTTCCGAGAAACCGGATGAAATAAAGGAGGGACGACTGACCTTTATAGACAACTCCATTGATTCCAATACAGGCACTATTGCGCTGAAGGCAACCTTCGATAATACGGACAATCGTCTGTGGCCGGGGCTGTTTGTGAATATTACCTTTGTTTTAGGCGTTAAGGCTGATGCTGTGGTAGTTCCCTCTGCGGCCGTCCAGATGGGACAGGACGGCTATTATGTCTTCATAGTAAAAAATGACAATACAGTGGAATCCCGCAGCGTGACGAAGGGACTTGAGACCAATGATCAGACCGTTATTGAGAAAGGGGTGTCCGTCGGTGAGACGGTGGTAACAGACGGCCAGTTGAAGCTCTCGCCCGGCGCTAAGGTCTCGATTAAGAACGGAACACAGACAGGTTCAGGGGCAAGGCAATGAAAAGCATCTCCGACCTGTTCATATTCAGACCGGTAATGACAACCCTGGTTATGCTGGGGATATTGATCTTCGGGGTTACCGCATACAATAGCCTGCCTGTCAGCGATCTGCCCAATGTCGATTATCCGACCATCCAGGTTTCGGCACATCTTCCTGGGGCAAGCCCGGAAACCATGGCATCTGCAATTGCGACTCCACTTGAAAAGCAGTTTTCAACCATATCCGGCATAGATTCCATGACCTCTTCCAGCAGTATAGGCGAGACCAGCATCACACTCCAATTTGATCTTTCCAGGGACCTCGATGGTGCAGCCCAGGATGTCCAGTCCGCCATATCCGGGATCTTGGGAAGGCTGCCGAGGAATATGCCGAGCGCCCCTACATACAGGAAGGTCAACCCGGCCATGTCGCCGATCATATTTATAGCGCTGACCTCAAAGACTCTCCCCCTTTCAGAACTTAACGAATACGGCGAAACCATAATAGGTCAACAGATCTCCATGATCAATGGTGTTGCCCAGGTCAACATCTTCGGCGCTCAGAAATATGCCGTTCGCATCCAACTGGACCCGAACAAGCTGGCTAACAAAAATATAGGGCTGGACCAGGTCGTCCAGACGGTCAGCAACGGCAATGTGAATCTCCCGACCGGGACCCTGTACGGACCCCATGTGGCCTATACGGTCCAGGTCAACGGACAGATTAATGAAGCGGCCGGATACCGCGATCTCCTTGTCACATATCAGAACGGCAAACCTGTTAGAATCAAGGATGTCGGCGATGTCCTTGACAGTGTTGAAGATGATAAGAGCGCGGCATGGTATTTCGATTCTGATGGGTACCAGAAGTCTATGATAGTTGCCGTGCAGCGGCAACCTGGAACCAATACCGTTGCTGTGGCGCGGGAAGTCACAAGCCTGGTCGAAAAATTGAAATTACAGATACCGGCATCGGTCTCCTTAAAAATCCTTTTTGACAGGTCCACCTCCATACAGCAATCTGTCAGAGACGTAAAGCTGACCCTTCTGGTGACGCTCTTTCTCGTAATTATGGTCATCTTTATCTTCCTGCGCAATGTCTCTGCGACAATTATTCCCAGTCTTGCCCTGCCCATGTCGATTATCGGGACCTTTGCCGTCATGTATCTGATGGGTTTCAGCCTCGACAATCTTTCCCTAATGGCATTGACGCTCTGCGTCGGTTTTGTTGTGGATGACGCGATTGTCATGCTGGAAAATATCGTACGCCACATGGAAATGGGCGAGAAGCCTTTTGATGCGGCCGTAAACGGGGCAAGAGAGATAGGTTTCACGATCCTTTCCATGACATTCTCGCTTGCAGCCGTCTTTATCCCGGTGCTGTTTATGGGCGGGATACTGGGGAGGCTTTTCCATGAATTTGCCGTTACCATCGGCGTCGCCATACTTATCTCCGGTTTTATCTCCCTTACACTGACACCCATGATGTGCAGCCGATTTCTACAGCACCTGACAGAGAAAAAGCATGGTTACCTGTTCAACATGTTCGAGCGATTTTTCCATGGTATGTTGGAGATCTATAAGGCAGGTCTGAGGTGGTCTCTGGTTCATCGCCGTTCGGTGATGATCTTTTCCGCTGTGATCCTTATTGTCACTATCTATCTTTTCAAGATAATCCCCAAGGGATTCATACCCAGCGAGGATATCAGCATGATCTCGGC
The DNA here is from genome assembly GCA_963776085.1 of uncultured delta proteobacterium. GTDB lineage: Bacteria > Desulfobacterota > DSM-4660 > Desulfatiglandales > HGW-15 > CAVZMS01. Next base: position 2,325 of record CAVZMS010000091.1, read on the forward strand.
ATCCACACAGGCAGCACAGGGGACATCTTTTGATGAGATGGTACGTCACCAGCAGGATGTAACGGCCATTGTCCAAAAAGACCCGGATGTGGAGGCTTTTATGTCCAGGATCGGCGGCAATACCGGAAATGTAATGATACACCTGAAACCGCGCAGCGAAAGGGAATCTTCGGCAGATCAAATCGTCAACAGGCTGAGAGCCAAGCTCTCACAGATACCGGGATTGAATGTATTTCTTTCAACACCGACGCCGATCTCTGTCGGAGGCAGGATGAGCAGAAGCCAGTATCAGATCAGTCTGCAAGGGCCGGATACAACTGAGCTGTATAAATACGCCTCAATTATGGAAGAAAAGATGCACGGACTTTCGTGTGTGACGGATATAAGCAGCGACCTTGAAATGAAAAATCCCCAGGTGGAGGTTAAGATAAATAGGGATAAGGCCACCGCTATGGGGGTATCAGTTGAGAGTATTGAAGATACACTTTATAACGCCTATGGTTCCAAACAGATTTCAAACATTTACGCCCCAAATAATACCTATGTGGTAATCCTGGAGTTGAAACCGGAATTCAGAACAGACCCGAACTCCCTGTCTTTATTATATGTGACTTCCAGCAAAGGGCAACTTGTGCCCTTGAAGGCGGTCGCAGATATCGAAACTAATCTTGGACCGCTCTCGATCAATCATACTGGCCACTCTATATCCGTAACGCTTTCTTTCAACCTATCGTCGGGTTTTTCATTGGGACAGGCTTCGACTGAAATCGACAATCTGGCAGCAAATATCCTTCCGGCGAGCATTACATGCAGTTATAAGGGCACTGCTGAGGCTTATCAATCATCCATGAAAGGTTTAGGGGTCCTGCTTATAGTGGCGATCTTAGTCATTTATATGGTGCTGGGCATACTCTATGAAAGCTTTATACATCCGGTCACTATTCTTTCCGCCCTGCCTTTTGCCGGATTCGGCGGACTGGTTACTTTGCTTTTATTCAATGTGGAGCTTAGTATCTATGCCTTTGTCGGGGTTATCATGCTCATCGGGCTTGTAAAGAAAAACGGGATTATGATGATAGATTTTGCCATTGATGCCCAGCGCTCCCGTAATTTGACGCCGGAAGAGGCCATATTCGATGCCTGCGTTGTCAGGTTCAGGCCCATCATGATGACTACAATGTCAGCGCTGATGGGGACATTGCCCATAGCCTTCGGTTTGGGCGCGGGTGCGGAATCACGTCAACCCTTAGGACTTGCGGTTGTCGGCGGTTTGTTCTTTTCCCAGCTTTTTACCTTGTTCGTCACGCCGGTATTCTATCTATACATGGACCGCTTCCGTCTATGGATCGGAAAATGGTTTAACCGAGAATGAAGGTCTGCCCTCTTGTCTTTCTGGCTGGCAAGAATTCCTTTGTCTTTTTCTGCAGCACATATTCCCTTCCTGCTATTAAATATAAAAACAACGATATAGACCTAATATCAAACCATATTACCTAAATAGTTTCTATCACAATTTTCGTGACACCAGAATCTTGTCCACCCTTCTGCCGTCCATATCAACAACCTCAAATCTAAGTCCTCTCCATTCGAAATGCTGCCCTTCTGAAGGCACTGCTCCGACCTTTGCCATTACGAATCCGCCCACTGTGTTTATCCCTGCCCTTTCCTTTTCATCCGGTCTTCCGGTTTCCATATAGTCCATGAATTCGTCCAGCGGCAGGCTTCCGGATATCAGCCATGACCCGTCTTCACGTTTTAATATTTCTCTTTCTTCTTCAGGAGTGTCTTCGACATCTTCAAAGACGGAACGCAAGATATCGCCGAATGTAACAAGGCCTTGAATCGCGCCGTACTCATCCACCACAAAGGCGATATGCATCTTCGATGTCTTGAACAATTCCAAGACCTTGACGGCAGGCGTTTTTTCCGTAACAAAAAGTGGTTTACGGCAGATCTCTTTAATATTAAAGGGCTTTGCCTCCATAGAGAGTGAGAGCAGATCCTTCCCTCGGACAACTCCCACAATATTATCCAGCGTATCTTGAACAACGGGGAAGTATGAATATCTATAACGTGCGATCTTTTGTTTGGATTCTTCCTCTCTTTCATTAAGATTGATCGAAATAATGTCCGCCCTGTGTGTCATCAGCACGGAAACCCGGCGATCGGCCAGTCGAAAGACGCGCTCAATCGTGTCCTGCTCGAACTCCTGAAATGTACCTGCCTGCGTGCCCTTGTCAATCAGCAGTTTGATTTCTTCTTCAGTAACGATAGGATCAGCGGAGGGTTTTACACGTAATATGCGCAGCAATATATTTGTTGAACCGCTTAATAAGACTACTAACGGGTGCGCAAGCCGTGAAAGTCTCTTAATCGGGGAAGCGACAAGGCAGGCAAGCCTTTCAGGATTATTGAGGGCAATCCGTTTAGGGACCAGCTCACCGATAACCAGCGAAAAATAAGTAATACATACGACTACGATCGTGACCCCGATCGCCTCACTGTACCTGGAAAGCAAGGGTAACAGTGCAATATATCGGGTAATCGGTTCCGCAATAGTAGCGCCTCCGAAGGCGCCCGCAAGGATGCCGATAAAGGTAATGCCGATTTGCGTGGTTGACAATAGACTGTCAGGGGAATTGGCGAGTTGCAAGGCAATGGCTGCCTTGGGATTGCCTTCATTAGCCCACTGTTCCAGCCGTGCCTTCCTGGATGAAACAATAGCAAGCTCGGACAGGGCGAGCAGGCCGTTTAATATAATAAGCAAGACGATTATAGAGATCTCGATCCAGATTGAATCCATGGAATCCCTTCTGACATGATGATATTTTTTTTGTTATCCTCTATCATGCGCCACACGCGCTACAACTATGCTGTTCCTGCTTATTCTCCACCGATTATCTTCCGGGTTCGATATAATACATCGTAATCCGGTACAAGGCGATCATAATCGCCATCCATCAAGGGAGAGGAGATCATAAAATCTGCTGAAGAGCGATTGCAGGCAATGGGTATGTTCCAAACAACCGCCATGCGCAAGAGCGCCTTGACATCCGGATCATGGGGCTGCGGTTCGAGCGGATCCCAGAAAAAGATGAGAAAATCGATTTCACTATCGGCTATCTTGGCGCCGATTTGCTGATCCCCGCCCAATGGACCACTCTGAAGTTTGGTGATTTTAAAATCAAGCTCTTGTTCCAATATCTCGCCGGTTGTCCCTGTCGCATATATCTTGTGATGAGCCAAGAGCACTCGATTGAATTTTGCCCATTCAACCAGATCACGCTTCTTGTTGTCGTGCGCAACAAGAGCAATCTTCTTATCATGCTCCATCGCGATTTTTTTATGAGTCATACAAACGTATCTCCTTCTCTCCCAATATCAATCCCATCCACTCTCTAATTTTTCCTTCATCTTTAAAATATTAAATCCAATTTTTCTTAAATCTTTTTGAAACCTGTGTCTCCTTAAACTTTTACATAATCCATCCAGCGTGGCAGGGTCTTCCAGGCGTCCCGCAGACGGCGATCCTTATCACGATAGTTCGGAGAATAGTGTTGAACAAGCGACCAAAATTTTTTCGAATGATTCATATGCTCAACATGGCATAGCTCATGAACCATGCAGTATTCGACCAGATCCGGCTCCAGAAAGAGGAGCTTCGCGTTAAGGGAGATCGACCGTTTCTGTGAACAACTCGCCCACCGTGTCCTCTGTCCTTTGATGGACACCCTGTTGAAATGCAATCCCGTTCTCGCGCTTATCTTTTCAAGTATGGGAACGATTGAGTCTTTAGCCCGGCGAAGAAGCCAACGATGTAGAGCCTTCATGCACGCCTTGTCATTTCCGATCTTTCCGAAAATCAATAAATGACCCGCTTTCACCTCCCGAACTCTCACCGAAGCGTAATCGCTCTCCCTGCTTTCCAGACGCCATTTCTGCCCAATTGCCGGCAGCAAGATATCTGTCGGCAACTGCCATTCGGGCTCCGGCTCAACAAATTTCCTGTTCAGTTCAACCCTTTCCAGCGAGGCCTTGATCCATTCTTTATTTCTGCTAAGAAGACCTGGAACCTTTGTTTGGTCGTAGCCCTTTGGAATGACGACCTCAAGGCCATGCCGGAGCGTCACATTTAAGCGCGGGTTCTTTGCCCTCGGACTGACCCGAATCTGATATCGAAACAGGTCTTTATTCATAAGATTTATCCCGTATTGATCGATCCATTATGGGAAGATTATTTTGTCGGCATCATTAAATATTAAATCCAATTTTTCTTAAATCGTCTTGGAATCTATGTCCCCTTCTATGAGGCCTTGCTCAACAACCTTTCAAGCCCTAATCCCTTTTCGTTGCAGTTTCGTTATTTAACTATTTAAGGACGTTAAATGCGGTGGAACGACTGGTTCGGCCTTCAATAAATACAGGCGTCAAGTATGGACAGAACCATATCAAGTACGTCATCTGAAGCCCTTCCGATAAGCTTGGCTTTACGTGCACGGAAATCGATGGACTTCACCTGTTCAACCATAACGAATCCTCTGACATCCGGATCGTTAGTGACTGCCACATGAAAAGGGTAACCGCGATCGGTGTTGGTTATGGGACATACGATTGCAAGCCCTGTTTGTTGGTTAAACAGGGTGTTACTCACGACAAGCGCAGGGCGGCGGCCTCTCTGCTCATGACCGGACTGGGGATCAAAGGTGACGGCAATGAAATCCCCCTTTTCAGGAACGTATTGTTTCACCTACCAGACCTCTCTGCCGACTGGTTCACCCCAATCAACTTCTCCGGGCTTGTAGTTCTTGGGTATGCGTGAGACCAGTTCTTGCAGGCTCTGCTTACCGCGAATACGTCTTGCGGGAGCAATGACAATCATGCCGTCCCGTGCCGTTACATCGACCTCATCACCAACCGAAATGTGGGCGTCCTCAAGCACCTGCCTGGCAAGACGCAATCCCTGGCTGTTTCCCCATTTTTGAATTTTTGTAACCATAGCGTTACCTCCTGTGGATATCCGAAGTATAGCCAACAGGAAACCCTGTGTCAAGTCAGTTTGAGCCCGAACTGCGAGCTAAAAAGATTGTGTTCTTGAGGATATCAAGTTGCTGGACAAGTTGGTCAACGAGTAGTTGCATAAGGATTCTCCTCAGGGTACGTGGCTACCCGCTCCAGCCAGATAATCACTGGACCTTAAAAGAAATTTCCAGAGGGGGACGGTTATGACAGAAGCGGCATCTAGAGTGGTTTCACCCTCGAAGTTTCTGGTTACCAACACTGCTCGTTTTGTCTTTGGAAAACGACGCAGAAAAAGCCTGAGCCCACTGATCCGCTTATCTTTCCAGTCCAGGTCAGCGACATATTTTGCTTCTACCGGCAGAGGCGATTTGTATACTCCGGTTACAAAATCCACCTCCCTTTCAGCCTTCAAATCGAAAGTTTTGTCAAATAGTTTCGATTACGATCGAAACTATTAACATATGGCCGCTTAAACTAATTTGAGGCAGACCTCCATTCTTCACTTTTTTCATCCAATATTAAAGGCCAGATCCTATTAATTATTCCTACTATTCGAAAAACTTTTTATGGATATAGGGTTTATAGTTAGGGAAGTCCCTTGATCGCGCCATAGATGATGATCTTGCCCTGTTCCACAAACTGCCATCCGGCCTCTAGGAGATCTATATCAGTAGTCCCCTCTGGCAGAGGCTCTACCTTGATAATGGTAGCCGTCCGGGTGGACGCGCCAGCACTATGGTCCCAATCGGCCTTGTAGGGCCAGATGACATCCTGATCAACGGCAGCGCTCCCCTGATCAGGCGGGTTCAAGGTCTTCTGCGGCACAATAACCCGGTAAGGTCCCTCCCCTTCCAACTTATTATCCGCGGTCAGGGTGCCGGTCGTCAGGTCTTGTCCGTCCCGTTTATATGCCAGCATCAGTCTTAATCCGCCTGTAACATTAATCGGGTCATTATTATTACGGCCTTTGGATGAAGGTGCACTATAATCAACCCATCCTCCCTTGGCCTTGTCCGCCCGCGGGTCATATTGATAGACGGCTTCAGGATATATCCCGTAGACATGGTATAAAGACGGGTCAGGATCTGCCTCCAGGGGATGATACTGGGACCATCCGTCAGGAGAATAGATGCGAATCCCAGTGGCCTTATCCGAAATACCGGCGTCTCTAAGAAGCGTTTCCAGCGTCACACCTGTATATTCCGCGTAATAATCCTCTGATTTGCTGGCGCTCATTAGCAAAAATTGCGTATGCCTGGGCAGTGCCTCCAATTGCTGACTTGTATATACAACCGAAGTGGCAACCTTTTTAGCCGGGTCATCTTCCTTGTTTCCCGGAAACCTTACGGACGCGATCTCCGCTTCATTAGTATAGCCGTCCCCATCCGAATCTTTTGGATTAATGGCAATGACGGACGCCGCGTCCCTGCCGTTAGCCAGGTAATCCTTTCCATAAGGATTCAAGGTATCGCTAATGTCCCCTTTTCCATCATATCCGTATCTGTAATGACACCATTGACAGCTCCCCATGCTGACGAATACGCCGGGTCTTTTCTCATATTGTCCGCCCGTGTGGCACAGGGCGCAGCTGTCCAGCTTCGTATTTCCTTTATCGGGAAAGGCTTGCAGAAATTGTGGCAGATCTTTCTCTCCCATATGATGATATCCGGAAAAGACTGCCGAGGCACTTAAAGAGATAAAGATGATTCCCATGATTATTGTAAGGATCTTTTTTAACATCTTTCTTTTACTCCTTTCAATCCAGTTGGCGCTCATTCGAAAACGATTTCACCTCAGACCACAAAGGATTACTTATTTTTCTTCAGCAGATCAGCCAGCCCGGCGAAAGGCCTGTGGGTAACTGGTTTGCTCGTCTCTTCACCGGCCCCGCCGGCATCACCTTCAAGATGATCCAGATATCTCCTGTGTTCATTGTCATGGCAATATATGCACAGATTTTCCCAGTTGCTGCCGTCGGCCGGGTTGTTATCGTGATCGTGGTCCCTGTGATGAACCGTGAGCATATGGAGGTTCCTGTTGGTAAACTCCATGCCACAGCGGGCGCATATCCATGGATGGATCCTCAGGGACTGCTCACGATAACCTTTCATGCGTTCTTCCCCTGCCCTACGGGCCTGGGCCACTACCTGGTCCATCTCCTTCCTGCTTATCTTGGTTTCCCCTTGTTTAGATTCCCTTGACCCCATCAGATCTATAATTGCCTCCTTTGAAAAATAGTGTCAGTTGTCCTTTGTCAGTAGTCCGTCATGAAACCTAGGACCTTAAACCTTAAACCTTAAACCTTAAACCTTACGCCATGTGCCTTGAGCCTATTTATATCAATACATCTCAAACTTTACCAGCCGACCGTCAAGCCCACCATTGGAAAGCGGCCTTTTCCATGACGGTTTCAAGCCTATGTTCTTTATGTATTTCCTCTCGCCGAAATAGATATATGCCGCTGAACCATTGCATCTCTTCTTGAGAAAATCGCCGAATCTTTTATAAAAAGCACCGAGGTCCTCCCCCTTTGCCATCCTGATTCCGTATGGGGGGTTGCAGATGATGACCTTATTTTGGATATTATCGATATCAAAGACATCCTTTTTCTCTATCCCAATAAGCTTCCCCGCGCCGATTAACGAGCAGTTATGGGTTGAGGCTTTGACAGCCTCTATGGATATATCGCTTCCCCGGATGACACCCCTTGATATTGCTTTTATCTTTTTCATCCCCTCCCTTTTGACCTTGTGCCAGAGAGAAGGATCGAAATCAGGTAGTCCTTCAAACCCGAATCTTGTCCGAAGGATGCCTGCCGGCGTGTTGGATAGCCGCATATAGGCCTCGCAAAGCAGTGTGCCTGATCCGCAGAACGGGTCATACAAAGGCGCGCTTCCGTCCCATCCCGAGTGCCGAATGATTGCCGCCGCCAGCGTCTCAATCATGGGGGCCGGAACATTCTTCCCGCGATAACCGCGACGATGTAGAGATCCACCGGATGTATCGAAACTTATCACCGCCTTATTGTTATTTATATACAGATTAAACCATACATCGGGATCTTTCGCGTCGATTGAAGGACGTCCCCCACCGTCTTTCCGAAAGTAATCCACTATCGCGTCCTTTAAACGGAGGGCGGCGAATCTTGAATGTCTGATTGAGCTGTTTGAGACAGAGGCGAATATCGCGAATGTCTTTGACGGATCAAGAAAATTATCCCACCCGACCTGCAATGATCTATTATACAAATACTTATCGGAATGGCAATCAAATGAGACCAGCGGCGCGAGCACACGATTAATAAGGCGGGAATGAAAATTGACGGCGTAAAGGGTCTCATGGTTCGCGGTAAATGAGATCCCCCTGTATGTTGGTCTCGTATCCGAAGCGCCCAGGGATAGAAGTTCCTCTTCGGCGATATCCTTTATATCATCCGATACCTGAGCGAAATAACGTCCTGTTTTTTGGTAGTCGAACATCGAGTATTACGCTTTCCGTTCACCTGATCCTTCATGCTGCGCATATAGGGGATTCAATCGGGGTCTATTGGGCATTGATGGACAGGATCTTGATCAGGGCAGTTTACAAGGTCTTACCTAATATATCTTGAACAATTTGCATAAGTCTTTTAATGTTTACGGGTTTTTCCAAATAAGTTAAGTGGTTATCCTCAAAAAAGGTCTTTGATTCAGGCGATATCTCATCAGAACAAAAGAGAAAATTCCTGCTAATAAGCGGCGTTAGCTCAATGGACTTCTGGTATAACTCGATGCCACTCATTTTTTCCATCTTGATTTCTGATATAATTACGTTAAAAAAAGTGCCTCTGATCTTTTCCAAACCTTCCCAACCGTTGGCTGCTTCCTCAATTTCGCCCAAACTTTTTAATAGATCCGACAAAAACTCTCTGAAAGAGGTGTCTTCCCCTACAATAAGAATTTTCCTTTCCCATATATCAGGTAATTTAAAAAGGTTGTCATGTGGTCTTATCTCTTCCGGAAGTTCTTCTAAAAATGTTTGTATCGTTTTTTTGTGAACTTCAATGGTCGCTGCAGCATGTTGAAAGTCAGTAGTTAGACCTCTAACCAATTTTATTGCGTATAAAAAAATACTATTCCATTCAGAAAACTCGGCCTTGACAATACTGTCAACCAATTCCTTTTTCGTGATAACTCTTTTGTTTATTAAATAATATATATTTCTGAACGGTGCCTCTATCTCTTCTTTAGTGACAGGGTCTATCATTATGCCAAATTTTGGAAGAGATTTCTTCTCTTGAATAGTTTCTAAAGCGTTACCTAACAGATAAGAATGCCAGGTTTCATCCTGATTCAGCCTTGAAAGAAAAGAGGAAAATTCTTGATCTGATGCAAACTTATTGGAAGCCTCGAGATAAACATTACCGGCGAGGAGTTCAATACTTCTTAACCAGTTTATTATTTTTACCATGTCCATAACGTCATACAGATATCATAGGGTTACACATGTGATAAAAATACATGTAAGATCTCTATTTTGCAAGTCTTTAGTTTTTAGCGACGCCCTTTTCATTTTGCCAGAAAGGACTCATCCGAAAATATCCCGGTTTTTGGAGGAAAGGTCAAAGGGGATATGGAATTAATGAGAAAATAGAATCTCTATTCTTGTTTTGTAGGAAATAAATAAAGGATGTAGAGGCAAAATAGTGAGATATTGCTCAGTGTGGAATTCGGAGGACAGACTTGCCGAAATACCCGTCCTTTAATTTATGGCGGAAGTGCATGGGAATCGAACCCACCTGCCGAGGTTCTAGCCCGGCACACCGGATTTGAAGTCCGGGGGCCCCACCAGTGAGCCGTCCACTTCCGTTTTAAAAAGACAAAGAAATCAGGAGTCAGAATTCAGAATATGGAGGTGCGATGAATCGCGCCACTACGATGTAACATTTTTACCCCGATAAACGTACAACCTGTTTAACTGGGGTGCTCTGCACCTTGAAT
>CAVZMS010000092.1:0-5235 GCA_963776085.1 uncultured delta proteobacterium
GGATCTCAGTCGAATGGATAAACTGGGGGTACTGACATGGCCTCTGTCTATAGCTCATGCCTAGGAGGAGGGTGTGAGTTGGCAATATTTTGTGATCTGGTTTTGGCATCCGAGGGCGCGAAATTCGGGCAGCCGGAGATCCAGGTGGGTGTATATCCTCCTATTGCCGCGCTGATAATGCCAGCGTATTATCGGGAGGAAGGCTGCGGCTGAACTGATATTTTCAGGGAAAATCATATCTGCTCAAGAGGCATTAACCTTGGTTTAATCAATAAGGTAGTAAAAGAAGAGGAACTTGAAAAAGAGACAGAGATATTTCTGAAACCATATATTAAACTGAGTTCGGTGGTCCTGAGGCTGACAAAAAAGGCCATGATGTCTGGACTAAAGGATGATCTAGAGCCTTCTCTTCGGCTAATTGAGGATGTCTACCTTAACGAGCTTATGAAGACCCATGACGCCCATGAAGGATTGAAGGCCTTTCTTGAAAAAAGAAGGCCTGAGTGGAAAAATGAATAATAATCCTCTTGCTTGTCAAAAAAGAGGTATCAGGAATAACACCCTGACACCTCATCAGCTTTCATTGATCATCCTTTCATTAACTTGATTTTTTAAATTTGATTGGTGGCATAATAAAGCATAATAGCCTTTTTCAATATGCAAGGGTAAAATACTCTCAACTTGATCGATTTTCAGTGTCCCCTTATATCAATGTAAAGGAGACCCGCAGGTATAGATGATTAAGGGTTGTCCGAGGCCGGCATCCGACGAACCTCACATCCTTCATGTTATTATGTGAATTATTCCTTCGCAGGGAAGACTTCTTCAAAGGCGCCCTTTTTGATCAGATCGTCTAAAAGCCCATCTTCCAGAAGCTTTCTGATATCACTCAGCGTGCCCTTCTGTTTGAAGCGCACAAACTCGCCTATCATGCAGGTGCCGCCTAGGGCTGAGCCGGGCTCCAGTACGGTGATCGCATCCTGTTTGCAGAGCTTATCGATATGGGTTTCATAGGAGAAGCCGCCCGAGATTTTGAGGCCGTTGCAGAGCACGGGAAGGCGGTTTAAATAGAAAGCGCCTCCGTAAGTCTCAAATATAATGCACTGATTATCCAGAACCAGCGATTCTTTGATCTGGACCACGTCGAGGCACATCTCCCTCTCGCCAAGGTATTTTTCGGCCTGGCCTTCCTCCCGCGCATCCGCGGAGAGCATCGACCAGCAAAGGGCTATTGCCATTACTATTATTGAGGACAATCGGTTCATTTCTGCCTCCTTCTTTTAAGGTGATTCTGGGAAAAGTTGCCGGCATAAAATGCCGGAAAAAGGGATTATCAGTATAAGGTTTGTCAATGATCTATTATGTTATAACTATTTTAAAAAAAAGCATGTGTATGTCAAGTCAGGGATTTCAAAGAAATGACAGATTAAAAGGTCTCAGGGCATGTCCATAAACACATTATTCATCGAGGTCAGGGGTTTCAATGCCGCGTCGTTCAAGCAACGTGCCCTGCATCTGGTAAAGGTCTATAAGGGAGTTTAGATAACCAACCATGGCCCCTGATTCCTCAAGCTTTGCGGCAGTGAAATTGCGTTGTGCCTGCAAGACGAGGAAATTTGTAGATTTTCCCACGCGGAATTTTTCTAGCTCGGCGTCCATATTCTTCTGCTGTAGTTCACGAGTCACCTTTGTGGCCTCTATCATCTGCCTGGTTTTTAGTGCCTCGATATAGGCGGACTTGACGTCCAGTTGCACAAGTTTTCCAAATCGGCTATAGACAGTTCCATCTGTTCCATGGATCTTACAGCCTTGTCATAATTGGCCTTTGCCTTGCGGTTGGATAAGGGCATTATCTAGTTGTGTTATGGTGCGTGTGCGGGTCTCCCCGGACTCATTAGAGTGTAATAAACCACGATTCAGTGCGAGACCCATCTAGAATATGGATGCGCTGGTAAATTTAAACGATATGTGACGACCAAGCTTTTTATTGTATTTATGGGGCCCTTCATATATATGTCCCCTTAAAATATCAGTTAAAATCTCAGTCCTTAGAATGAAGGTCAAAAAGATGGAATTCTCCAATCTGTTTTCAACGATTAAGATTAACGGCATGGAGTTGAAAAACCGGATTGTCATGACGGCCATGCATCTGGGTTACACGCCGGAGGGATTTGTGACGGATCGGCTGGTGGATTTTTATGCCCTGAGGGCAAGGGGGGGAGTCGGACTTATTATTGTCGGAGGTTGTCCCATAGATGAGCAGGGCAGCATGTCGTGCATGATACGTATTGATCATGACCGTTATATTCCAGGGCTCAGAAGATTGACCGATGAGGTAAAGGGCGAGGGTGCCAAGATAGCGGCCCAGCTCTACCAGGCAGGCCGTTATGTCCATTCCTCCATGATAGGCGGTCAAAAACCTATTTCAGCGTCTAGCGTGAGGTCAACCTTCACCGGTGAAACGCCGAGGGCGCTTGATCTGGAAGAAATTCCTGTGGTGCAGGACAGGTTTGCTGGGGCCGCGGTTCGCGCAAAGATTTCAGGCTTTGACGCGATTGAGATACTCGGCAGTGCCGGGTATCTTATCAGCCAGTTCCTGTCTCCCCTGACGAATCTGCGGGAGGATGGATACGGCGGGTCTTTTGAGAACCGGATGCGTTTCGGTCTGGAGATCGCGGAGAAGGTCAGAAAGGGGGTCGGAAAGGATTATCCTGTCATCATGCGCCTGGCGGGCAATGACTTCATGAACGGGGGAAACACCAATAGAGAGACGAGGATCTTTGCCCGGGAGTTGGAAAAGGTCGGCATAGATCTATTTGACATAACCGGAGGGTGGCACGAGACACGCGTCCCCCAGTTGACTATGTCCGTCCCGCGACGGGCCTATGTCTACCTCGCCCAGGGCATCAAGTTGGCTGTTTCGACCCCTGTGCTTGCCAGCAATCGGATAAATGATCCCTGCATTGGTGAAGAGATATTAAGGAACGGGGAGGCGGACCTCGTGACCATGGCAAGGGCCCTTATCGCAGATCCGTACCTCCCTGAGAAGGCAAGAATAGGGAATTGCAACCTTATCTATCATTGCGTGGCATGCAACCAGGGGTGTTTTGACAGGATATTTGAGTCTCAGCCCGTTACATGTCTGGTAAACCCGAGGGCGGGCATGGAAAGAGAAACGGAGATCGCAATATCGGACCATCCTAAAAAGGTCCTGGTTATAGGAGGGGGTCCCGCAGGCATGAAGGCCGCCTGCACAGCGGCCGAGCGCGGGCATAAGGTCAAGCTGGCGGAGAAGAGCAAACAACTGGGAGGACAACTCCTTTTGAACCGGTATATCCCAGGCAGGTCCGAGCTTGTCTCGGCGGCTGTTGACCTTATGGAAAATCTGCGCGCTTTAGATGTGGATCTATTGCTGGGCAGGGAGATTGATGCGGGGTTTGTGAAGGAGAATGACCCGGATGTCGTTATACTTGCAACAGGCGCAAGGCCTTTGACCCCTGATATTAAAGGCATAGAAGATAATAAGGTGGTTATGGCGTGGGATCTCCTGTCTGGGAGGATAAAGGTTGGGAAGAAGGTGGTTATTGTCGGAGGAAATGCCGTGGGCCTGGAGACGGCTATATATCTCGCCAACCAGGGGACCTTACCGCCTGATGCCCTGCATTTTCTGGCCGCCAACAGGGCCGAGACATGGGATAACCTGGAACTCCTTATTAACAGGGGGAGCAAGGAAGTCACTGTTGTGGAGATGTTTCCCAAATATGGAAGGGATATAGGGATTTCCACCCGGTGGACGATAATTGCGGAACTCAAGAGACTTGGGGTGAGGATTATTACAGGGGCCAGGGCCATAGAAATCAGGGATGAGGGTGTTGAGATCGAAAAGGGGGAAAAACGTGATATTATCCCAGCGGATTCGATCGTCATCGCCGCGGGAGCGGAGCCTGAAAAACAGCCTGGAGGATGAGATTAAGTCGCTGGTCAAGACCCTCTATGTCATAGGCGATGCCAGTGGGCCGAGAAATGCCCTGGATGCCATAAGAGAGGGCCTCCTGACAGGATTGAGGATATAAGAGGTTTATTAGGATTCAAGGGGTCGAGGGAAGAACATGGTACATAGCGCAGGGCGCTAAAAGAGAACATTGAATGATGAATAATGAGCTGTAGAATTTTGAGGAGAAGAATAAACTTCAATATTAAAAATTCCTTGTTCAACATTCAACATTCTGACTTCTTTCTACTGGCTCCTTTATCCCTACACTTGAACCCTGGAACCCTTGGCCCTGAAAGCTATCGGCTTCAGCCGATGTTGGTTTATTTTATACAGACCTTCCTGACCTGCTGGATATCCGTTACTCCCAGAAACACCTTTCTGATACCGTCCTGCATAAGGGTTGTCATGCCGTCTTTCGTGGCCTGTTCCCTTAATTCCTCCATCTTGGCCTTGCCCTGGATCAGTGCCTTCATCTTATCGGTGCCTTCAAGGAGTTCAATAATTCCGGTTCGACCTTTATACCCGGAATTATTGCACCTGTCGCATCCATGCGCGCGGTAAAGCACAAGGTCATCGGTGTAAGGGAATCCCAGGGCGTCGAAATTTTCGCCATAGGACCTGAGAAGGTTGTTGTATTCCTCCTTGTCGGGATGGTATGACTCTTTACAGCTCTTGCAAAGGGTCCTTATAAGACGTTGTGCGAGGACGCCGAGAAGGGCATCGGCAAAGTTAAACGGGTCCATGCCCATGTCAAGGAGTCTGGTAATGGTCTCGGGCGCGCTGTTGGTATGGAGCGTGCTGAATACAAGATGGCCTGTAAGGGATGCCTCAATACCCGTGGCAACCGTCTCATGATCCCTCATCTCTCCCACCATGATCACATCAGGATCCGCCCTCAAAAAAGGAGCGCATTGCGGCAGCAAAGTCAAATCCTATCTCGGGCTGCACCTGCACCTGTCGAAGGCCCTTCTGGGTAATTTCGACAGGGTCTTCTGCCGTCCAGATCTTTGTGTCCGCCTTATTTATATGATGCAGGGCTGCATGAAGGGTAGTGGTTTTACCGCTACCGGTAGGCCCTACGACAAGGACAATTCCGTACGGCTGGCGACAATCTAATTACAAGTTCCTTATTCCTGGGGCTCATACCCATGGCTGAAAGGAGGAAGGGTTCACCGGCGGCCAAGATACGCATGACCACGTCCTCTTCTCCTCCGACCGTGGGGATGGTCGCCACCCTCAGC
>CAVZMS010000093.1:0-7806 GCA_963776085.1 uncultured delta proteobacterium
TTGATATTTTATCGCGCCTTCAAATGCCGGATTGCCGACGCCGAAGTACCGGTTGTTCCACTTATCCGCGGGCGGCAGCCAGACCTCGAAACCGATATGCGAGTTCTGCACCGGCTCAATAAATCCGGTTACACGGCAGAACTGAGCAGTTGTCTTCAGCCCCGGGGGTGTGCCGAACATGCCGGGCGTCTGGGGCAGCGTGAAACCCCCGGGATCATTTATAAAAACAGCCGAAGTGATCGTAACATTATCTAATTTCTGCTTCTTTAGATTTGCGCAATCATCCTGTGCCAGTACAGGTGCTGCAACAATTGCCGGGCCGATTAAGGCGACGAAAAGCCATAAGAAAAGATGTGGTGCTTTCATATTGATTCCTCCCATCCAATGTACAGACTCAGTGGAAACAGACACGCTACAGCGGCGATTTTAACATCAGACCGCCATTAACAAAAAAGAAGTATTTGGCGCCAAGCAAAGAATCCGTGTTCCCCTTTCCCGCTATTTTCAGGGAACCGCTCTGGTAAAATTTTCCCGGTTGTCCGGCGCAGCCGGGCGACCAGATTCCATGCCTGAATCGATATGATTTTTTCGAGAGTGATTGTATGACAGGATTACAATAGGTTGTCAAGGTATAATGGATGTTAAATGGGACATTAATAAAAAGACGAGGTGTCACATAAAGGGGGATGTCTTTGAATATTTAAATAACTTTTATAATGAAAAAGGGGACACTGTACGGTTTTTAAGTTGAGAAATCCGATCTGGAAAATGACAAACAAAAAATATAGATTCCCCGGTTCCGTCTCCGCTTAAAGCTTCTGATTACACCAACGCTTCGCCGGGACAAGATGCCGTGACAAGCAAGCCGGGGAATCACAGATAAAAAACAGGAAGGAAGATACTACGCCACCCTTCACTTAATTTAAAAGCCTATTCAGATTTTGAGTGTTTGCTGAAAAATTCGTAGACACTCGGAAGAGCGGCCGTGATCACGGGGCCGTGACTTATCCCCTCCATTTCGTTGTATTCATAGCTCATATTCAATTCTTTGGCCTTTTCAACCCACCTGCGGGAGATATCAACCGGAACCACCTCGTCAGCAGCGCCATGAACAAATATCACCGGCATGTTTTTGATTTTCTCCAGGCTGTCGGGCGCTATGCCAAAGGCGGCCGGTGCAATGGGGGCTATGGCAGCCCAGATTGATCCATACTTGGCTCCCAGGTGAAGCGTTCCGGCTCCGCCCATGGAATGGCCCATCAGGTATATCCGGTTCTCATCAACATTATACTCCCTGCGCACGATATCCAGAACATTCATTACATCCTTTTCGCTCAGTTCGCGCAGGTTCGGCGGATCATTGGGATCATAAAACAAGGAAGCCTTTGGTTTAGGCTCTGTATTGTCGCCGGTTTGAGCCTGTTTGGGAGGAGTCTTGCCCATCTCTGGAAATGGCGTCATCGGGATACCGTACCACCCTCGTACATTATAGCCCATAGGGCCCACGAGGATGTAGCCTCCTTCCTCTGCAAGATCCACAGCCTCTTTTGTAAGCATAATTTGCGGACCCGCACCCAGACCATGCAGGGTAACAATGAGAGGGGCTTTTTTGTCTTTGCTTACCTTTGATGAAACAAACAGGCAGTATTTAAGGTCTTCGTTCGTATCATTAAAGTGATAGGTCAGTTCCTTGGCACGGGAATCCATCTGAAAGGGATTGAAACCCATTTTTGGCCTGGGCTTCGGCCCGGTGTCCTGAGCTAATGAAAATTGTGACAGAGTAAAACTGATAATAAAACAGAATGCCGTAAAGATTATTTTGTTCCTTGTTCCATAGTTACTTTTCATTTGAGAATCCCCTTTCCTGCTTTCCTGCATTATTTAAATTGCCATTATTAATAATTAATCATATCTCTCGGCGGCTTAATACCCAAACCGGCCAGAGCTCCAATTACGGCTACTGCTGCGACGATCATTATCGATATGTCATACATACCGGTAATATGCAAGGCTGTTGATCCTGCTGCCACTCCTATTGCCCCTCCAAAGATCCCCAATCCCATTGTAAAACCGCCGACACTGCCGGTTATATGTTCGGAATAGTTATTTGCAATGAAAGACATGTTGATTGCATTCGGCATACCCATAAAAAATCCGGTAAGAAAAAGGCATACTGCTAACAGCGGCATGCTGGATATTACTGCAGGAGACATGACTGTGAGACAAAAAATAGCAGTAAGGGAAAAACTAAAGGTAACTGCCCTGCCATACTTGCCATGAAAAATCTTCTCGGCCATTACAGGAGAAATTAGCGACCCTAATATAAAAGCAAATACGAGTATCCCCATCATTCGCCCGGAAATTATTGAACCTAACCCCAGTCCGGCAGGGGGGCTAACCGCTATCCGGCCTGGAGTCAGGTCCTGGTACCCTTGCATCACCCATGCCAATGCAAATGCAGAGATTAATGTCGCCCAGAAAGAAGACAGCTTGAATACTTTTTTAAAATTTTTCAGTACATCATCTTTTGCCATCTGATCAGCCAATGAGCCGGGAGCTTTCGGGCCATAAAGAAAAATAATGCTCAGGACAACAGCAATAACCATTAACCCGCCAAGAACCGTAAGGGATGTATTCCATCCTCTTAGGTTCGCAATAAAAGGGCCAAGGTTCAAACCGATAATAATGCCTATTGAAAGTGCCGCACCTGTAAAGCCCTGTACCATTGATCTTTGATTTGGGGGAAACCATTCAGCTGCTAATTTGGGACCTGACGCGGTAATTGGCCCACAACCCAGCCCCTGCAATCCTCGAAGAATGATTATTCCTGCAATTGATTCACCAAACACAGCAATCAACAATGCCGCTACAGTTTCCATTATACAAAACAGGACATATGTTCTTGCAAGTCCCCAGCGGTCAAGAATTATACCGCTGATAAGTCCGCCAATTGCGACCATTAGCGTAAAAGGCAGCATCGATGCCGCAGTTGCAGTTCCCAGATTTGCATGTAGAGATTCGGCTATTGAACCGATTAATGGCGTTGGCCCGATCAGTGCCATCCCCTGCAGCAAATGAGCTACGATAAGCGTAATAAGCACATACCATCGATAGCCAGGATAACGCCCAGTCATTTAGACCTGTCTCCTTTTTTAATGGCCTCCAATAGATATTCCTGAAGCCTCTTCCTGGATTTTTCAACCTTTTCACTTGGCCATTCCCGGAACCCCCGACCGGATTTAAAACCAAGATCACCATCATTCGACAAATTTTCTAAGAAGAGGGGATGGTTCGGGCGAACTCTCCAGATACTTTAGAATATATTCATGGATCGCCAGAATCAGTTCTGTGCCGACCATATCGGCATTTTTCGATAGGGCCAAGGACAGGCAGCCTTAATCCAAATCCAAATCGTATGCATTCATCCACTGTTTCGGCATCAGCGATTCCCTTCTCAACAATGGATATGGCTTCTCGCCACAGAGCGTGCTGTAAACGGTTTCCCACAAAACCCGGAACATCCTTATTTACACGTACAGGATGTTTCCCCACAGCCTGAAGCAAGGAAAAGTCTGATCCAAGGTTTCATCTGATGTATCCTTTCCGCGAACCACTTCTACGAGAGGAATAAGATATGGGGGATTCCAGAAGTGGGTTCCCACGATTCTGTCACGAAACATGGTGTTTGAAGCAATTTCAGTAATACTGATAACTGAAGTATTTGTGGCGAGTATGGCATCCCTTTGGCACAAAGCATCCAGCTTCTGAAATATTTTTTGTTTAAGTTCAAGATTCTCAGATACAGCTTCCACTACAAAATGGGCATTGGCAATGCTTCCGACATATCAGTTGTAATCTTTATCCGCGAAATGACAGGGTCAATATCCTTGTAGGCTCCGATATTGTTATCAGCCATAAGAGCCAGGTTGGACCTTATATTTTTAATAGCCTGAACAAGCAAGATCATCGTTCAGGTCCATCAATATAACGTTATATTCTTTTGCGGCAAATACCTGGGCAATGCCATGTCCCATCAAGCCGGCGCCTATGGTGGTTATATTCCTGATCTCAGGCATTCAATTGTACCTCCTAGCCGGCAGCATAGCCACCGTCCACGCAGATTACAGCGCCTGTTACAAAATCCGATGCCTTTGAACAAAGGTAGATAATGATCCCGATAAAATCTTCAGGTTCGCCAAGCCTGCCTATGGGGATTCTCCTTAAAAAATTCTTATAGAATGCCTGGTCATCAAACATCCACTGCGTGAGGGCTGTTCTGAAGACCGTTGGTGATATGGCGTTGACATTTATACCGTATTGTCCCCATTCGCAGCCGAGAGTCTTTGCGAGAAGATGGACGGCACCCTTTGAGGGGCTGTAGGCGGAATAGTTGGCCATACCGAGATCCCCGCGTGCCGATCCCAGCAGAACAACCTTGCCGCCCTTCCCCTGCGCGATCATTACCTTTCCTGCTTCCTTACAGAAAAGGTAAGTGCCTTTGACATTGGCATCCATGATCATTTCCCATTCCTCAAGCGGCTGCTCAACAATGGGTCCCGGTTTATTTACTCCGGCTGCAGTAATGAGGATATCTATCCTCCCGAATGTATCGACTGTTTCCTTTACCACTCTTTTTACATCTTCATGGTCTACAGGAGAACCTGCTGAGAAAGAAGCTGTGCCGCCTTCCTTTTTAATCCTTTCCACAAGTGGTTTGAGCTTATCCTCGCTGCGGCCCGTTGCCATGACCTTTACCCCTGCCATGGCTAAAGCCATGCTGATTGTATTTCCAAAACCACCAGTCGCTCCTGTGACAATAGCAACCTTTCCCGTAATATCAAAAAGGTCCTTCAATATTTCAGCGCCTTTTTTCATTGCCATAGTTTCACTCCTTTTTTTAATAATTAACCTTATCAATCCCTTTGAGTTGTAAAATCTCCCTGGCTTCATCCGGTGTTGCCGGTTCATATCCAAGTTCACGAATTATCCGGATTGCCTTTTCAACCTGTTCGGCGCTGCTCTTTGCCAGTACGCCCTTTTCCAGATAAAGGTTGTCTTCCAGGCCTACTCTCCAGAAGCCACCTTCAAGTACGTTGACAACACCCATGGGGAACTGGAATCTTCCGGCAGCGCAAACCGACCATTTAAAGTCATCGTGCAATAATCTTTTTGATTCCCTGATCAGGTATAACAGGTTATCGATCGTGGCTGGAATTCCTCCCAGGATACCCATCACAAACTGGAGGTATACGGGAGTCTTAAGGTAACCTTCTCTTACAAGCTGGGCGACGTTATTGACCTGTCCTACATCATAGATCTCGATTTCCGGCCTGGTACCAGTCTCATTCATCGTACTTGAGTAGATATGGAGTGAGGCAAAATGATTGGAAAAGATGAAGCTCTCGGTACCTTTAAGATAACCTTCCTCCCAGTCGTATTTGAATTCCTTGTACTTTTCCAGTACAGGGTACAGGGCAAAATTGAGAGAACCGGCATTAAAGGTAGCCATTTCAGGTTTTAGAGCACTCACAACAGCAAGCCTTTCCTTTGGTGTCATTGCATAACTCCCGCCTGTAGTGGGTGTTATGATCACATTGGATCTGGCCTTGATCCCGCTCAATATTTCTTTGAATATCTCAACGCTTGAAGACGGGATACCGTTTTCAGGGTCTCTCGCATGTACATGCACGACAGCTGCGCCCGCATTATATGACCGAACAGCTTCTTCGATCAGGTCTTCCGTCCTGAAGGGAAGGTATTCGGACATGGATGGTGTATGGATAGCCCCGGTAAGAGCGGCTGTGATAATCACTTTTCCCATTGAAACAAATCCTCCTTATTTCGTATCACCCTTTTTTAGGCATAGAATATCACTCCCTATTAAAGCGACGAACAAAATCGGAATGCCTGCCACTTGCTATCGTTCGCAGGCGGGGCCGTACCCCGTACCACAGTAGGTGTAAGTTCTTTCCGGTACGTCGTTCAGCTCGGATTCTTCAATCTCGGCCACGCAGCGGACCATCGAGCCGTCGCCCATATACCAGCGGATCGGAAAGCAGTAGAACCGGAACCGCTTGCCTGACACCTTGTCCAGGTCTCCGCCTAGGTTCTCGACGCCTACAATGCCGTGACCCAGCATCTGCTTATGGCAGGGTTCCCAGGTTCCTTCACATCCAATCGCTTCGAGATCACCGAATTTGGCATCATAAGCGGCCTGGCCATGCAGCTTGATGTAGGCTGCTTTCTCAAATTCGGCATAGGCCTCTTCACCAAACTGTTCGGCATATTCTTCCGTGATAGGCTTTCCCGAATTTCCGGGCAGATTCATCTGGGGCGGGCCGTTCTTGCCCATAGCCGTATGAAGCGGATGATCCAAGGCCTGCATGTCCATGGCCACGCACTTGACCTGGTGCTTTACGAACCACTTGCCGGCTTCAACGCCGGTACCGCAGGAATAGTGATAGTACTCTTTGGAGTCGTCGAATTTGCGGTGCATGCCGGTATTCAGGCAGACAACCATGCCCTTGAGTTCTTCCGGCTTGATGTTGGCGCGCCTGCAGGCATCTTCGAGATGCCGGGGCAGGATCAGGCCCCAGCGTTCGATCTTGATTTCAAGGCAGACTGCGTCGCCCGTGTAGGCGTCGACAGGCATTTCGTGGGTATAACGAGCCCTTTTGCCGTCGAATTCGCGTTCCATGACGTGACGAGGCGCGTCGGCATGAGTTCCCGTATGCTGCACACAATCGACCCTCTGGGTAAGTACACCGCCCTTTGCCATGGTGTGCATCGAATCGATGACCGGCTTCACGAAATAGGGCCAGCGAGGGATCTCCGCACTGAATGGATGGGTCAAGTCAACGAATACTTTCTTTCCCATAAGAAATACCTCCAAGAATGTTAATATGTTTGATGTAACCTATTCAGTATCATCATTATTCATTTCCCTTCACCTAAAAGGAACCTCAGCACCCGTTCTGTATGTATGGAAAGGCCCTTTTTAGAGAGTATATCTTTTTTCAGAAGCTGGTTGCTTATATCCCTTGTTGCAATGGGAGTTTCCACCAATGCCCGCACATACACAAGAAAACTGTCATGGTCAAAATTCTTAAAATATCCGCATTTCTGGGCATTTTTAAAAACAGGTTCTATGATTGAATGCAGGTGTTCCTGTCTTTCAATGAGATAGCCAAGATGGGGGCTGGACCTGCTGTTATCATGCACATAATATTTTGAAAGCTCAGGATTTTTGGCTATCGTTGACACATAGGATTTGATAAAATCCTTGAAAAGCCTTACAGGGTCATGCTGACCCGCGTGATTTTATTATTTTTAATAGGTTTTTTTCCTGCAGATTCAATCCGAAGTCAACTACTGCCTTCCACAAATCTTCTTTTGATCCGAAATGATGTCTTATCAGGCTGTGCGTGGTTCCGGCAAGAGAAGGAATATCCCTTAGTTTCGCATTAGAGAAACCTTCCCGCGCGAATACTTTAAGTGCGGCTTTGAGAACCGTCTGCTTTGTTTTTTCACTTACTTCCCTGGGTTGCTTGCCTAACTTTCTTATACTACGCCTTATCATGAGATGATTATCCTGCGCATTATCTGGATTTTTTTATCAATTTCATTATTGATTATACTGATATCTTAGGTAATTCAATATTTATCTACTATCTGGAAAACTTAATATTCTCCATTTAATCTTTTCGGGTTGACTTTTTATACTGCACTAAAGTACAGTATTTATACTTTCCAATAGTGCAGTATAATATATTTGATAGCAATCAAAAAATGTATGGAGGTATTAAA
>CAVZMS010000094.1:0-3204 GCA_963776085.1 uncultured delta proteobacterium
CCTGATATTTTATCGCGCCTTCAAATGCCGGATTGCCGACGCCGAAGTACCGGTTGTTCCACTTATCCGCAGGCGGCAGCCAGACCTCGAAACCGATATGCGAGTTCCGCACCGGCTCGATAAATCCGGTTACACGGCAGAACTGAGCAGTTGTCTTGAGCCCCGGGGGCGTGCCGAACATGCCGGGCGTCTGGGGCAGCATGAACCCCCCGGGATCATTTATAAAAACAGCCGAAGTGATCGTAACATTATCCAGTTTCTGCTTCGCTATATTTGCGCAATTATCCTGTGCCAGTACAGGTGCTGCAACAATTGCCGGGCCGGTTGAGGCAATAAAAAGCCATAAGAAAAGATGTGTTGGTTTCATATTGGTTCCTCCCATCCAATGTACAGACTCAGTGGAAATAGACACGCTGCAGCGGCGATTTTAACATCAGACCGCCATCAACAAAAAAGAGGTATTTGGCGCCAAGCAAAGAATCCGTGTTCCCCTTTCCCGCTATTTTCAGGGGACCGCTCCGGTAAAATTTTCCCGGTTGTCCGGCGCAGCCGGGCGACCAGATTCCATGCCTGAATCGATATGATTTTTTTCGAGAGTGATTGTATGACAGGATTACAATAGGTTGTCAAGGTCTAATGGATGTTAAATGGGACATTAATAAAAAGACGAGGTGTCAGATTTTGAGGTAAAGGGGGATGCTTTTGAATATTTAAATAACTTTAATAATGAAAAAGGGGACGCTGTACGGTTTTTAAGTTGAGAAATCCGATCTGGAAAATGACAAACAAAAAATATGGATTCCCCGGTTCCGTCTCCGCTTAAAGCTTCTGACTACACCAACGCTTCGCCGGGACAAGATGCCGTGACAAGCAAGCCGGGGAATCACAGATAAAAAACAGGAAGGAAGATACTACGCCACCCTTCACTTAATTTAAAAGCCTATTCAGATTTTGAGTGTTTGCTGAAAAATTCGTAGACACTCGGAAGAGCGGCCGTGATCACGGGGCCGTGACTTATCCCCTCCATTTCGTTGTATTCATAGCTCATATTCAATTCTTTGGCCTTTTCAACCCACCTGCGGGAGATATCAACCGGAACCACCTCGTCAGTAGCGCCATGAACAAATATCACCGGCATGTTTTTGATTTTCTCCAGGCTGTCGGGCGCTATGCCAAAGGCGGCCGGTGCAATGGGGGCTATGGCAGCCCAGATTGATCCATACTTGGCTCCCAGGTGAAGCGTTCCGGCTCCGCCCATGGAATGGCCCATCAGGTATATCCGGTTCTCATCAACATTATACTCCCTGCGCACGATATCCAGAACATTCATTACATCCTTTTCGCTCAACTCGCGCAGGTTCGGCGGATCATTGGGATCATAAAACAAGGAAGCCTTTGGTTTTGGTTTAGGCTCTGTATTGTCGCCGGTTTGAGCCTGTTTGGGAGGAGTCTTGCCCATCTCTGGAAATGGCGTCATCGGGATACCGTACCACCCTCGTACATTATAGCCCATGGGGCCCACGAGGATGTAGCCTCCTTCCTCTGCAAGATCCACAGCCTCTTTTGTAAGCATAATTTGCGGACCCGCACCCAGACCATGCAGGGTAACAATGAGAGGGGCTTTTTTGTCTTTGCTTACCTTTGATGAAACAAACAGGCAGTATTTAAGGTCTTCGTTCGTATCATTAAAGTGATAGGTCAGTTCCTTGGCACGGGAATCCATCTGAAAGGGATTGAAACCCATTTTTGGCCTGGGCTTCGGCCCGGTGTCCTGAGCTAATGGAAATTGTGACAGAATAAGACAGACCGCAAAGAACAATACCGAAAAAATGATTATTTTCCCTGTTCCGTATTTACTTTTCATCTGAGAATCTCCTTTCCTGCTTTCCTGCAATATTTTTTCTTTTCGGCTAAATATATTTTTATAAAATCATTAATAAGCCGGCTGTTTTAAGGATAATATCCCCTTCATCACCGAGATTAGTACTCACTAATCACTCTTTACGGAAAAGAAATTTCAAAACCCGATCCGTGTGCATAGAAATACCCTTCCCTGAGAGTATGCCCTCTTCCAGCAGCTGATTGGCTATATCCCTAGTGGCAATGGGGGTTTCTACCAGCGCCCGCACATACACGAGAAAACTGTCATGATCAAATCCTTTAAAGTACCCGCATTTTTGAGCATTTTTAAAAACAGGTTCAATGATTGAATGCAGTTGTTTTTGTCTTTCAATGAGATAGTCAAGATGAGGGCTGGACCTGCTGTTGTCATGCAATAATATTTTCGAAAGCTCAGGGTTTTTGGCTATCGTTGACACATAGGATTTTATAAAATCCTTGAAAAGCTCAACAGCGTCAGCCGATTCCCGCGATTTAATGATTCTTAATATATTTTTCTCCTGCAGATTCAATCCGTAATCAACCACTGCCTTCCACAAATCATCTTTTGATCCGAAATGATGCCTTATCAGGCTGTGTGTGGTTCCGGCAAGGGAAGCAATATCCCTTAGTTTTGCATTAGAAAATCCTTCCTGGGCGAATACCTTAAGTGCAGCTTTGAGAACCGTTTGCTTTGTCTTTTCACTTACCTCTCTGGGTTGTTTTCCCAATTTTCTTTTATTGTTCTTCTGAATCATAGTTTGAATGCCCTGTCTCATACCTGAATTATCCGCTGTCGCTTTCCTAGTGATTATACTTTAATGCAGCTTAATTCAATAGATTTTTAGCAATGGCGGAATATGACATTTTCAATTTCAAATAATTGCGTTTGACATTTTTACTTTACCATTGTAAAGCATAAATAGTCCGGAGATAATAAAGCATATTGTTCAAGAGCACAAGAGAAGATCACAAGCATCCTTTTAGTCAGGTCCTGCTCCAGTTGAAGAACTAATTAAGGCTTGAACTATGTAAAATGAACAATTTTATATTATAGGAAACACAAGGTGTCTGGAAGCACGCAATAATTTCGTGGAAGTTCTATTACCGAATGGACAGGAGAAGCGTCTTGAGGCCGGATACCATCTTATACGCCCTGGGAATGCGGTCCGCTTCATCTGATGAGTTGAAAATTACAGCGGGAGATCTGCCAATAGACATAATCGGTGACGCCATAAAACCCTGCAATGTTGACCAGGCAATAAGCAGCGCGTATCACGCAGCTGTTAATATAGGAAAAATATAATTATCAAAGGGAGGCAACAA
>CAVZMS010000095.1:0-36605 GCA_963776085.1 uncultured delta proteobacterium
CACATGGCCGACCGGATTTTCATTATCTGCAGGGATTCGGTGACTTTGTCATCTTCATCTTCCATTATATTTGAATCTTTGACCATCACAGGTTTATTCATTATCAAGGCCTTCTCCACTAATTCCTTGTTATAAATCTTTTTTGGATCATCAACAGGTTTTCTTGATCGATATATTATATTACTATACTCCCCTGTTTGATCATCAATTGTGATAATAACGCATCGATCAATCCTCTTGAAGAGATTAAAAATATTATCTAATAATTTTTTCATTATCTCATCGAGGTCTTTCGATTCCATAAGGGAATTATTCATGTTATAAATAAATTCAAGATTCCTTTCAATGGCCATAACCCTTTCAGGTTTAATAGACTCTCCTAGTTCATTCACATCGTTGCTAAAACCTGCTGAATCCAGAAACTGGCTTAAGACTTGATTTACATATTTCGCCAAGACCAAGAATAGTCATTCCGATCACTATCGGAACCCCTTCTTTTACCTCAGTTTCAATGCCGGGGCATCAAATCTTTACCCTCAACAAAGGTTCCGTTTTTGCTACCCAGGTCCGTTATAAAATATTTATACCCTTTGACCTGGATTTTGAAATGGTTTCGGGAGATATTGTCATCCACTATTTTTATGTCATTATCGTTGAATGCCTGCCCACAGTGTATTACTTTACCAGGCTCCAGTTTGAAAGATTCGCCCTGACATTTTCCAACCAGTATGTACAGCTTAAACTCCATTTGGTCTTTTCTCTTGGATATATTTAGAAAAATCAAGAATAATTAGATAAAATAGGCTGGATTGATATTATTGCAATCTTTATACCGTTAAGGCATTCAAGATACCGGCACATAAAAAATATTCTAAGATTGAGACAGAGAAAGAATAGCATAATAATTCTATATCATATTGGATTAACAGGGAATAGCAGGGTGAAAACTGCAGCCACCATGCTTCCATTTAATATCTTTAATAAATAATCTGAATTGTTTAAAACTGGGGGATGAGAGGAGTTAAAATAGAGATCTGCACAAAATATTGTGCATGATGCACATTATCATGTGCATTTATTGAGAATCCTGGAGAAACTATCTATTAACTAACCTTAAAGACAGAGATTTTGTCTTCGATGATCTTCTTTTTTAAAGACTCAATAAGATGCCACCGAGCTGCTCTGTTAACAAACTCCTTGATTCAAAGCATAATTTATTATAGTCTCAATTAATATAAGAAGTAATATATTAACCCTTAATTGAGGGTGCTATGAACTTCATTAATCCATAAACCCCATTTCTCACCTTAGAGAGATGGGGTTTTATTATGGAGGATTAGTTATGGAATTCAAATGTTACTTTTGTGGAAGAACTGAAGCGATTACTGATAAAAATTCAGATAGAATTGGAGAATATGGGGCAATAATAAACAGATATATATGTTCAACGTGTGGCTCAGTGAATCTTGATTATGAAACAGCTGAAGACATTCGAGAAAGTAACCTTGGATTATATGCAAGAGAAAAAATAAGTATCTATTTGCGAAATGAGTATGAGAGAAGAGGTAGGACACCTTCTGATAAACAGTTAACAATGGAGAATTTGCGTCAAATTATAAATGACTACCATGAGAAGGATGCAATAGAAAAAATGGAGACTGCTCTTCTAAATATAGATAACTATACGTCATATATTGGTGCATTTATTTCAATAAATCTTCAAGAGGATTATCCATACTATCACTGCTTTAACCAAAGAGAATTATTCCCTTTACTCTTACTCCTTCTAAAAAGCGAACTTATTGAAGGAGAGAATCGTGAGGCCGAATATATCCATAGAGGCTTAAAAATAACGCCAAATGGATATGAGAGGTTAAGAGAAATCAAAAGAAAAAGTAAAGATTCAAGACAACGTTTTGTGGCAATGTGGCTCATATCTGAAATGAATAATGTCTTCGATAAAGCAATAAAACCTGCAATAGAATATTTCGAAGATGGAGCGACTGAGCCGAGGTTCACAGCTCTAAAAATTGATAATAAAGAACACACTAATGATATTAATGATGAGATAATTTCGGAAATAAGAAGGAGCAGATTTATGGTCTGCGATTTAACTGGTTATCGTGGTGGCGTTTATTGGGAAGCAGGATTTGCATATGGTTTAGGGTTGAAAGTTATTTACACTTGTAGAGAAGACTGGCTTAAAACACAGGAATTAGATTTGTATGATAAGGAAGGGAAGAAAGCTGAAATTAAACAAGAAGGCATTCATTTTGATCTTGAACACAGAAGTCGCATCCCATGGAATGAGGATGATCTTGATGGTTTCAAACAGAAGCTAACAAATAAAATAAAGGCAGTGATTATTTAATAACTGGAATCGATTTCATTTCGATAAGGATCGATTAATGGAAGAATCAGAGAGAAGGATATTTAACCAATTAAAGCAACAACGATTGACCATATTATTAAGCTTAGGGATATGAATAAAGGGACACCCTTAAGTTCTTAAGTATCTTATTCTATTAACTGGTAATTCCGATTCGGATAAAAAACATAAAGCCCTGCTCACGGGAAGAAGACTATTAGACTGTAGACTGTTAGGCTGTTAGTTATAGACTATTAGACTGAAGGCTGAAGTAAAGACTGATATATTTTAAAATCCTTCACTTCTTCAGGATTCGAGGATTCCAGGGATCAAGGGGTCGAGTGAAATACAGCTTTCCCAACTAATTGGGAGAAGAGATACAAACTTTATATAACTTCCGTATATCCGTCAAGGATTTTCCATAGCGCATGGGGGTATGGAGGTTAAAGCACAAAAAGAAAGCGGTCAATCTTTTAAATGGATTAACCGCTTTAACTATTTAATTTCTATGGTCGGGACGACTGGATTTGAACCAGCGGCCCTCTGAACCCCATTCAGATGCGCTACCAGACTGCGCTACGTCCCGACACTGGCATGTCACATCATATAATATTCAATCTTTATGTCAAGGCCAAAAATCCGATAAGCCAAGCCTGATAAATTCCTCTTTCATGATTAAAAATATGTTCATGCGTGCATAAAAAGCCGGGCATAAAGTTCAGTGTTATATTAATTAAATGATGAATATCAGCGTATTACATGTGTGGCATATTCGTT
Source organism: uncultured delta proteobacterium (assembly GCA_963776085.1). Lineage (GTDB taxonomy): Bacteria > Desulfobacterota > DSM-4660 > Desulfatiglandales > HGW-15 > CAVZMS01. The sequence goes on from CAVZMS010000095.1 coordinate 3,146, forward strand.
GCAATATTATATCTCATGGAAGTGAGGAAACCTAAGATAGCGATTATGCGTGATTTTAAAAAATTGAAGGTTTGGAATAAGGCCCATCAATGGGTGTTGAAGATCTATCGTATTACGGCATCTTTTCCACCTGATGAGCGTCTCGGTCTCGTTGTTCAGCTTCGTCGTTCTGCGGCATCTATATCTGCGAAAATAGCCGAAGGCTGTGGAAGGGAAAGCATGCAGGAATTGTCCAGGTTTCTGATCATTGCAGCAGCATCCGCAAATGAGGCGGAATACCAGCTTCTTCTTGCATATGATCTCGGGTACATTGATGGAAAAACATATTGCGAGCTTAATGAGAATATAGATGAAGTTAAAAAGATGTTGAACAGCTTTATCCAAGGATATCCGGAGAATTGAGTTAAGAGAGGGTTTCGAGGGGTCCAGGGTTCAGGGACCAAGGGGTGGAGGGCATGACCCGTATAGACTGCATCAGCAACCTTAATATCAAGATAATAGCCACCTATCTAATTGATAGGGTAGGCCGATTTGATAACCTTTTTAACGGCATCCCCTATCCTGTTGACAGATATCAAAATCCGGAAGACTTTTTTCTAAACGAGGATGAATGGACTACCTATGACAACTTCCACAGGATATTCAGGAGGGCAAAAGACATCTCCGGAGAGAGATACTTCTATTTTAATTGCGGGGCCTCATGTGCCATTTCTGCATTCCTGGGGTCGGTTCGAATATTTTGCCGGGATATTTACCGGCCCAAACGACGGCTTCATACGAATACCATTCTTCAACAGCAACATCAACGATACCAAGGATATCGAAGTAGTTAAACCGCCAGCATATGACAAATTGTCAGGGAAAAACAGGGCAATCCTGAAGGTCATATATCATGACGATATCGTTGTGGAAAAAGACTACATAATTGACTCCTACAGGCGAGGTATGATCTCCTGCATCCCTACCGTCTGGGGGCTCAGTCCGGCTATAATAAGGCAACCTCTCAATCCATATGACCCTGAGATCCTGTTTAACCATGAACAGGAGTTTGCCGATTATAATCTTGATGCCAGGATGGAGGGAGATATATTGACAATTAAAGACCCATTTGGTGACGGGCGCAGGATTGTAGGTAAAAAGATCCTGCTGGAACCGGAGATGGTAAACGGGAAAAGTGTCTTTTTAGGGAGATACACCGAGATTCAGGCAGGGTCTGTGAGATACCCCAGGGATCGATGGGAGGCCATCTTGATTACTGAAACTGTGCGGTTGGACGGGAGGATCCTGCATAAAGACAGGAGAGATATTCAAGGCCCCGTATTTTATCATGGACATTACATATGACAGATTTTCTCTGATGAGCCGCCTCTTCCAAATCCTCGGTCTCCGAAGACAAAAAGGTGGTTCGGATCAACACCTGGTCGATACTATCAATGGACTGAGGGAGACTATAAAGGCCAGGAACATGGCCTATCATGCCCTTACATTGGCCAACAAGGAGTTAAAAGATGCAAAGGAAAGGATGGAGGACTATAACAGGACACTGGAGCAGAAAGTGGATGAGAGGACTGCTGAACTCATGAAGGCGCGAGAAGAAGCTGATGGTCCTTAACCGGGACCTTGAAGACAAGGTTAAAGACCAGGTAGAAAAACTAAATCAATATAATAACCTGAGACGTTACCTCTCACCAAAACTGGCCGATAAGATATTATCCAGCGGCGATACTATTGGAGCAGGCCCGCAAAGAAAGATGATGACGGTGCTGTTTTCAGATATCAGGGGATTTTCAACCTTGACAGATAGTCTTGAACCTGAAGAGTTGTTCCATTTGCTAAACAACTACCTCTCCGAGATGACCAAACTTATTTATCAATATGAAGGGACATTAAACAAGATCATCGGGGACGGCATGTTGATATTCTTCGGTGATCCGATACCTATGGAGGACCATGCACAGCGAGCCGTGCTGATGGCCATCGAAATGCAGAAGAAAGTCATTGATCTGAAAAAGGAGTGGCTCCATTATGGCTATGAACTCGGGATGGGGATCGGGATCAACACCGGGTACATGACTGTAGGGAATATAGGTTCGGATATGCACATGGATTACACCGTTATAGGCAACCAGGTAAACGTGGCCGCAAGGCTTGAATCCCTGGCAAAATCGGGACAGATACTGGTCAGTCAGAGGACCTACAGCAGGATAAGTAACCTTGTGGAGGTGAAAAAGGTGGGAGATATAATGGTTAAAGGAATCCATAACCCGGTTATCACTTATAATGTAAAGGCCTTCTGAGCCTTATAACGCTTAAAAATTCGTCCTGGATAAGGACACTAGGGTGGATCTTTATCAGGATATCATGGGGGAGTATTTTCCGATTCTTTTGGAACCCAATAAATGCTACAGACCCAGGCCGGACGGAAAGATAGAAGAGATCACGATCCACAAGAGATCAAATACCGGCAAGGAAGTTGATAGCGTAAGAGACCGGATCAGGTGATGACTCTGTAAAGTTCCGGCCGCCTGTCTTTAAAACGGTCATTCTGATCGGTTATGGATTTATCCCTGGAACCTTTCACATTAATATCCACGACCGAGATTCCGGGCTCATCCCCCTTCAGTCTTGTCAAGACCTTCCCCCTATTGTCCAGGATTTGGCTTTTTCCTGTGAATAGTAATGCCCTCTTGCCACCCCTCGATTCGGTTCCGATTCTATTTGCGGTGGCTGAAAACACACCGTTTTCGAGGGAACGGGTGACCATGGCTTTCTGACAGCCCGGAAGAACAAGGTTTGCCGGATGACAGATGATATCGGCGCCTAAGAGGGCCAAGCTCCTTGCGGATTCGGGAAACCACCAGTCAAAACATATCATGATCCCTATTCGGGCATCTCCCAGGTCAAATACCCTGAAACCGGTATCCCCCGGGTCGAAAAAATATTTTTCTTCAGCAAACAGGTGTGATTTGCGATACCTGCCGATAAATCCTCCTGGTCCAATAACCGCGGCGGAGTTGTATATCTTGTCCTTCTCTCTTTCCGCCAAACCAAAGACCAGGAACATCTCCTTTGAACGGGCAAGATCCGTAAATGCCTTACATGTCTTTCCCGATGGAATCACTTCCGCAAGTCCAGCGGCCTCCTGCCTGGATATAAACTGATATCCTGTATTGAATAACTCGGGCAGGACCATGAGATCGGCATCTACACCATCAAGGTCCTTAAGGGCCTGTTGAAGGTTCTTTTCCACATGACCAAATTCAGGATAATTCTGATAAATGCCTAGTTTCATATTAACTTCCGGCTGCCTCTGGCAGCCTGAGGGTTCAAGGGGTCGAGGGGTCGGTGTAACTGTAAAGGTTTTTAGACTGTAGGCTGAAGGCTGTTAGGTTAGGTTGTTATGTTATATTCTATCTTCTGGCTTCTGGCTCCTGACTTCTGTCTCCTTGAGGTGTGCTGCCTTATAGAGTAACAGGAATTATTCCACCTTGCTCAGGTTTATAAAATCACTCCTGTCAAATTTAAGGGTCTTGAAAAATGATAGAAGATCGGTCGAATCCCACCTGACCGATGTGTAGATATTGTTGATACCCTGATCCCTGTAGAACCGGAATACCTCTTCAGCCAGATTTTTACCAATGCCTTTCCCCATAAACTTCGGATCGACACCAACCATTGCTATCCAAGCGCTCTTGTCAATACCAAACCCCCCTGAAAGCGTATAGCTGATTATAAACCCGACGACCTTGCCCATAAGTTCCGCGACAAAATTCGCCATGCCTGTGTTCCGAACCTGCTCCCGGATTATACGGTTAAAATCAATCTCTTCGTATCTCTTGACAATGGATGCATAAATCCTGGCTATATCTTCGGAATCCCCTATTTTCACTCTTCTTATCAGGAGATTGTTCAACTTGGATATCCTCTTAATTAAGTTTTAGTCAATCCTGATTATTTTTACTTGATGCCCTACCCAGTCAGGTGGAAGGTAGACCCTACCGCTGTTGCCGCTCATCTTAACCTCTTTTTCGACCATCTCCTCGCCATAAACCTCGAACTTCACGCTACCTTGAATGGCCTCGCGAAAAGCTGTAGGTTTATCATCTTTTAACTTTTTCTGGTCAGTCACTAATTTGCCTTTTAGTTACACAGACAATAGATCATACAATCTTTTTCATTAGCCTGTCACGGCGTCATTCTTAACTGCATAAGGGATCACCCCTTCAGCAGTAGAAGGCATTACATTTTAGCTATAATGTAATTTAAAAAGCCCCCTTATGTCAAGCAAAAAGGAGCCCTGTCATATATCTACACTATAAGCTACTTGTTTTCTTTTGACTTCCTTGTACCTAAAATGTAGCTTAATTTTTATTTGTTTTATACCTTAAAATTTCATCAACTGTCGTTTGTCTGATCTGATTGAGGTCTCTACATATGGGCAGCCGCAACACATATATTAGGAAAAGGTGATCTTATGATTTCAACCATCGAATGGCATGGCGATCAGATCCGTATGATTGACCAGAGATGTATACCGGCAAAAGTCCAATGGCATATTTGCAGGGATTATAGGGCCGTCATCAGGGCGATCGAAAAGATGGTTATAAGAGGAGCCCCGGCCATAGGTGTGGCAGCGGCAATGGGACTGGCCCTTGGAGCGGCCTCGATCAGGATCAATAATTATGAAACATTCAATAAACGCTTCATCAAAATGGCAGAAGATCTTGCCAAGGCCAGACCCACCGCGATCAACCTGCAATGGGCTGTTGAAAGAATGCGCCGCCTTGTGGAATCCCTTGAGGGCCGTTCTGTGAATGAGATAAAAAAGATACTAAGAATCGAATCTGAGAAGATCCTCAACGAAGATATCAGTATCAACAAGGGCATTGGAAGGAACGGCCAGGTGCTTATTCCCAAAAAGGCGAGAATTCTGACACATTGTAATGCCGGGTCATTAGCAACAGGAGGCTATGGCACTGCCCTTGGAGTCATACGGGCCGCCCACGAGGCAGGAAAAAAAGTAGAGGTCCTAGCCGATGAGACAAGACCGTGGCTTCAGGGCCTTAGATTGACGTCCTTTGAACTCATGGAGGACAGAATACCCGTCCACGTGATCGTTGATAATGCCGCCGGGTCATTCATGCGAAGAAAAATGGTGGATATGGTAATCACAGGGGCTGACAGGATTGCTGCAAACGGCGACGTGGCCAATAAGATAGGGACTTACCAGGTGGCTGTCCTCGCAAAGGAGAACAACATCCCCTTTTATGTGGCGGCTCCCGTGTCAAGCATCGATATAAGTATCAAGGAAGGAGATATGATCCCGATGGAAGAAAGAGGACCCGAAGAGATAATCCACCTGGGGAATAGGTTGATAGGTCCTCCTGGTGTCAAAGCGCTAAATCCCGCCTTTGATATCACGCCTGCAAGATACGTGACCGCGATTATTACCGAAAGGTGTATTGTCAGACATCCCTACAAGACCGGGATAAGAAGGCTTTTTAAATAACCGGAAAATATAATGAATGCCATAAATAATTAGCCATATTTATGAATGCAGGCCACAGATGTCCGGCAGGGATCTCCTAGATCTGGACTATCAGCTATATAGTCTGAAGGTCTATTTAGGCTATGCACTCTGCGCTCTGCAATATGAGTTATTAATGTTGAATGTTGAACAAGGAATGTTCAATTTTGAAGTTTTTCCTCACTCCATAATTCTTAATTTCATATTGGATATTCAATATTATATTCAATTCCTATGCCCTATGCGCCATGCGCTTTGCGATGTGCTCTCTGCCCGCCTTTGCTACGAGTTATGAAAAATATCGGGTATCGTACGCTTTCGCATCTGAAAAGAGATCCCTGCCGGACACATACAGAAATGACAATGGTCAAGATGCCCAGTTATTTAATGCGTTCACTATAATATCGTAACCTTCAGAATCCTTTCAGTTACGGGCGTTACCTTAAATCTGTCATCAATCCTGTAGCCGCAGATCCATACCGGATTGTTCTGAGTCGTTACTATGGGGGTCAAGGCCCTTATCTCTGAAGGTATCTTCAGGTCAATAAAAAGATCCTTTACCTTTTTATGCCCTTTCATGCCAAGGGGGATAAATCTATCCCCTGGTCTGAAATTCCTGACAATCAAAGGATATCTGATCTTATCAGCATCGAGATATACCTTGGTCTCTGATGCCTCATTAATATCGTTTATTCCACCTTCCATTTTCTCGAGGGTGATAGTCCTGTCAATAGCCCCCAGATAGAAGGTCCCGGGACCTTCTATGGCATAACTGTATTCCTGAAATGTTTTTTCCGGACCTAATATAAACTCCAGTCTGCCATACACCTTTTTTACTCTTAACCCATTGGGCAGATCTATCATGGACTGTGGGTTCCTGCCGTCGGCAAGGTCCAAGACTGACTGGATATGATCGTACCCTATTTCACGAAGACCCCTGCCGATCTTTTTCAAGATATGCCTGGTAACCCGATTCCTTAAAGGCCCAGGCAGATCGATAAATGATGAGAGGAGAATGGATATATTGCCTTCAGCGTCCCGTTCGGCTTCCCTGTCTATCCAATCCGATGCCATTGATTCCATAAAAAGATCTTCTTCTCTGATGATATTCGATAACCTGCATAGTCGGTCTATGACTTGTGGCTGGTAATCCTGCATCATCGGCAGCAGTTCAAGGCGTATCCTGTTTCTCAGATATCTTATATCCATATTTGAGCTATCAAACGCATATGGGAGCCGGCGTGCCTTGAGATAATCCATTATCTCTTCCCGCTTAACCTCAATAAGTGGCCTGATAATCTTGTTATCTCTTACCGGAGGGATCCCTGCAAGCCCGGGCGGACCGCTTCCTCTTAAAAGCCTTATAAGGACCGTCTCAGCCTGATCGTTACGATTATGGCCCAAGGCTATTTTTCGGGCCATTTGTTTCTCTCTGACCGCTTCAAGAAAGGCATATCTTGCGTCTCTTGCCCTCTCTTCAACAGAAGAATCTTGACGCCTTAAATGATCGGCCTTCCCCTTCTCAAAAGGGAGTTTCATGGATTCTGCAATATCTTGAACCAGACGTGTCTCCGCCTCATCTTCTTCCTCCCTGAGCCCATGGTTATAGTGTGCGACCACCAGACTGATTTCCAGCTCTCTGGAGAGCCCATCCATGGCATCCAGGAGGCAGATGGAGTCGGGACCGCCCGAAACGGCCACAATCACCTTGTCTCCCGGATCTACCATCCTGTATAATAAGATGGTATCTTTAATTTTTTTAACTGTGTCTTTAACCGCATCCATAAATTATTGAGAAAAAAGGGTTCAAGGGTCCGAGGGCTCAAGGGGTCGAGCGGCAGAGCCCTAGCGCATAGCGCAAAGAGTAAAAAAGATTCTTAGTCTGAAGGCTGAATTTAACCTGAATGCAGAATTAAGAATTTTGAAGGGAAGAAAAATCTGTAACATTTAATTCCGGCCTATAGTCTACCACAGTCCATAGCTTTAGCAAGGGCTATCTTACGGCTCCTGACTTCTTTCTCCTGTCTTCTAATGTTTAAACAGTGAATCAAGGGTCCATACCCCAGGTATCTCTGCGCCGCATTCGGGACATCGGCCATCCTTTATCATGTTTTTCTTTATTGAAAAACCAAACCGATCGATTAAAAGCCCATTACATTCATGACAGAATGTCTTCTCACCTTCATCACCTGGAAGATTACCTGTATAGACATACCTTAATCCAGCATTATAACCTATTTCTCTTGCCCTCTGTATATCCCGCGCAGGGGTGGCGTCTCTATCGGTCAAGAGGTATGTGGGATGAAATCGACTTATATGCCATGGTATCTTTGGGTCATGCTGAGCAAGAAACCCGGCAATCTCCCTTAACTCCTTTTCAGAATCATTTAACCCAGGGATAAGCAAGGTTGTAACCTCCAACCACACGCCCATCTCTATCATCTTTCCGATGCTTTTTAGGACAGGTTCAAGTTTCGCCCCGCATTGTTCCTTATAAAAACTGCTGCTGTAAGCCTTTAGATCGACATTTGCCCCGTGAAGTGTCTTGCCGATATCCTGGAGGCATTCTTCAGTCATATATCCATTGGATACGAATACATTCCCGATCTTATTTGATTCCGCCAGCCTGGCGGTATCAACCGCGAGTTCATAATATATGGTAGGTTCGGTGTATGTATAGGCTATGGTGGATGATCTACTGGCCTTTGCCTCACTTACAATCAAGGAGGGTGTCATATCATCACCCAAGATCCTGTTATAATCGGCCGGCATCTGTGATATATCGGAATTCTGACAGAATCGGCATCTGAAATTGCATCCTACGGTAGCAATTGAGTAAGATCTGCTCCCTGGGAGAAAATGAAACAGGGGCTTTTTTTCAATGGGGTCCACATGCCTGGCTATTACCTTATCATAGACAAGTGTCCTTAGAATGCCGCCCTCGTTTTCTCTAACTCCGCATATGCCTTTCATCCCCGGCTTGATAAGGCACCTGTGGTTGCAAAGAGAACATCTGACCCTTTCTCCTTCCAGTTTCTCATAAAGATAGGCCTCTTTCACTCGGTCCTGCCTCCACATAACTCATTTAAAATTGTTAATAAACAATCCTTAATAAAGATGAATGGTCGTTAGATTAAAAACTGCTGTCTATGGAATCCGGCTTTGATCCGGATTCACCAAACTGGTTATTCCATCGACAACAGGTTGCTCAATCTTGCCTACTCTTATTTTTAATGGGAGGTTATCCGTTTTTAACCTGTATTCTATCGTTGCCAACAGCCCCAGATAAGGTCCAAAAGGCCAGCAGCTTAACCCCAATGCACTAGACCGGGATACTCCAGATCTATTGACTATAAAAGGCCGTGGCTGCTCACTTCTCCAAATAATTGGTACTGGGCCATAGGCCCTGGCTACATAGGATTTCAACTCCCAGATATGATAAGGATGGATGTGCGTTGAAAGCGTTTCAAAGAAAAGGCCGTGCAATTTATCGCATACACAACGCCATGAAAGGCTGTTTATTACAGAGACGAAAACCTTTTTTTTAGCAACTCTCCCTGCTTCCCTCAAGGCCTTCAACGGGTCATCCAGAAATTCCAGCGTGTTAATTAATAGCGCCAGATCAAATTCATTGTCATCGAATGGAAGGTCTTCCGCCATCCCTGTTTTCAGGTTGCATCTGTCTCCTAGGCGCTTCCTGGCTAAATTGATCATATATGGAGATGCATCGACACCGGTTATGTCAAGGCCTAATTGATTGAGGAATAGGAGGTGATTTCCTGCCCCGCAACCGATATCCAGGACCCTTCCCTTATGGTGGTGCTCAAGCAGTTCCCTAATAAATCTTTCTATAAATTTATCCATGGCCCTCCCCATGGGAGAGCGGTACCATGATTCATAGAGCCTGGCAGAATGGATATCAAGGATAAGCCCCATAATCGAAACCAATTTTGCAGTTGATCGATTCCAGAAAATCAGCAATAGAATAAAAATTCAATTTCACGGACAAGGGGTAGTTGTAACTAAATTTATCAGTTAAAGGGTATATTAACTTGTCGGGCAAGTCAATCATGCATCCTCCCCAACCACTGTTTAATCAGCATAGCGTGCGGGTCACACGATATGACAGCCCTGGACATTAACGATCCAAAAGAGGGATTATTGTAGTAATAATGACCTTGGATTCACTCAAGAACCTACCATAAAATATGCGGCATATGAGATTTACAAAAGGAATTGACAGGATTTTCAAGAGTTTTTATAAGTATCTATCGTTTTAATGTGATATGACACGCATTTTTATGTTCTATTTCTTATAGTGTATATCATGATCCGGAGGGGATGGTAAACAATTTAGTGCCCTGCCTTTCGGCAAGAGGAAATATCTTTTTTTCAAAACAATCTTGATTTTAAAGAGGTCTATTATGGGAAGGGAAAAAATCTTTTTGGTCTTTTTTACGCTGATAGGATGCCCTATCTTAACATTCGCTTCCTGTGCAAAGAACAGCGATCAGGAGGCGATTAACTCGGAGTTAAAACAGGAGATAAATCGCTTATGGGCCATCAATGAGATCCAGAACTTGATGGGCACCTATGCGTTCCTGCAGACATCAGGCATGAACTTTTTTGCCGCCGAGAGACTATTTACCACATATGACGATACTGTCATAGAGATGATGTGGGGGCGATTTATCGGCAAAGACGCAGCCTACAGGGCCTATACAGTAGGGCATAGGGCCTATGATCAACCTACCATTACCGCCCTTAATATTGATATCCCGGCGGTTGATACTTCTGTACCTGGCGCGAGTGCGGGCGATGTCGCTCCTGATCCTGCCGGCGCCGATAATAACATTATTACATCTCCTGAGGGTCTCATAAAAAGCGGTGGCGCCTCACTTCATATACATACCCTTACCACACCTGTAATACAGGTAGCCAGGGATGGCCAGACTGCAAGGGCAGTATGGATGTGCCCCGGCCTGGAAGGCACAACATTGACCTGGATTAAATACGGTTGCGATTTTAAGATACAGGACGGACGATGGAAGATCTGGCACCTGCATGTTTACGGTATTTTAACAGGGGGGAACCCAAGGATTCTTTTACGCCGAACACTCAACCCCGCAATGGCGCTGATAAACCGCCCACAACCAACTGGGAGTATTCTAATTCGGCTACACATATACCGCTTGAGCCTGCCCCTCCCGAGCCTTATGAAACATGGGGCAAAGATATGGTTCCGATCACCTATGGGTCTATTGAGTAATAAAGCCTGAGACCATGTATTACTTAATATCTAAAAATAGGGAGGCCCTTAAAATCAAAAGAAAGGGCCTCCCTATCCAAAGGCTGGCCGAATTGGAGCTTTACCGAGGTCAAATATTTTCAGAAACGTCCACTTTTTATTGAGATATCCTTTATAAGTTCCTTCCAGACCTGTCTGTAATAATCTTCGATATCCTTATCCGCAGCGTAATTTATGGCCTTATTGATGTTTTTTTCAGCCTTCTCAATCTCACTTAACTGGAAATAGGCAATGGCCAATGCAAAGTAAAATTGATGATCATCGGTTTTCCTCTTAATAGCCTCATTGAATTCTTCTATTGATTGTTGATACCTTCCCTCATTTAAGGCTATCTCACCCATAGAATAATGATAATAAGGATTCATGTTCCGATAAGATCGTACCTTTTCTTCATATATGCCCGCCTCGTCCATCTTCCCCGTCCCCTTGTACAGCCTCGCCAGGTTGCTCATAATGGTCATGGCAGTCAATCCATCTTTAGCCTGAGTGATTGATAGGGCCTGTAACAACGCCTTTTCCGCGGCATCAGGCTGATTATTACGGCTATAGACTACACCCAAGTTTGACCAGATAAAACTCCGTTCCGGGTCGAGTTTAATGGCCTTAACAAAATAGCGGAACGCATCCAGACCGTTTCCATTGGATAGATACTGAGCTCCTATATTATTATAATACTGGGCAAAGGCGCTATTATCAGATATTGACCTGGTTGAAATGGAATTCAGGGTGTACTGCAGGGCAAGGGGAAGGAGAGGGGCGAATATATATTGCCTTTTATCGATTATCTCTATCATTAACTTATCACTTCTTCCTGACTCATCCCTAACATTTACCACGTATGGCATGGGTTCATCGACATCAACAGTAACTCCGATATGCCTAGTAACTAAAAGCACTTCTCCGTCTTTATCCCAGGTAGGAGGGGTTGGTATCTCCTCGAATCTTGACTTAAATCCCGCATATCTTGCCATTGATACGAAGAGGTTGCTGAATGATAGGCAGTTTCCGATCCCGGCCTCAAATGTCTCAGCAGCGGTTCTAGTACCGAATCTATCATCTTTTGTGCCAAAATCAACATTTTGGTTAATAACATCAACAAGGGACATCAATCGTAGCCTGGAATTCCTAATACCTCTAATCGATTTATCCAGAACCATCTTCATATCTTCATTAAGCGTCAGGATATCCACATCAGGCACAGAGTAATCATCAGAGGCCGGGTCGATATTCGGCCCGTCAGGGACCATAAAGACCGGAAATTTATCGATGGAGGTAATTACAGTTTCAGGTGTCTGCAGAGTTGCGCAACCCGAAAGATAAAACAGCATAGTAAAAACAATAAAAACAGTTATACCTGTCAATGGCATTGACACTGTTTTCAGTTGTGTATATCTACTACTTAATTCTAATATTTTTAAGTTTCTTAGAAACACAGCAGCTAAATCAGCCCCTTTTTGTTTTCTATAATATAAGGCATGATTTGTAATAATACAAGCACCCCAAATAAATGTAATTGGTTTTTTCATTTCTACAATCAGTATTAGAGAAGCAGATCCAATGCTGAATATTGCCAAAGGAACTTGACAATATTTACTATAGCTTTTATAAGTACCACACTATAGTTATATTCAAATACTTACCTATATAATCCCTCATAGATTACCTCACATGAGGATATCTCATTTCCCCTCTGCCTTAAGCCGCTTTTCGGGGAACTTAATAGGAGTATTCAATATGGCACACCAAGAAAAAAAACAATACGCAAAAAAGCACCCGCCAGGCCGCAAGGTGAAACCGCGAATCGTGGAATCCGTCAAGAAAAAAGCTAAAGAAGGAAAGATATCATGCTCAGTCGCTTTCGAGATTGTGAAAGAATTGGATTTCTCGCCCGATGAGGTAGGATTTACCTTAGACTCCCTTGAAATAAAAATCATTAAATGCCAGCTGGGTATTTTCGGCTACAACCATGGCAAGACCCCTGTCAAGCCTTTGGACAGCGTTTCAGGAGAGTTGAAAGAGGCCATAGAGGATGTCCTGGAAGGCGGTCGGCTGCCCTGCAGGGCGGCGTGGGAGATAGCGGAAAGGCTCGGTATAGGCAAAATGGATGTCACGGCAGCTTGTGAAAAACTGAAGCTCAAGATATCCTCCTGCCAGTTAGGAGGATTTCGAAGGCCAGTGATTACTTGAGAATAGTGGTCAAAAGGTTGTTATACTTAACAACTGCATGAACCGCATGAGGTTCCACGGAACATAGCGGAAGTTATGGAGAATCCCGAACCCATTGCCGATTCGACAAAATCTATATTGATTGGTTTGACCTTCTCATATAAACTCTTTTCCATCAGGTATGTGATTCCGTTATCTTTTATTATTTCATCGTTTTCCTTAGGCTCATCCAGAGCCATCCCCAGAGAGGGACCTGATCAGCCGCCCTGGGAAAGATACAGCCTGATATAGGAAGGATCTTTATGATCCTTTAAAAAATTGGTTATCATCTCATTCGCTTTTTCCGAAACATTCAACATGATCGTCTCCTTGTGTATCAACTATGATCCTGATTTACATGTCGATAACATAATCAATATATATTACATGTCAATTTTTATTTTCAATTGTTCTTAGGGCTGCTTCTCCTCTGCCTTTTCACTACTTGAAGTTTCTCCATTCCATCCCTGTTCTGTCTTGTCCGCCTCCCTGTCAAACCTGTAAATAACCTCATTTTCTCTTAAAAGCCCCAGCTCCTTTCTTGCCTCTGATTCTATATATTCCTCATCGCTGCGAAGTCTGTTAATCTGTTCAAGGAGATTCTGGTTTTCCTCCTCCAGTATGCGAATCCTTTCCAGATAAGCCTGCCTTTCCTTTTCCATCCGGTATAGATGAATAAAACCGCGGTCGCCAAATGCAAGCCAGGCGACAATCAGCCCCACAAAAAGGAGTACTATACAGAAAATCTTTAAAAATTCTTTTCTATTTAAACCCAAAATAATAATGCCTTAAATAGATCATTGCAGCTTTTTGGCCTTCCATCTGGCCGCTATAATAATGGAGTCAATACCTGCGCTTTTAGCGATATCCATTATCTCTACAACGTTCCCATGACTCACATCCTTATCCGCCTGAAGAATTACACTTAAAATCCCCTTTTCCTTGACAAGGGACTGTAATTCCTTTTCAAGGGATTTTTGATCAAATTTTTTTCCTCTAAGGTAGATTTCTGCCGATTTAGTTATGATGAGTGTTATCCTGTCTGTTTCTTCCTCCATATTTTTATTAATCACCTTCGGCAGATCTATGCGAGCTCCTGATACAATGTCAAAATGATAGGTAATCATAAAAAAAATCAGACAGACCAAAACGATATCCACCAGAGGTGTAACGCTGATCATAAAATCCTCTTCGCTTTTCTTTTTGAACCTCATCGATACAACCTCAACTTAGAATAAGATGTCATTCCTTGGCAGTGGAATCTTCAATAAGCTCTATTAATTTTAAGGAATATTCCTCCATTTCATATATAAGCGATTCCGCCTTGTCCTTCAGAATGCGATGAAATGCCATTACAGGGACCGCAACGCATAATCCCGAAAAGGTTGCAATAAGGGCTTCAGCAATGCCACCCGCAAGGAGGCCCGGGTTTTCACCTGATAGTGAGATGGCCTTAAAGGTCTTAATCATACCCGAGACCGTGCCGAGAAGACCCAGCAAAGTACTCATTTGCGCGATTGTGGAAAGGAGACCGAGATATTTTTCAAATATTAGTCCTTCCCTGGTACCCCTGTCTTCAATGGCCTCTTTTACAAGCCACATGCCTTTCCCCAAGTTCTTTAGTCCGGCAAGAAAGACCTTTGCGATTGATGAATTGTCATTCCGGCATAAATATACGGCCTCTGATATCTTGTGAGACTTTACCTTTTCCTCTATCTGACGAATAAATTCAGGAGGAATAACCTTGTACCGTCTTAAATTCCATAATCTTTCAATAAAGACTGCTACTGCTATTATGGAGCAGAGGATAATGGGATACATGGATATCCCACCTTTAACGATTAGATTGATCACTTCAGTATCTCCATCTATCTGGTTTTATAGCCTTAACCTCTCCGTCGGTCTGAGATCCTCGCGTTAAAAGACAATTGTGTTAAATAATAATTCTTCTTTTCTTTCCTAAGTTATTTTAAAAGAATTGTAATATAATATACATTTAATAAAATCGGCAAGTCAAGGATGATAAAGGTTTACGAATATGCTATCTTCTGCTTGACACACAAAGGATTTTTTAAAAAACAATATTTAAGTATCGATATCGTTATCCGGGGGTGCAGATATTGTCTGAACAGGAAAATATAGTCACTGTAAACCGCATCAATAATGGGGACTTGGTGTCTGCCAGCAGGGAGATCGTGGCAGGACTTCTTCCCCTTTCGGGCAGTGAAGCCCTTAACAAGATCCTTGACCACGATAATCCTGTCCAACTCGTCCGGAACATGACCAAAGTTGATCTCTTCTGGTTGATAAAAAAGATTGGGGAAAATGACTCTTTGCCCCTCCTAAAGTTGGCTTCTCTTGATCAATGGCAATATATCCTGGATATGGAATTATGGAACAGAGACAGGATAGACCTTTGGGAGACCTTTGAATGGCTCGACAGACTTCAAAAGGCTGATCCTGATCGTCTTGCGCGTTGGTTGTTCAGCGAAGACGGAAACCTGCAGGCCTATTTCTATTTTTCCAAGGCCTTGGAGGTAATCATAAAGGAAGATGATAACTTTGAACCCCCCGAAGGTTTTATTACCTTTGACAATCTCTTTTATATACGGATCAGGGATAAAGATCATGAGGAGGGCATTGAACAGATCCTCCGAACCATGGCAAACGAAAATTATAATCTCTATCAGGCCTTGCTCCTGGGACTCGCAGGCGTAATACCCGCTGAAGTTGAAGAGGAGATGTATCGCATAAGGAGCGTCCGTCTCGCTGAAGATGGATACCTCCCCTTTGAAGAGGCCATATCCGTCTATACCCACCAAAAGGCCGATCTCCTTAAAAAAGATGAGTCAGAATATAAACTCTATCTCCCGGATGATGTGCATTCAAGGGCACTGGTTCCCATGACTCCGTTTATGCACGCCCAGGGCGATAATCTATTTGCCAAATCCTTAGTACGGATTACCGACTCTCCTTTTTCTAGACAGGCTTCGTCTGGAATTTGCCGGTCTATGTAATCAGATCTTCTCGGCCGACGATGTCAAGTTTGAGGGTATTGAAGTCTTGATCAATATAAGCAGGAAGTCGGCAGGATATTTAAACATAGGTCTTGAAAGATTATCCGGAGGCAATATTGAGATAGCAGAAAAGTATATAGAAAATAATCCGCTTATCTCTATATTTCGCGTGGGTTTCGGATTATCTTTGGAATTAAGATGGGAAACCGAAAAGTGGTCTTAAACAATCCTGGTTTTTAAAACAGGGATTAAATCCAAATTTCTGGGGAGACGAATGGGGCGGGATACTTAAAGGGGTCCTGGAAAAGAAGCCTCTCTTTTTCAGCGGCTTAAGAGAAGAACATGAATACAGGCACTTCGAAAGCCTTTCCGAATTGGAGAAATGCCGCGATATTATACATCGCCTGATTTCCCTGGATAGATTGTTTGAAACAGTTTCATCCGAGTATCCTTTGGATATAGAAATACTTAAGGACCCCCTGCTGAATTTTCACCCTCTTCTCTTCAGCTATTGGGCACGTGTACAGCTAAAACTTGAGCATGGATTCTCCCCATTATCTCTTGAACAGACCAAGGAGTTCTTCACTTTGCTCCGGGGCAAAGAAAAGGGTCCACCGTTCAGGATGCCGGGGTTCAGGGAGATCTTTATCCGGGATCTTATGTTATATAAAACAGGGCTTGGACCCGATGAAGAGATCCTGCTGAAAGATACGTTGTCTCTATTATGGCAGGAGTTTTTAGAGGAATATGCCCTGGTGGAGACGTCTGACCTGGACGCCAGGTTCACAAAATTCATTATGATAAATAATTAGGATTCAAGGGGTCGCAATCTGTAAAACACCTTACTCGATAACAGGAGGTCTTATTATGGCGACAAAATCATTTTTTATCCCAAATATATCTTGCGGACATTGCGTGATGACAATTAAAAACGATCTCAAGGAAGTTGAGGGGGTCTCAAGGGTGGAAGGGGATACCAAAAAAAAAGAGATCACGGTGGAATGGGAGGCCCCTGCAACGCTGGAAAAGATAAGGTCCACCCTTAAGGAGATTAATTATCCGGTCGCTGATTAATGGGCAGTCTGATGGCTGAAAATAAGATTACCCTTCCCATAACCGGGATGTCCTGCGCGAACTGCGCCATGACCATTGAAAGGGTTTTGAAAAAGAAGGTCCCGGGCGTTATCCAGGCATCTGTCAATTTTGCCACTGAACGCGCCTTCGTCGAGTATAACCCCACTGTCACCGATATTGATAAGATAATCGCGGCCATCGAAAAGGCAGGCTATGGCGCGATAATGCCTGAAGAGATGATCGAAGACGCCGAGCTTGCAGCCAGGGAGGCGGAGACAAGGAATCAGACAAGGAAATTCCTGGTGGGAGTCATCTTTACCGGCCCCCTTTTTCTCCTAAGTATGGGAAGAGATCTCGGCCTTTTAGGTACCTGGAGCCATGCCGGCTGGATGAACTGGCTTTTTCTTGTACTGGCAACACCTGTCCAGTTCTACACCGGATACGACTTTTACAGGGGCGGCTGGAAGAGCCTGGTAAACATGAGCGCAAATATGGACGTACTGGTGGCAATGGGATCATCCGTGGCCTTTTTCTATTCCCTGGCCCTGCTCCTTTACCCGGCCCTTGGAACCCATGTCTATTTTGAGACATCGGCCGTCATAATCACCCTTATCAAGCTGGGGAAGATGCTTGAATCAAGGACAAAGGGCAGGACAGGAGGTTCCATACGCAAATTAATGGGTCTGCGCCCCAGGACAGCGACGATCATTAAAGACGGCAAAGAGAAGGATATTCCTTTGTCACACGTCAATGTTGGAGATATCGTCATTGTCCGCCCTGGCGAAAGCATCCCTGTGGATGGGATTATCATTGATGGTGAGTCCGGCGTTGACGAGTCCATGTTGACCGGTGAACCCATGCCCGCGGATAAAACTCCTGGAGACAGGGTCTTCGGAGGGACAATAAACGGGGAAGGCCGTATCAAATTGAGGCACGGCCGTAGGCAAGGACACCGCCCTTGCCGGGATTGTGCGCCTGGTACAGGAGGCACAGGGGAGCAAGGCCCCGATCCAGGCCCTCGCGGACAGGGTTGCGGCCGTCTTTGTCCCAGCCGTAATCGTTATAGCCATGGTGACATTTGTCCTCTGGTGGCTCATCGGCAGAGAATTCGTCCCCTCCATGATCAGGATGGTTGCGGTCCTGGTTATCGCCTGTCCATGCGCCCTCGGTCTTGCCACCCCCACGGCCATCATGGCTGGGACAGGCAAAGGGGCTGAGAGAGGCATGCTTTTCAGGAACAGCGAGTCCCTTGAGACGGCCTCCATGCTGAATACCGTTGTACTGGATAAGACCGGTACCATTACCATGGGAAGGCCTTCGGTGGTCCATATTATCTCATATGATACACCCAATATGGATGAAAATGATATCCTGAGGATCTGCGCCTCTGTGGAGAGGGGGTCCGAACATCCCCTTGGACGCGCGATAGTAAGGGAGGCGGAGAAGCGTGGGATCGTACTTGTTGAACCGGATGGCTTCAAGGCCTTCGGGGGGCATGGTGTTCGGGCAAGGATAGAGGGCCAAGAAGTAATGGTCGGAAGGCCTGCCTGGATCCATGAGATGGGGATAGATATCAGCAATGCGAGAGAAGGGATCCTCTCCCTTCAGAATGAAGGCAGGACAGTTATTCTGATAGCCACGGATAAGGTCAAGGGGATGATCGCGGTATCTGATACCATAAGGCCGGAATCCGCTGAGGCCGTTAAAAGGCTTCACGAACAGGGTTTGAAGGTAGTCATGATTACGGGAGATAACGCACAGACGGCAAAAGCCATTGCAGCGGAGGCCAAGATTGATCTTGTTTACGCGGAACTGCTTCCTGAGGCAAAAGTCCGACATATTAAGGCCATCCAGGAAAAAGGGGAAAAGGTGGCCATGGTGGGTGACGGCATAAACGACGCCCCGGCCCTTGCCCAGTCGGATGTGGGCATGGCCATAGGCACAGGAACAGATGTTGCCATAGAGTCCGGTGACGTGATCCTCGTGAGCGGCAACCTGCTGACTATTCCAGGGGCCATCCAGTTAAGCAGGGAGACCATGAGGACCATCAGGCAGAACCTCTTCTGGGCCTTTTTTTATAATATCGCCCTCATACCCGTGGCAGCGGGGGTATTATATCCGTTTGAAGCCCTGCCCTATTTTTTAAGACAGCTTCACCCCATAATTGCCGCCTTCGCTATGGCCATAAGCAGCGTTACCGTGGTGTCCAACAGCCTCAGGCTTTATAAGGGATAGAGTAAAGGGAGAAAAAATCATGACTATCTATTTCAGGCGTGTGAAGGATAGTATGCGGTTTATGAATCCTTTCAAGGATTTCTCCATGGATGAGATGTCCCTGGAGATCCGTTTTGACCCTTTGACCGGACAGACTGCACGGGTGTTGAATATGCCCTACGAACTGCCGTCCCGGCCCGCCTTTGATGACCTTGTAAAGAGATCCAGAGAGATCATTTGCCCTTTCTGTCCCGAATCCCTTGAAAGATTGACTCCCCTCTATCCGAAAGAGCTTGTACCCGAAGGAAGGATACTCAAGGGAGAGGCATGTCTTGTCCCCAATCTCATGCCCCTTGATCGATACACGGGTGTCTGCGTGCTCTCAAAGGCCCATTATATTGCTATAGAAGACTTTACGCCCGAAATACTCAGGGACCCTTTCACGGCTTCATGGAGCTTCATTAAGGCGGTTGCGGGATATGATCCGGATGCGAATTATTTCAACATCAACTGGAACTATATGCCACCCGCTGGATCAAGCCTAGTTCATCCCCACATCCAGGTAAATTGCGGGGGAATTCCCACATACCAGCATCGACTCCAGATCCAATCGAGTCTGAGATATTTTATGGAAAACGGCCAGGATTTCTGGACGGATTACATATGGGCTGAAAAGGGGTGCAGGGAACGCTTCATAACGGATATCGGGTCAACATCTTGGACCCTGAGTTTCGCCCCCCATAGCGTCCTCCCGGACCTATGGTGTATCTTCCCTGATCGCAGCTCTCTTTTAGAAATAAAGGAGGAAGATCTGGACCACTTCCTCAGGGGACTGGCCAGTACCATAAGATATTTTGATATGGAAGGTCTCTACAGCTTTAATATGTCCATCTTTTCAGGCAGGGAATCGGAACATTTTCGGGTTAATGCCAGGATCTCTCCACGGCTCCTCTTGAGGGAGATCGGAAACAGCGACCAGACCTATTTCCAGGTCCTGCACCGGGAAGCCTTTTCCCTCAGACCACCCGAATCCGTTCGGGAAAAGGCCCTGGAGGCCTTCAAAGGCTAAGTCATGGGCATCAATATCAGGCTAAAATAGACGTAAAAATCCCATATTGACCGGGCCTTAACAAAATGTTAGAAAAAGATCATGGGCGATTAGCTCAGGTGGATAGAGCGTTGGTCTCCGGAACCAGAGGTCGCGCGTTCGAGTCGCGCATCGCCCGCCATCACATATAAAGGGGATCTAAATATTATGCACTTCCTAAAAAAAATCCTGATAATCGGAATAATTGGCCGCCGCCCTTTATGCCTTACTTGGCTATCATTATATTGTCATTGGCAAGTCGGTAAAAATACTGAAAAAATCGGAACTTACCCTGAAATATACGGTCTTCAGCACCAAGGCAAAAAGCACGGAAGCCATACTCTCCGTCCCGGAGCTCTGGAAGGACGGAATCGGCGATCTGCTCCTCAAGGAAGGTAAAATCACTGAAGAAGAATTAGAGGCGTATAAATATAAATTGGAAGAGAAGAAGTATTAAACTTCGAAATCGACCTTTATTTTAAATGTCTTAATTGCCGGCAGGTTCAGGATCTTCTTAACCCTGTCTTCTCGGATATTTCCTTCAGGGCATTCTCAATATATTCGGCGCTTGGTGCGATTAAAGTAAACCATACGTTGTAATCATGCCCTCTTAAGTAGTTATGAGTCACGCCCTTATACCCATTAACCAACTCCACAAAGCCTTTGATCTTTTCTTTCGGCACCCTGGCGGCACAAAGCGTGCTTGTAAAATTCAGCTTTCTTGAATCAAAATTCCCGCCTATCCTCCTTATAATCCCCTCCGACCTGAGTCTTTTCACCCTTTCAAGGACTTCCTGCTCAGATAGGCCAAGACGTTTTCCTAGATCGAGATAAGGTCTTGAGATAATCGGAAACCCGGACTGGATTTCATTTAATATTTTTCTATCAATATCATCCATGGTCTAAATTCAAGGTGTTGTCATCAATTTATGGTTAGAATTTTGCATATAATATTAATCCAATTCATTGGTTTTAAGGCGAATATACAGTGCCCGGTATTTTGATAACTGTAGCAAATGGGCGTAGTTCCAGAAAATTAACCAGGAAATAGCTGTTACCCGGAATTCCCCTGACGACATCTTATGCTAATTCTTTGCAAATCATTTCTTCGCCGAAAAGAACCATGGGACGTATATGCATTAAATTTTTCATACAAAATTCTAACCGGAAATTCTGAAGTATTTTAAGGCTTAGGGTAAAATTAAAACATAGGCTAAAAGCTACAGACTATGAGCTATCAGCTACTTTGGGTTGATAAACACACAAAGGCTCTTCAGCCAAATAATCACCTGTGGCTTCATATGCCCTGGCGCGACAGCCTCCGCAAAATTTCTGATATTCACACCTCCCGCATTTGCCCTTGTATGCGGAAAGGTCCCTCAGTCTTTTGAATATCTCCGAATCCTGCCAGATTGAACCAAAGGATGAGTTCTTCAGGTCTCCGCAATCCAGTTCGAGATATCCGCAGGGTTGTACAATACCATCGTGGGATATGAAGCAGAATGAGGTTCCGGCAAGGCAACCCCTCGTGACGGCATCAAGACCATATGTCTCGATATCTACCTTCTCTCCTTTCCTATCGCGCCTCCTGACGGAGTATCCTGTAGTAATGGGGCGCGCAAGTCGCCTTGAGATGGAGAGGAATCTTACCCCTCATATTGTAGAACCAGTGTAATAGCCTTTCATATTCCAGGGAATCGATCTCCTGATTAACCATGTCCCTCGCCCTCCCTGTGGGGACCAGCAGAAAGATGTGATGGGCGACCGCCCCCAGTTCCACGGCCATTTCAAGGATCTTATCTATCCGGCCGACATTATGCCTTGTTATTGTGGTATTGATCTGGAACTCCATGCCCGCGGCCTTCAATATCCCTATCCCCCTGAGGGCCGAATCAAAGGCGCCCGGGACATTTCTGAACCGGTCATGTCCCTCCGCATCCGCCCCATCCAGGGATATGCTTACCCTTTTTATCCCCGATGCCTTTATCTCTTCCGCGACAGGGGATGTGAGGAGGGTTCCGTTCGTGGCCATGACCATACGGAGGCCCAGACTGGTGCCGTGACGGGCCAGATCAAAGACATCCTGTCTGAGAAGCGGCTCTCCTCCTGATAGTATTATTATGGGCCTTCCCTCAAGGGCGATCTGGTCCAGGATCTCCAAGGCCTTGGCCCTGTCTAGTTCTCCATGATAAGGCCCCTTTTCAGACGATGCCCTGCAGTGGACACAATTCAGATTACAGCTCCTGGTTACCTCCCATGCCACGAGCCTCAGTTGATTTTTATTAGCGTGGACTTTATTCATATTTAAACAAGGATCATCTCCGAATTCGTTGATCGATGATGAAAAGTAAGGGTCCTATGGGTCAAGCGAAATATTCAATAACACTTGAATCCTTGAACCCTCGAATCCTAGGCTACTTTCTCTTATTTGTAGCTATTTAAGGATCCTTGCCGCTTCCTTGGCAAAATAGGTTATGATGAGATCCGCCCCTGCCCTCTTAATACAGGTAAGGGCCTCCATCATTGCCTTTTCCCCGTCTATCCATCCATTTTGATCAGCGGCCTTGATCATGGAATATTCCCCGCTTACATTGTAGGCGACCAACGGCAGGAGGCATTCTTCCCGCACCCTCCTTACAATGTCCAGATAAGGGAGGGCGGGCTTCACCATGATCATATCAGCCCCTTCTTCCATATCCAGGATAGCCTCTTTTATTGCCTCATTGGCATTGGCGGGATCCATCTGATATCCCGATCTGTCTCCAAATTGAGGTGCCGAACCGGCGGCCTCCCTGAAGGGACCGAAAAAGGCCGAGGCATACTTGACCGCGTAAGAGAGGATGCCCGTGTCATGCAACCGGTCTTTATCCAGGGCCTTCCTTATCGCAGCGACCCGGCCGTCCATCATGTCTGATGGGGCCACAAAATCAGCGCCGGCCTTTGCGTGACTCAGCGCCTGTCTTGCCAGCAGCTCGACAGTGGCGTCATTATCAACGCCGCCGTCCTTGATAACCCCGCAGTGACCATGGTCGGTATATTCGCAGAGGCATACATCGGTTATTACCGTCATATCAGGTATCCTGTCCTTAATAGCCGAGATCGACCTCTGCACTACCTCACCATCATCATAGGCGCTGCTTCCCATAGGGTCCTTTTTCTCCGGGATTCCAAACAGGATGACCGCCGGTATGCCCATCGCCCAGATCTCTTCCGTCTCCTTAATTATCGTATCCGGCGAGAACCGGTACTGCCCCGGCATGGAAGGGATAGGGTCTCTTTCCCCGCGCCCGTGCTTCACAAAAAGGGGAAAGATAAGATCTTTTGTGGAAAGGGTTGTCTCTCTTACCATATCCCTTATAGCTGATGTTCTTCTTAGACGACGTGGACGAATGATCATTGGAATGTATCCTCCGTGTTCTATCTTAATTGATCCTATTGCCTACGAGGGCAGATCTGAAAGGCTTTTAAAGAGAATATTGAATATTGAACAGGGAATGTTGAATGTTGAAGTTATTCTTACTCTTCAAAATTCATTATTCAATATTGAGACATTCAAAATTCAATCCCTCAGCCTTCCCTTGCCGTGCTCGAAACCCTCCAGGGCGCGATGAATCGCGCCCCTACAATGCCCTATGCAGCCATGCAGCTCTGCGATATGTCCTCACCAGTATCATGCTATCTCCTCATCTGTCAGATAACACGCGGGGTCCGGGGCCCATAGATCGCCCGTTGCTGCCTCCGCCCTGACCCTGAAATTACCCGCGCAGATATCAAGCCATCTACACGCGGCGCACCGTCCCTTGATGTATTTCTTTTTATCCTTTAACCTGGCCATCAGGGGATCGGAGAGGTCCGTCCAGATTTGGCTGAAGGGCCTTTCCAGGACATTTCCGAAACTATGGTGTCTCCAGAACTGATCTGCATGGACTGAACCGTCCCAGCTGATGCAGCCTATACCGCGACCGGAGTTGTTCCCTTCATTCATTTTAAGAAGCTGAAGGACTTCTTCAGCCCTGGGGTTCTCTTCCCTTAACATCCTCAGGTATAGATAAGGGCCGTCGGCATGGTTATCAACCGTCAGTACTTCTTTGGCCCTCCCCCGTTCGTGTAGGTCTCTGGTTCGGTCCATGATGATGTCTAACACCCGCCGTCGCTCGATATGTGACAGATCCCGGTCAATCAATCCAGAGCCCCTGCCTGCATAGACTAGGTGATAAAAACAGGCCCTGGGGATATCCATATTCTCAAGGAGATCAAAGATGGATGATATCTCGCCCATGTTTAAACGACTCATGGTAAACCTGAGACCAACCTTGAGTCCGGCCTCCTGGCAATTCCTGATGCCTTCCAAGGCATCCCTGAATGCCCCTTTTTTACGTCTAAAACGATCATTGATCTCTTCCATGCCATCCAGACTTACACCGACATATGAAATCCCGATCTTTTTCAGGCCTATTGCCTTTTGTCTGTCAATCAAGGTCCCGTTGGTTGAGATGACCGCCCTCATCCCTTTATCCACGGCGTAGCCTGCGAGATCCATCAGATCAGGGCGCAAAAGCGGTTCGCCGCCGGAGAAGAGTATTACAGGAGCACCAAACTCCGCCAGATCGTCAATTACGGCCATGGCCTGATCTCCGGACAGCCCTTTCTCCCGGCTCCTTTCAACAGCATGGGCATAACAATGCAGGCAATTGAGGTTACATTCGCGGGTTATGTTCCAGACAACAACCGGCTTTTTATCGATGGAAAACTGCAGGAGATGGGAAGGGAGATCCCCTGATCTTCTTTCGTAACGGAGGGCGTCCGACGGCTCAACTGTTCCGCAATATAGTTTCGATATGCCTATCATCCGACTATCTCAGCGCGTCAGCTTTTACTCCTTAAGGGCTTATCGCCTCTTTATAAATATCTTTCATGTCATCATCAAGATTTTGTCTGTAGTGCTTCTTCAGGAGGCAATTGACGTAATTTTCCATATCGGCTATCGCCTCACTACTGATGGTGAACGCCTCTACACCTGATCGGTCCCTGATAAGTTTAAGCCCATATTCAAGTTTCTTGGCCATGTAAGAAGGTCAAAGGACCAGGGTCTCTCCCTGCCTTAATAGACTGTCTTATCAGTTCATCCACCGCGCTTTCATCAAAGATGATCTTTATCTCAAGCTTATCGCTCAGTAAGGATTCCTCCTTTCTGATCTCCCTGTACATGTGCAGAAAATCTTCAAACGCGGTATTGATGTCTGAGGTTGTCTTTATATATAGTTCGGCTATTATAGCCTTTCTGTCTTCATATATATCAAGCCCTGATAATTGGCGAAAATCTTCCTCTCTTGAGGAGATAAACGCAATAATATTTTGAAGCTCCAGCCTGGCCATATTCTCGAACCTCTCTAGCCTATTGGGATCATCCCAGCTTTTTTTGAGGGCTGACAGCTCCGCCTCAGGATTTTCAACCAATTCAGGGGTTACGAGCAGCCTTTTGATATTGGTGGACGGCAGATGTTTTTCAAAGGGGATAAGCACCTTCTCAATGGCGCTTACAAGACCACGGGCCCCGGTCTTTTCCCTGGCCGCCATCTCCGCTATCTTGACCAAGGCCTCGTCTTCAAACTTAATATCGATCCCATATGCCCTGAAATCCTGTCTCTTGCTTACAATGATCGGGTTATTGGGATTTTTCAGGATCTCTACCAGGTCTTCCTTGGTGAGTTCATCAAAAACGACAACAACCGGAAGCCTCCCCACAAACTCGGACTCAAAGCCAAACTCCACAAGATCCTGGGCCGTCACTTCCTTGATAATCTCCCATGGCACCTCCGTGGATCTTACATCCGCTTCAAATCCTATCCCTTGTTTCTGAAGCCTCTTTTTGATTATATCCGCGAGATCACCAAAGGCGCCGCTCATGATAAAAAGGATGTTCTTTGTGTTCACCACCCTTTTATCTTTTTTCCCTGTCCTCCTAAAATATTCAATCGCCTGGATCTGTGAAACGGCGTCATGGGGTACTTTTAAGTCCACCTCAGTCTCTTCCATGGGCTTTAACAGCGCACGCTGTACGCCTGTGCGGGAGACATCATGGCCGATAATATTTTGTGCTGAGGCTATCTTATCGACCTCGTCGATATAGATTATCCCGTTTTCTGCGAGCTCGATATTCTCACCCGCCTCATATACAAGATCCCTGACCAGATCCTCGACATCGCCCCCGACATAACCGGTCTCGCTGAATTTAGTAGCGTCACCTTTAACCATCGGAACCCCGATCTTCTGTGCTATCAGCTTGATAATATATGTCTTTCCCACACCGGTAGGACCTATCATCAGGACATTATTCTTGATCATTCCAACGCCGACACTCTTTTTCTTATCCGAAAGGCTTTTCAGATAATTGACCCTGTTAAAGTGGGTGCATATCTTCGTGGCCAGGACCGCCTTGGCCTGGCCCTGTTTTACTACGAATGTATCAAGATGGGCCTCAAGCTCTTCAGGCAACATATCAAATGGAGGGACTGCTTCTTGTTTGGCCCTTATTCCCCCATCAACGGTCATATCCTCCTGTTCCTTGGGAAAAAGAAATGGGGATATGATCTTAATTCTGTTCCCATACTTTTTTGACAGGTATTCACTCAGCTCCTTCTCAAGCTCTTGCTGGTTGGGAAGTTTTTCGCCGCCACCTTCTTTGTATATATTATCATTATCCATGCCCTACCTCTTAGCATTTAAGGTCAATATATATTGTTTTATCTAATTAATAATGTTTAACAGATTCCTGAACAGGTTACACCTAAATATATTCATTGGCAAACAGGATTTCAACCTATAATTGAGTAAACCTAGTGAAATGTCCCAGTAATACCTTTACAAAGTCTTATGATTTTAGCCAAGACTGAAATGGCCTATATAAGGATATGGCTTCAGGTGAGTTTCAATCCACGCCCCCGCGCAGGGGCGACGCAATGGGAAATAGGCATTACGCCGGTTCATCCCCACGCGCGTGGGGAACACTTCTGATGGGGGTGTTACTTCCTTGCTATGGGCGTAATATTTTTATGGATTCCGGCCTTCGCCGGAATGACGAGAAAATGTAAGGTTATTAATTTCGTTTGTATTAGTACCGATATACAGATACAAGTATATTGATAAAAAATGAAATTATTTGAATATCGACAAAACTTCATTGATATGGTTATATATAAAGATTCTTCTCCTATTTAATTAGGAGAAGGCGGTGTAGGATTCGGGGCACTTCAACGGTGACATGTCGAATCGCTCAGGGCTGTGAAAGTTCGGGGAATTATTACGAATGAATGAGAAAAAAAGGGCAATCGTGCTTTTAAGCGGCGGCATTGACTCCAGCACTGCAATGGCCATTGCCATGGATAAAGGATTCTCTCTTTACAGCCTAACGTTTTTTTATGGCCAGCGTCACGTGTATGAGCTTAAAGCTGCGGAATCTATCGCCCGTTATTTCAAGGTTATAAAGCACATGGTAATAAACTCTGACCTCCGGGGAATAGGCAGCTCCGCCCTTACCGACGATATTGACGTGCCAAAGGCAAGGGATGAAAGGGCTATTTCAACCCAAATCCCCGTTACCTATGTTCCTGCAAGAAACACTATTTTTCTGGCCTATGCCCTAGCCTGGGCGGAGGTGATCGAGTCCTCCCATATCTTCATCGGGGTCAATGCCATTGATTACAGCGGCTATCCGGATTGCCGGCCCGAGTATATTGAGGCATTTGAGCGCATGGCCAACCTGGCGACCAGGGCCGGGGTTGAGAAAAAAACGCGCATAAATATTGAAACACCGCTTATCCATATGAGCAAGGCACAGATCATAAAACTGGGGATTGAACTGGACGTTGATTATGCCCTGACACATAGCTGTTATGATCCCTCTCCGGAAGGGCTTGCCTGCGGGCTTTGCGACAGCTGTCTGCTCCGGAAAAAGGGATTCCGGGAGGCCGGGATTACAGACCCTACGCGATATTTGGACATCAAAATGGGATAAAACATCTCTGCCTAAAGGATCAGTTTTTCTTTCGTGATTTTTTTGATATTTTTTATCTTTAAAATTAATAATAGATGATCTATTATTATGGGAAAGTCAAATCAGGGAGGTGAAAGATGGCAACCGAAAAAAAAGAGATTGCAGATCAAAAGGAAAAGTTATCATATTATAAGGCATTAAATGATATAGGAAACCAGATACACTCCGCCCAGAATATAAATGAGATCCTTATCAACCTGAAGGACCAGATCCTCAGTCTCTTTGATGCGGATCGAATCACCATCTATGTCGTAGACGGCATAAAGAAAGAGATCTATTCACGATTCAAGGCAGGTCCCACGCCCGGAGAGATCCGCGTTCCGATCAACAACAACAGCATAGCCGGATACACGGCCAACAACGCCCAGCCTACCAATATCGTCAACGCCTATGATAAGCATGAGCTTTCCATGATCAATAAGGATCTGTCATTTGACAAGAGCTGGGATGAAAAATCAAAGTACGTCACGAAACAGGTCCTGACCATCCCCATCTTTTTTAAAAAGTATGTGATAGGAGTACTCCAGCTCGTTAATAAAAAAGGCGGCGATAGATTTACCATGGAAGACCAGAATTCAGCCACAGAGATGGCAAAGGTCCTGGGTATCGCCTTCTTTAACCAAAAAAAACTGGCCCAGAAAACCAAAAAGCGCACAAAATTCGATTATCTCATAAACAACAGTCTTCATCACGGAGAAGGAACTGGAAAGGGCTATCTCCATAGCGCGGGACCGGAAGGTCTCGGTAGAGTCACGTATTTATAAATGATCTGAAGGTAAAGAAACTGGAGGTCGGCAAGTCCGTTGGAGAGTATTTTCAACTGCGAGTACGTCCCCTATGACAGCAACTACCCTATACCCGGAGATATCCTGTCAAAGCTTAAACAAGTATATCTTAAAAACAATCTATGGGTTCCACTGAAAAAGGAGGACGGCAAGGTCAAGATCCTCATAGACAATCCCCACCAATTGGATAAGGTTGACAGTGTAAAGTCCCTTGTGCCGGCCCATGAGTACGAGTTCGCCGTAGGTCTGAAAGAGGACATACTCCAGTTTCTTGATTATTTTTACGGGACCCCCGTTGTGCAGGATACCGGTTCCATAGACGATATCATGGCCAAACTGGGTACGGAAGAAACGGATGAGGCCGAGGATGCGGCCCAAGTTCTGACAGAAGACGACAGCGCCATTGTCCAGCTGGTTAACAAGATAATTACGGACGCCCATAAAAAGAACTGCTCGGATATCCATGTCGAGCCACAGCCGGGCAGGGGCGGGGCTGAGATAAGGTTCCGGATCGACGGGGCCTGCGGGATATACCAGACCATACCCTTCCAGTACAAGAAGGCCATTACATCAAGGCTGAAGATCATGTCCGACCTGGACATCTCGGAACGGAGAAAACCCCAGGACGGAAAGATCAAATTCAAGAAATTCGCACCCCTTGATATCGAGCTGAGGGTGGCGACCATCCCCACGGTCGGAGGAGAAGAGGACGTGGTCATGCGTATCTTGGCCGCCGGTGAACCCATCCCCCTTTCAGCCATGGGAATGAGCCCGAGGAATAACGACCTTTTAATTAGATTGATCAGCCAGCCGTACGGTATTGTCCTGGTCGTGGGGCCGACCGGAAGTGGCAAGACAACTACCCTCCACGCAGCGCTGCATCATATAAACAAGGTGGAGACAAAGATCTGGACGGCAGAGGATCCTGTGGAGATCACCCAGAAGGGCCTTCGACAGGTGCAGGTGCAGCCCAAGATAGGATTTGACTTCGCTGCCGCAATGCGCTCCTTTTTGAGGGCGGATCCTGATGTGATCATGGTGGGAGAGATGAGGGATCATGAGACGGTTGCCACGGGTATTGAGGCATCCCTTACAGGCCATCTTGTATTCAGCACGCTCCATACCAACAGCGCGCCCGAGACCATTACCAGACTCCTTGACATGGGCATGGACCCGTTTAACTTTGCCGATGCCCTTCTCGGCGTCCTCGCACAACGTCTTATAAGGACCCTTTGCAAGAGCTGTAAAGAGTCATACCATCCCGACAAGGAGGAATACAACAACCTTCTCAGGTCCTATGGCGAAAATTTCGACGCCCTGGGATTCCCTTACACCGATGACCTTGTGCTTTACCGCGCGCATGGATGCGACAGGTGCAATAATTCCGGGTATAAAGGTCGAACCGGAATTATTGAACTCCTTGAAGGCACCGATAAGATGAAGGCACTGATCCAGGGCAAGGCCAAGATGGAGGAATTAAGGGAACAGGCCACGAAAGACGGCATGACAACCCTTATGCAGGACGGTATCAGAAAGGTGTTTCTGGGAGTAACGGATATCCAGCAGGTCAGGAAGGTCTGTATAAAATAAACCAACATCGGCTGAAGCCGATAGCTTTCAGGGCCAAGGGTTCCAGGGTTCAAGTGTAGGGATAAAGGAGCCAGTAGAAAGAAGTCAGAATGTTGAATGTTGAACAAGGAATTTTTAATATTGAAGTTTATTCTTCTCCTCAAAATTCTACAGCTCATTATTCATCATTCAATATTCTCTTTTTAGCGCCCTGCGCTATGTACCATGTTCTTCCCTCGACCCCTTGAATCCTAATAAACCTCTTATATCCTCAATCCTGTCAGGAGGCCCTCTCTTATGGCATCCAGGGCATTTCTCGGCCCACTGGCATCGCCTATGACATAGAGGGTCTTGACCAGCGACTTAATCTCATCCTCCAGGCTGTTTTCAGGCTCCGCTCCCGCGGCGATGACGATCGAATCCGCTGGGATAATATCACGTTTTTCCCCCTTTTCGATCTCAACACCCTCATCCCTGATTTCTATGGCCCTGGCCCCTGTAATAATCCTCACCCCAAGTCTCTTGAGTTCCGCAATTATCGTCCACCGGGTGGAAATCCCTATATCCCTTCCATATTTGGGAAACATCTCCACAACAGTGACTTCCTTGCTCCCCCTGTTAATAAGGAGTTCCAGGTTATCCCATGTCTCGGCCCTGTTGGCGGCCAGAAAATGCAGGGCATCAGGCGGTAAGGTCCCCTGGTTGGCGAGATATATAGCCGTCTCCAGGCCCACGGCATTTCCTCCGACAATAACCACCTTCTTCCCAACCTTTATCCTCCCAGACAGGAGATCCCACGCCATAACCACCTTATTATCTTCTATGCCTTTAATATCAGGGGTCAAAGGCCTTGCGCCTGTTGCAAGTATAACGACATCCGGGTCATTCTCCTTCACAAACCCCGCATCAATCTCCCTGCCCAGCAATAGATCCACATCTAAAGCGCGCAGATTTTCCATAAGGTCAACAGCCGCCGAGACAAGCTCGGACCTGCCTGGGATATACCGGTTCAAAAGGAGTTGTCCTCCCAGTTGTTTGCTCTTCTCCGCCAGCTTGACCTTATGCCCGCGCTCGGCCGCTGTGCAGGCGGCCTTCATGCCTGCGGGACCCCCTCCTATAACCAGGACCTTTTTAGGATGGTCCGATATTGCGATCTCCGTTTCTCTTTCCATGCCCGCCCTCGGGTTTACCAGACATGTAACGGGCTGAGACTCAAATATCCTGTCAAAACACCCCTGGTTGCATGCCACGCAATGATAGATAAGGTTGCAATTCCCTATTCTTGCCTTCTCAGGGAGGTACGGATCTGCGATAAGGGCCCTTGCCATGGTCACGAGGTCCGCCTCCCCGTTCCTTAATATCTCTTCACCAATGCAGGGATCATTTATCCGATTGCTGGCAAGCACAGGGGTCGAAACAGCCAACTTGATGCCCTGGGCGAGGTAGACATAGGCCCGTCGCGGGACGGACATAGTCAACTGGGGGACGCGTGTCTCGTGCCACCCTCCGGTTATGTCAAATAGATCTATGCCGACCTTTTCCAACTCCCGGGCAAAGATCCTCGTCTCTCTATTGGTGTTTCCCCCGTTCATGAAGTCATTGCCCGCCAGGCGCATGATGACAGGATAATCCTTTCCGACCCCCCTTCTGACCTTCTCCGCGATCTCCAGACCGAAACGCATCCGGTTCTCAAAAGACCCGCCGTATCCATCCTCCCGCAGATTCGTCAGGGGAGACAGGAACTGGCTGATAAGATACCCGGCACTGCCGAGTATCTCAATCGCGTCAAAGCCTGAAATCTTTGCGCGAACCGCGGCCCCAGCAAACCTGTCCTGCACCACAGGAATTTCTTCCAGATCAAGCGCCCTCGGCGTTTCACCGGTGAAGGTTGACCTCACGCTAGACGCTGAAATAGGTTTTTGACCGCCTATCATGGAGGAATGGACATAACGGCCTGCCTGGTAGAGCTGGGCCGCTATCTTGGCACCCTCGCCCTTTACCTCATCGGTCAATCTTCTGAGCCCTGGAATATAACGGTCATGATCAATACGTATCATGCACGACATGCTGCCCTGCTCATCTATGGGACAACCTCCGACAATAATAAGTCCGACTCCCCCCCTTGCCCTCAGGGCATAAAAATCCACCAGCCGATCCGTCACAAATCCCTCCGGCGTGTAACCCAGATGCATGGCCGTCATGACAATCCGGTTTTTCAACTCCATGCCGTTAATCTTAATCGTTGAAAACAGATTGGAGAATTCCATCTTTTTGACCTTCATTCTAAGGACTGAGATTTTAACTGATATTTTAAGGGGACATATATATGAAGGGCCCCATAAATACAATAAAAAGCTTGGTCGTCACATATCGTTTAAATTTACCAGCGCATCCATATTCTAGATGGGTCTCGCACTGAATCGTGGTTTATTACACTCTAATGAGTCCGGGGAGACCCGCACACGCACCATAACACAACTAGATAATGCCCTTATCCAACCGCAAGGCAAAGGCCAATTATGACAAGGCTGTAAGATCCATGGAACAGATGGAACTGTCTATAGCCGATTTGGAAAACTTGTGCAACTGGACGTCAAGTCCGCCTATATCGAGGCACTAAA
>CAVZMS010000096.1:0-4028 GCA_963776085.1 uncultured delta proteobacterium
AATTTCCCGCTAGGCTTTTTTAATAAATAATATATTGATTTTGTTTAAAAACAGGATATCATTAATTCAGTCAATAAAGGAAAGATATATCTTTCTTTATTGATAAGCAGGTTTCTACTAAGGGAAGAATCCATTTGCCAAAAGTGGCAGCCTTAAGTTTGGAACCACAGGAATATTTACGAAAGGAGGGAGTGCCATTATGGCTAATGGGATCGTGAAGTGGTTTAATGACAGCAAAGGCTATGGCTTTATTGAGCAAGAAAATGGTCCGGATGTATTTGTTCATCATTCCGGGATTAAAGCCGAGGGCTTTAAATCTCTTAATGAAGGCGATCATGTTACCTTTGATATAGAGCAAGGGAAAAAGGGTCCGGCCGCGGTAAATGTCATGGTTGTATAGTTTATTGTCATAGCGAATAATAAGGGCGATTCATCGGGTTATGATGGATTGCCCTTTTTATTCGCCTTCGCCAGAATACCCTGTGGCTTGCCGCAGGGATGAATAGCGAAGAGGACCGCGTCGAAGCTCGTTAGAGCGAATGCTTGAAAATTATGGATCATCCCCAAAAGAATCGGTCAGTGAACCCTTGGCCACCTAATTTACAAGATAAGATATTTATGCCATACTCCTTTTGATACTCCAATGGTATAATTTTCATTATTCCAAATTATAATATCTATTACAGTTAATTAATGAGAAGCGTAACCATACTTCCTGGCAAATATTATTATGCCTGTTTTATCCGGTCCATTTGGTTGAATCCGCCTGGCTGATCGATCCTGAACGGTTCCATATCTCGGTCCACGGGCAATTATCCTGTCTGGAATGTCACTCAGATATCACTGAAAAAAAACAGCATCCGGATGTTGAGGACGTTGATAAGACATTGAACGCATTTTTCAGGCCGGAACAATGCGCAAAATGTCATAAAGAAGTCCTGATCGAGATCAATGGAAAAGGGATCCATGGGGGTGAAGCAGTCAAGGAGAATAGGGAATCCAATCTGTGTATAGAATGCCATGACCCCCATTACCAGGAGTTCTATGCCGATTCAGTGGGACAGGACAATAATTATCAAATCCTTAGCCCACTCAAAGTTTCTTCTGAAGACGAGGCTTGCATGGCTTGTCATCGTTCAATTGCTGATGATGATCCAAAGAATGCAGAAAAGATATCTATCCTCTGTTTTAATTGCCATGCCGGATTGCCGGAGGGCGATGTTTTAAAGGGTTCCCAGTGGTATCCTATGATTGATGCCGGCGAATACAGATCAACCGCTCACGCTGAAATCTCATGTATTAAATGCCATCCCGGATCCCTTGAATTCAGCCACAGTGATCAGGGGCTGGGAGATTGTCATCTTTGCCATCTTCCCCATAATGAGAAGATTGCTCATGACGCACATTCGGATGTCGCATGCGAGTCGTGTCACCTGAATGGTGTAATACCCGTAAAAGACCGAGAAGATAATAAGATCATGTGGCAAAGAGATGCCGGGACTTCTGGTTCAAGCAAGATACATCAGATGTTATTGACGGGGGATGATGCCTTCTGCGGCCGCTGCCATTTTAAAGACAATGCCTTGGGGGCCCCTGCAAGCGCGTTGCCGGCTAAAAGCATCATTTGCATGCCCTGTCATGCCGCCACTTTATCTGTCAGCGATGCCCCGACCATAACGGCGCTGTTGGTTTTTCTAGTCGGGTTTATTAACATTATATTCATCTGGCTTTCGGGAAAGAGACAGGAAGGGAAGGGGCCTTTCCTGCCGGGGTTTTTATTGTCAGGTTGTATAAAATAATAAAGGTTATATTTTTTGATGTCCTGTTGCAGCGACGTCTTTTTCGTGTATCCAGAATACGGTGGTTTATCCATGCCGTAATTTTTTACCCGGTTGTATTAAGATTCGGCTGGGGCCTTGTCGCCCTGTTGTCCTCTCTCTGGTTTAATCAATGGTCCTGGGTCAGGATAGTGCTTGATAAGAATCACCCCCTTACCGCCTTTCTGTTTGACGTCACAGGGGTGATGATGATAATCGGCCTCATCTGTATGATACTACGAACAAAAGCGAGCGGACTCACTAATAGGATCGAGGGACTGCCTAAAAGGGATTGGCCGGCCTACGGCCTTCTTGTGGCCATTCTGGTCGCGGGTTTTATCCTAGAAGGCATGCGGATATCCATGACAGGCAGTCCGCAGGGGTCTGAATATGCCTTCCTGGGGTATGGCATCAGCGGATTTTTTAACGATGCCGGTTTGACTTGTGTTTACGGGGGTGTCTGGTATCTGCATGCGATCCTCACGGGAGTCTTTGTGGCCTATCTGCCTTTCAGCCGGATGCTTCACATGATAATTGCGCCGATCAGCATGGCAATAAACGCCTGTTCAAGAGAGTAAGAAGGATGCGAGGGGGAGGTTTAGAGAGGGGATATAATGCCCCCTCTTAACATAAGAGGGGGTAGGGGGAGTTATGAAGGATAAAGAAAACAATAATGTAACCCCTCGTAATCTCCCCTTACCCTAAGTGGAGGGAAGAAAAACAAAATTGTTTGTAACTAAAAAAGTGTAAACGATGTACCTGATCTAAAGTGTAAACGATGTTTTGGTTGCACCGATGGGGGCTATGGTCGTGACGTTTTGAGTATCTATTATTTGACATGGAGGATTAACATGGAAATTCAGGGATACAACATACCGGAATGGCTTTATTACGAAGAGAACCATTACTGGGTTCGGCCGGAGGGGGATATTTTGGTAATGGGAATGGACGATTTCGCTCAGAAGACCGCAGGGGAGATCGTATATGTGCAGCTGCCTCCTGAAGGAAAGAGGCTGACTGCCGGGCAAAAATTTGCAAAGGTGGAATCAGGAAAGTGGTTAGGGAGGGTTTACGCGCCGGTAAACGGGGTGTTGCTTGAAGGCAATCAGGCCCTGGAAGAAGATCCATTGTTGATCAACAGGGACTGTTACGGAAATGGCTGGCTATTCAAGATTAGGCCGGATGAGATGGGCGATATAGAGGGTTTAATACATGGCGCCGAGGCCATTGAAAAATGGCTTTTGGCGGATATAGAAAAATATCAGTAAAGATCATCAATGGGCCAGAGAGATTACGATATCGGACAGATCCTTCAGATGGGTGCCTGCACCGGGTGCCGCCTGTGCGCTGATGTATGCCCCGCTGTTTTCGCCACCATGGACGGGCAATTATCCGGCTTCTATCGCCTGGAAGAACTGCGTAAGATTATGCGCACCAGGGCAGGGTTGTTCAGGAGGTTTTTTTTAAAAAGGATGCCGTCGGCGGATGAATTTAGACGATTCAGCGAGACTGTGTACAGGTGTACCCTTTGCGGCAGATGCCAGGAGGTGTGTCCATCGGGCATACTCTTGAAAGAGATCTGGCTCTCCCTGCGGCAGGACCTTGTGCATTCCGCTACTTATCCCGAAAAAGTTGAGACAATCCGGGAAAACGTAGCAGCAAGCCACAACGTATTCGGTGAGGACAACGAGGAACGTGCCGATTGGGTGGATGATCTGGGAGAGAAGCCGGATCACAGATACATTAAGGAAAAGGCGGACGTTGTCTATTTTACCGGCTGTGTGTCGGCCTATTTCCCAATGGTTCAGAAGATCCCCATAGCCCTGACCAAGATCCTGGAATCGGCAGATGTCGACTTTACCCTCCTGGGTCATGAAGAGTGGTGCTGTGGTTTTCCCATCTTAAGCGCCGGCCTTAGGGATCATATAAATGATGTTATTGAGCATAATATTGGAACGGTACGGCAAAAAGGGGCACGAAAGGTGGTCTTCGCGTGTCCCTCCTGCTACCGGATGTGGAAAGAATATTATCCCCGTGATTTTGAGATATTCCATGTGACCCAGTTTTTAAAGGATCTGATATCATCCGGGAGGCTTCGGCTGAAGGGGCTTGACCTGAAAGTAACCTATCATGACCCTTGTGATCTGGGCCGAGGGAGTCATGAGTTTGAGGTCCCGAGGGACGTGATTCGCGCCGTCCCCGGTATAAAAC
>CAVZMS010000097.1:0-15830 GCA_963776085.1 uncultured delta proteobacterium
GTGCCTGTTCTTCGTTTATGACTGCACGTATTGCTCTACCCCTGAATCTGACACCTCACTCCTGCCGTTCACTGCGCTCTTTGCGCCTTGGCGGTTCAGAAGTCCTTGGCCGGTTTCCGCGGCGCTTCTGGCGCGGGTCGGGGGGCGGCGGTGGAGGCGCAGTCGGCTCGGCGGCGGGCTTCTTTTCACGTGTCGTCTCGGTGTCGATACCCAGTACCTTCAGCAACGCCTCGACGCGCCGGAGGTCCTTCTGGTCATCGCAGGCGATGACCAGCAGTTTCAGATCGGCATCGTAGGCGACACGGGCCTTGGGTGCGGCGACAGCACTCAGTTCCTTCAGCTTCTCCGTGGTCAAACCCTCCGGGAGTCCCTGCTGCAGGCGATATACCGATAGTCCTTCGTCGGTCTCATGCCGCTCCTCGGCCAGCGTAATGAAGATGGCCTGATCACGCAGCTGGCAGCAGAGCCCGACAGAGCGACAGATCCAGTCCAGGGCGGTCTTCATGTCCATATCCGTCACACGCAACGTAACGGTCTTCTGATCCAAACCCTTTGCGACAATCTTCGGGTCCAGGACCACATTGACGTTCGTGAGAGAACGGATGAAGCTGACCCCCTCGACCAAGGGCGTGTCGACGAACTCGAAACTGACCTTTCGGGAGAGCTTCTTGCGCACTTCCTCTTCCCAGTTGGCCGCTACTTTCTGCGTTTCATCCTTGCCAGCTTCATCTTTAGGGCGAACCATGGCCTCGCCGGCCCAACCACCACTCGCCCACATCATGACGACCAGGCAGACCGCTCCTGACAGCAACCCATTTCGCATGCGCATCTCAAATCTCCTCTTTTCAAAGGCCTGTAGTCGGGCGCTCGGGAAGGCGACGGCCTTCCTCGCCGATGACAATGAATCCACCTCGCTCCGAACCTTCGGGCGTGAAACCGTAGAACCTGATTTCGCTCATGCGCCACCTTCGGAAGTGGTGCACTGCACGAACGGCTCAGGGAATCCTCACCGGACGGCATCGAGCGCAGCGCGTACGGCGTTCCCGGTCTTCGCACGCAGAGCAACATCGGAGACTCCTCGCTGGAACCCATCGTCGACGCAACCGTGCCGGACTCCCTGGGGTGGTCCAACCCGGACGAACCACAACGCGCACCGGAGGCTCGATGCTTGGACGAGAGATCCCGGACATGTTCACGGCGACGAGCCACGCTGCGGCGGCGCCGAAGAGCGTCCCTGCCACGACGAACCACCACGTCCGCCGCCGCCGCTGACGTTCGGAGCGTGCGATCCGCCCGATCACCTGCGCGGCATAGACATCCCATTCCACCTCAAAGGGCGCCGCTGCACCCAGACGACCCGCGATGCGGTCCAGATCCTCTTCGTCCATGGCCTGCTCCCGTCCCGCGATTCGCCTGAATCGCGCCTGTCCTCGTTTCGTTCAACGCATCTGCACCAGCAAACGCCGCCGCGCTTCGTAAAGGCGCCAACGCAACGTGCCTTCAGGAATGCCCAACGCGTAAGCCGCCTGGCCCGGCGAAAGCCCCTCGACGCAGACGATGGCAAAGGCCTCCCGCAGATCCAGCGGCAACTCGAGCATCGCGGCGCGTACACGCTCCG
Source organism: uncultured delta proteobacterium (assembly GCA_963776085.1). Lineage (GTDB taxonomy): Bacteria > Desulfobacterota > DSM-4660 > Desulfatiglandales > HGW-15 > CAVZMS01. The sequence continues at coordinate 1,619 of CAVZMS010000097.1, forward strand.
CCTCTTCCAGCGTTTCCAACCGCTCATTCGGTACGCTCACCCAACCGGAGGTCCGACTCCTGGCACCCGCCATGGCCTTGCGCGCCGACCGCACCCCGCTGTTTCAACTCCGAGAACCAGTTCAGCACCAGCTCGAACTGCGTGATCGCCCGCTCCGGCTCGACGCTCTGGATGCGCAGGAAGCGCTTGCCGTCCGGGGTGATGCTCCAGCTGGTGTTGCCGTTGATCGTCTTGAAGAAGCGGCCTTCGTGCACGAGGCGCGGGGGGCCCGCGGAGAATGCGGCGCCGGGCGCGACGGTGACGGCCATCAGCTGCGTGCCGCTCTGGAAGAACAGCTCGCGGCCGTCGCGCGACCAGAGCGGCTCGGTGCCGCCGTCGGTGGAGACCTGGTGCCTGCGCGCCCGGCCCGGGAAACGGCGCCACGTAGATCTCCTGGCGGGACGACACCGGCGCCTGGTACGGCGATCCATCTGCCGTCGGGCGAGAACTGTCCGTCCGTCTCGCCGGCCGGCTCCGGGAAGAAGGGCCGCGGCGCCCGATCGCCGTCGAGCCGCATCACCCAGACCCCGGCACCGCCCGGTTGGTTCGGCCCGCCTTCGTTGAACAGGAGCCAGCGGCCGTCCGCGGAAACGGAGGTCGGTGTCTGGACCACGTCGGGCTTCGACGTGAGCCGTTCTTCTTCGCCGGAGCCGTCCGCCGATCGCCAGTAGAGGTTCCGGGTTCCCTTGCGCGTGCCGCGGTAGAGCACGCGCGCGCCGTCGGCCGTCCACAGCGGCGCCTGGCTGCTGCCGGCGCTGTTGCCGATCGGCGTCAACGTGTCGCGGTCGAAGTCGTACATCCACAGGGCCGTGACGCCTTCGTTGATCCCTTACACCTTACACCTTGAACCTTAAACCCTGAATTACTCATATGCCAGATCAAAGGCGTCAGGTATAACCTCAATTTCATTTTTGTCGCCTTTTATATTTATCGCGATAACATCAAATCGTGATTTTACGTTGCAGCAATTATTGGCCTTCATATACGCAAGGGCTACCTTGGACATCTGACGCATCTTCCTATGATCAATAGCCTCTTTTGCATAACCGATTGATCTGCCTTTTCTGGTCTTGATCTCTATAAAGACAAGACAGTCACCATCTTTGGCAATAAGATCGATCTCGCCAAGGGTACAACGGTAGTTCTTGGCAATAAACTTATAACCAAGGCGCTTGATCTTTTTAAGGGCCAGCCTCTCCCCCATCTCTCCCAGATTGAGTCGTTCTCTCGTCAAATCAACGAACCCCCCTGAAGGTTAACCTATGAATCGGACAGGGACCATATTGTCTCAGGGCAGCTAAATGGCTCGCTGTTCCATAGCCCTTATTTTTATTGAATCCATACTCCGGATATGACAGATGATAGGAACACATTATCCTGTCTCGATATACCTTGGCTATTATGGAGGCCGCTGATATGCTATGGCTTAACTGATCACCCTTCTTAATGCATTTCTGAGGAATAATAACCGGTATCTCATTGATTCCATCAATAAGGGCGTATTCCGGAGCAGGGTCAAGGGATAAAAGGGCCCGTTTCATTGCCTCCAGCGAGGCGTTAAGGATATTGAACTCATCAATAGCCCTGTGGGAAACGACCCCGATCCCAATAGCAATGGAATATTTATTAATGACGTAACATGCCTTTTCCCTGGCTTTTGCCGTCATTTTTTTGGAATCTTTGACCCCCGATAATATTATCCCCTTTGGGATAATTACAGCAGCTGCGACAACAGGACCTGCAAGAGGACCTCTGCCGACCTCGTCGACTCCGGCTATTAATGCGTATCCGTCCTTCTCGGCCAGGGACTCATAAAATAGCGGGTCAACCGGTTTGAGGGTAACAGACCCGGGGGAAAGCGATAGGTTTATATTTGATATAATCAATATTCTTCGAAAAGATGGGGTTAGATCCTTTTCTCTTTGATACGAGATGCCTTTCCTCTAAGTTTCCGCATATAATATAATCTTCCCTTTCTGACCTTGCCCTTGGATACAACTTCAATCTTATCGATCGTGGGCGAATGAAGGGGGAAGATCCTTTCCACCCCGATTCCATAGGATACCTTACGTACTGTAAATGTAGCCCCTGTTGTTCCTTTTCTTTTACGGATGACAAAGCCCTGAAAAATCTGAATCCTTTCCTTGTCCCCTTCCTTAATCCTGGCATGGACCTTTATTGTATCGCCGGTCTTAAAATGGGGGATATCGACCCTCATCTGCTCTCTTTCGAAATCCTTAATAATATCGTTCATAACTCCTCCAAAAAACTCTAATTGTTATCTGCCCGCAAGACGGTCAAGGATAATCCCCGCCGCTGTTCTCACAGACAGATGATTATATTCATTTTTTCCTTTTATCGGTTCCAGCATGAAATCTGCCATATCGATGACCTTTTCATGAAGGCCCCAAGCGGTTCCAAAAAGAATGAAAACAGTCTTTTCGGAATTTAATATCTCTATTGTACTGGAGAAGGTTATCGATCCTTGTCCCTTTTTTGACGCGTCTGTCGCTATCAGAATCGGTTCCTCACCTTCTATCTCTCTGATCTTTTCTATGGCAGCTTCGAGTGAGGTGGTAATCTCCATTACCTTAAAGGCTTCTTTTCTATCAATGTTATATCTTGCGCCATAACCATTTGTCCAGTGAAGCATTATGCGCTCAGCCAGTTTGCGCTGGTCGTCCAAAGGGGTTATGACAAAAAATCTCTTTACGCCGTATGTCATGGCCAGCCTGGACATGTCGTGCAGATCGAAATTCGTTATGGCAGAGGCTATTATTTCATCATTCTTATTATAGACAGGGTAATGGAGCAACCCGATATAAAGCCTCATGGAATCACCCTTGTGTGCTATGCGCTCTGCATTATGACGTATGAATTTGAATGTTGAACAGGGAATATTCAATTTTGAAGTTTTTCTTTCCCTTCAAAATTCATAATTCGATATTGGACCTGCCCGCTCATGCCTCTTGGCAATAAAGGCTTTATCCGTTGCAAATTATACTGTAGTAACAAATATGCATCATCAGCGAAATAGAGCTTTGGCAGGCGGGTATTCAACATTCAACCCTATGCACTCCTAGGCGCGATGAATCGCGCCTCTACAACGCGCTATGCACCATGCACTCGTGCGCTGTCTGACGACATCCTTATGCCGATTCCTTGCATATTATTTCTTCGCCTCTGAAAAGAGACCTCCATGGGACATATCCATACTTAAGTCATTATACAAAATCTCATCGTACAACGATGTTTTTCAACAGGATTCAGTGTCTTCTTCTTTTAATCCGGCCTTTTTAAGAAGGTCAGGTCTTCTTTCACGAGTCCTCTTTATAGATTCGGCCCTGCGCCATGCGCGTATCTTTTCATGATCCCCGGACAGAAGGATTGCAGGGACCTCCTCACCCATAAAGATTCTTGGCCTTGTATAGTGAGGGTATTCGAGCATGCCGTCTTCGAAAGAATCTTCACGATTGGACCTTTCCCCGCCTAAGACCCCCGGAACCAGGCGGCTTATCGCGTCCAGAACAACCATTGCCCCCAACTCACCGCCGCTTAAAATATAATCGCCGATGGATACTTCCATATCAATATGGCGGGACCTGATCCTTTCGTCGATACCTTCATATCGGCCGCATACAAGAATTAGGTGACTCCACCCTGCCAGTTCCCAGGCCATGGATTGATCAAATGTCTTTCCCTGGGGAGTGAGGAGGATGACCAGAGATTCGCCCTTGATCCTTTCCAAGGAGCTTAACGCCCGATATATGGGTCCGGGTTTCATAACCATGCCGTTTCCACCGCCATAAGGGCGGTCGTCAGTCACTTTATGGACTCCCCTGGCATAGGAACGGATATTTATAAGCCTGATATCCAATAATCCCCTTTTTACAGCCCGTCCTAAAACTCCTTCCTTGAGGAAGGGCGTAAAAAGTTCAGGAAACAGGGTGAGAATATCAAACCTCATTTAGATTGAGCAGCCCCTCCATTTCGGAAATAATAATTTTTTTGTCCTTGAGGTTGATCTCTTCGACTACTTCATAAATGGCGGGAATCAGATACTCTGTTTCTCCTTCCTTTACGACATATATATCATTGCTGCCGGTGGCTATAATATCTCTTAATGTGCCGATGTATCGTCCGGAAGATAGATATACCCTGAGGCCGATGAGTTCGAACCAAAAGTATTCTTCTCCGCTTTCACGCCTAAGAAGCCCTTTTTTTATCAAGATCTCCGCCCCGCGGTAAATTTCCGCATCTTCCAATGAACTCAATCCGTCCAGTTTCATTAAAAAGACGCCTTTATGTGCCTTTACGGACGAGACCTTGTATTCAAGCAGCTCTTCTTTATCCGATTTTAGAAAAACGGTTCCGGCATTAAGAAATGATTCTGCGGACCCGGCATATGACCGGATCCTTAAGAGGCCTTTCAGCCCCTGAGGCCGAATCACTTTTCCAACGAGGAGTAGATCTTTAGAAGAAACATTGATCAAGGCTACTCAATAATCTCTAAGACAGCCCTCTTCCTGAGTTTGGTGGAAGAAGCGCTAAGTATGGTTCTGATGGCTCGTGCGGTTCTTCCCTGCTTGCCGATAACCTTACCCAGGTCCTCCTTGGCTACCTTTAGTTCAATCACGGAGGTCTGTTCGCCATCTATCTCCGTTACGAATACTTCTTCCGGTTTATCCACCAACGCCTTGGCAATGTATGTTATCAAGTCCTTCATCTCCATACCCTCCTCCTAGAATTCAACAGAAGATTATATCAGTTAGTCGTTGTAGGAACCTTAAGCAACCCCTCTTTCTTCAAAATCGCCCTTACGGATTCCGAAGGGCTTGCGCCTTTTTCCAGCCAACGGTTGACCTTATCTTTATCGATCTTAATCTCTACAGGGTTCTTCATAGGATTGTATGAACCTAATATCTCCAGAAATTTTCCGTCACGAGACGCCTCCGAATCAGCCGCTACTAAACGATAAAATGGTTTCTTATTTGCGCCTTTTCTTGTCAGTCTGAGTCTTACAGCCATTTGTAATCTTATCACCCCCTTATATTGTTAGGTAGTCAAAATCATATTTATAAAACAGTATGTTAAATGTATAAATTATCATCTGAGACCTTTACAAAACCGAATAAGAGCAGCAAGTTTGTCATTTCCGCGGAAGTCCTTCGATAAACTCAGGATCATGAGCTTGTCGAATGACCGGAATCCAGTATTATCAAATATTCTCTAGATTCCCCCGTATCCAGTATGGGGCAGGCTAAGTAGAGCCCGGAATGACGAATAAAGAAGTTATGCAAAGGTCTGCATTCTAAGAAATATGCAGGACAGATTACTACATAAACACAAATAGGGCTAATGAAATAGTGACGGCAAACCTCTAAGTCCCTTGCTTGTGAATTGTTCCATCATCCTTTTTGTCTGGGTGAAATTCTTCAACAGTCGGTTCACATCCTGGATATTTGTACCGGCCCCCAGTGCTATCCTCCTTCGCCTGCTTCCGTTTATTAACTTGTAATTAGCCCTCTCCTTTTTGGTCATGGAATTAATAATGGCCTCGACCTTTATCAACTCTTTCTCATCGGGCTTTAATTGTTTCAAGTGTTTTAATTGACCCATCCCAGGGAGCATATTAAGCACCTGTTCAAGGGATCCCAACTTTTTTATCTGGCTGATCTGTTTCTGAAAATCTTCAAGGTCAAATTCCCTCTTTTTCAGTTTCTTTTCCAGGTCCAATGCCTCTTTTTCGTCAAACTCTTCCTGGGCCTTTTCGATCAATGAGAGGACATCTCCCATCCCCAGGATCATGGAGGCCATCCTGTCGGGGAAGAACGGCTCAAGCGCCTCAAGTTTCTCCCCTACACCGATAAATTTAATCGGTTTATCCGTCACCGCCTTGATGGAAAGGGCTGCTCCTCCCCTGGCGTCACCTTCCATCTTGGTGAGTATTATGCCGGTGATACCGAGGAGTTGATTGAACCGGCTTGCCAGATTAACCGCGTCCTGCCCTGTCATAGAATCAGCCACAAGAAGGATCTCAGAAGGATTGATCATATCCTTTATTCGAACGAGCTCCCCCATAAGCCCTTCGTCTATATGAAGCCGTCCGGCAGTGTCCATGATCAAGACATCCGAACCTCTTGCCCCGGCCTTTGACAAGGCATCAAGGCATATATCCTCGGGCTTCAGACCTTTATCCGATTCATGGACAGGTATTGCAATTTGGGCCCCTAATTTCCTTAATTGTTCCATTGCCGCAGGCCTGTATATATCGGCCGGCACAAGATAGGGGTTTCTTCCCTGTTTGCGAAGGAGTAAGGCCAGTTTGCCTGCTGTTGTGGTCTTCCCTGATCCCTGGAGACCTACCAGCATAATAACATAAGGTGTTCTTCCTGTTAAATGAAGACCCTGCCCGGTCCCTCCCATCAACCTTGTCAATTCCTGATCAACGATCTTAACAACCTGCTGTCCGGGGGTTAAGCTCTCAAGGACTTCCTTGCCGATGGCCCGGGCTCGGATATCATCAATCAGTTTTTTTACTACCTTATAGTTTACATCAGCCTCAAGCAGGGCAAGGCGCACCTCTTTAAGGGCGTCTTCAATGTTTCTTTCATCTAATTTGCCGTGACCTTTTAATTTTTTAAAAGTCTTGTTTAACTTCTGCGATAAATTATCAAACATAAATTAACAGGCCTAATCATTAGATGTAACTTAAAAATATATTTTTTTAATCATTTGATGTCAAGATAAAATAAGGGGCCAAGGATTCAAGGGGTCAAGGGGTCGAGTGAATGAAACACTTGAATCCTTGACCCTTGACCCCTGGAACCTTAGTCTAAATCCATTTTAATCTTGCCAATATGGCCATGATTTTAATATTGTAGTCAATTATAAGAAGGGTTTCCGGGTCAGGAGAGAAGAAATAAAATGGATAAGGTCATAAAAGAACTTGAAGAATTAAGGGAGAAGATAAGATATCACGACAACCGTTATTATGTGCTCGATGATCCGGAGATATCGGACGCGGAATATGATCGTTTATTTCAGAGGTTGTTGGAGATTGAAAGGATTTATCCCGATCTCGTGACCGCCGACTCGCCGAGCCAGCGTGTTGGCGCAGGGCCTTTGGAGACATTTGCCGATGTCCCTCATCGTCTCCCGATGCTTAGCCTGGAGAACGGTTTCAAGGATCAGGATATCCTTGATTTTGATTCCAGGATAAAAAGGTTCCTTCAGGATGATTCCCCTGTTGAATACAGTATAGAGCCTAAGATGGACGGTCTGGCAGTTGAACTTGTCTATGAAAGAGGAAAACTTGTCACGGCATCCACAAGGGGAGATGGCAATGTCGGAGAAGATATAACAACTAATATCAAGACCATCTTCACAGTCCCCCTAACGCTTTTTAGGCCACCAGACGGCCTACCGATCCCGGAGATATTAGAGGTAAGGGGTGAGGTTTATATGGAGATTAATGCCTTTAAGAGATTGAACAGGGAGAGGGTAGAGATGGATCTCCAGCCATTTGCCAACCCCAGAAATGCCGCGGCTGGTTCTTTACGACAGCTTGACTCCCGGATTACGGCCAAAAGGCGGCTTAATATGTTTTGCTATGGGGTCGGGCAGATTAGCGGTCGCCCGTTTCAGACCCATTATGATTTGATGATCTATCTTCAGCAGTTAGGCCTCAGGGTTAACAGGCAGTATTTAAAACTATGTCAAAATACGGATGAAACGATAAGATATTGCCACTATCTGGAAGAGATACGGGAACAATTTCCTTTTGAAATCGACGGGGCGGTTATTAAGGTCAACCAGGTGGATCTCCAGGAAAGGCTCGGCCAGACGTCAAGGAGTCCAAGGTGGGCGCTCGCATATAAATTCAGGCCTGGTCAGGGGACTACAAGGATTTTAAAGATCGATATCCAGGTAGGCAGGACAGGGGCCTTGACGCCAGTAGCCCACCTTGAACCGGTTGAGATTGGCGGTGTCACGGTCAGGAGGGCGACGCTGCATAATCAGGAGGAGATTGAAAAGAAGGATATTAGAGAGTTGGACACCGTAATTGTGCAGAGGGCGGGAGATGTTATTCCTGAGGTGGTAAAGTCGGTCCCATCAAAAAGGGACGGCAGTGAGAAAAGATTCATAATGCCGGGCCAGTGCCCTGTGTGCGGGGCGAAGGCAATAAAGAAGAAAGGTGAGGCGGTACTGAGATGCCCCAATATCAACTGTCCGGCCCAGGTCAGGGCCTCTTTGAGGCATTTTGTCTCAAAGGGCGCCATGGATATTGACGGGTTGGGGGACAAGATTATTTCCCAGATGCTTGATAAAGGCCTGATTAAGGAGGAATCGGACCTATATAACCTGCGTTTTGATGACCTCATCCGGCTCGACAAGGTGGAACAAAAGGCGGCGAACAATCTGCTCCGAGCCATTGAAAAAAGCAAAAAGACAACGCTTTCAAGGTTTATCTACGCCCTTGGAATCAGGCACGTGGGTGAACATGTGGCTGAACTCCTTGCCCATCATTTCGGGACGCTTGAAAGGCTTCAGGATGCGACCATAGAGGAATTCCAATATGACAAGGAGAGAGGCACCGGGGTCAAGGGCATAGGCGAGATAATCGCCAGAAGCATTGTCTCGTACTTTGAAGATGAATCGAACAGGGAGTCTATTAAGAGGCTCCTGAAGTCCGGCATACAATTTGAGAAGGGCAGATCTATAAAAAACGCGCCACTTGAAGGGAAAATCTTTGTCATAACGGGCGCTCTAAGCTCCATGAAACGGTCGAAGGCAAAGGAACTCATTGCCGGACATGGCGGGCGGCTCTCTTCTTCTTTGACTAAAGGAACTGACTACCTGGTGGTAGGGGAATCCCCGGGCTCCAAGGTGCAAAAGGCAAAGGAATTTGGAGTCAAAATCCTTAATGAGGAACAGTTTTTAGAGTTATTTAAATAAGGGTTCAAGAGGTCAAACTCCTTGCTCCAGGCCAATTGGGAGAAGAAGTAAATTGACATGGTGGGAAACAATTCTATTCAACATAACAATATAAGAGTGCGCCTTATTATTGGAGGAGCGGTCCAGGGTGTATGGTTCAGGGACTCAACCCGGGTAAAGGCAAAGGAACTGGGAGTATATGGGTGGGTGAAAAACAGGTCTGACGGGGACGTCGAAGTACTGGCGGAAGGCCCTGTAGAAAAGGTGGCTCAGCTTATAACCTGGTGTCACCATGGCCCGCCCCGTGCCAGGGTAACCCAGGTTAAGGAAATTCCGGAGGAATGGCAGGGGGAGTTTGATTCATTTGATATTGTTTGGTAAGATGATTGGAAGATAAGGGGCCAAGGGGTCGATGGGAGAAAAACCTTAAATTCTTAGTGGGGGTCATTAAATGAAAGGGTCGAATATGACGAGGATATTTCTTTTAATAATGTTGTTTTCCTTGTTTCAGGGCATAGGTTGCGGCACAGTCAAATCAGCATATAGGGCAAGCGCGGACGCTGCCAGGTCATTATCTGAAATGGTCATCCCCGGGAAAAAGGATATGCTCAGAGAAAGGGTCATGGTTGTGCCTGTCATAAACCAGGCAGGGATTAAGGAGGAAACCGCGATGCGGATTACAGGCATCTTTATGGACCTATTGACGAAAGATGGGCATCTCCTGGTCACCATGTTAAAAGATGTTGAGACATCAAGTTCAGATCTTTCATCTCCTCAATACGGGATAGTCATTGACCCCGAGCTCGTAAAAAAGGCCGAGGAGACCGGGATGGACGTATTGATAACAACAACTCTTTCTCCTTTTGATGTTAAAACAAAAAAAAGCGGGATATGGCCTTTCCGCAAAATGAAAAAGGAGATCGACATATCCATCAGCATGAATGTACTTGATATTACAAACGGGACTCTCATACTGAATGAAACGGAAACAAGGAAGATAAAGGTAGGTTATGACCCTGTGCAAGGGCAGGAGGACAGGTGGGAAGTAGATAATGAGATATTGGAGGAGGAAGTATATTCTATCCTGAAAACACTATTCATCCGACATCACTGATGCGCTTGACGCGCAGCCCTGGACTGGAAAGATCAAACTGGCGGATGACAAGGCCGTAATGATAAATGGGGGAAAGGATATAGGGGTCACCGAGGGCAGCATTTTTGAGGTATTCGACAAGGGGGAACCGATTCAATCCATAAACGGTAAGGATTATTTTTATCTGGGGATGAAGGTGGCTGAGGTCAGGGCTGAAGAGGTTATGCAGAAATATACCCTCGCGGCTCCTTTGAACAATGAGAGGTTAATAGACGGGCAGTTGGTGAGATTAAAAAGATAAGAAACCCACCGATTTCTGTTAGAATTTTGCATGATGAATTTAATGGATATATGTCCCAGCGGGGGTCTCTTTTTTAGAGGCGAAAAAATAATATGCAAGGAATAAGCATAAGGATGTAGCCAGGCGGGCGGCGGAGTTCTGGGTAGATAGCTACTCCTCCTTAGTGGATAGTTTTGCTAGAAGCCCTCCGCCCGCTTTCGCTACGAGTATATGCCATAATACCGGGCACTGAACGATTTCGCCTCTAAAAAAGAGATCCCCGTGGGACATGGAATCAATATTTATACAGAATTCTAACCGGAAATCGATGAAGTAACAAATGTCAGTTAATATTCAGCCCAGCATTTGCTTGGCGTGTGCGATAGCCTGTTCGGAAATAACCTTGCCGCCCAAAAGGCGAGCTATCTCCCTAACCCTCTCTTTCTCATTCAGGGCTGATATAACGGTCTGGGAGCGGTTTTCCCTGATCTTCTTGCTTACCAGATAATGCGACTCCCCTTTGCTGGCGATCTGGGGGAGATGGGTTATGCACAGGATCTGATGGTATTCGGCCAATGACCTGAGTTTTTCCCCTATCACCTCCGCCGTAGCGCCTCCGATCCCGGAATCGACCTCATCAAAGATGATCGTTTCCACGGAGGCCTTTCTTGCAAGGATGCTCTTTAGCGCGAGCATGATCCTTGAAAGCTCACCTCCGGAGGCGATCCTGGAAAGGGGCTTTAAATCTTCGCCGATATTAGGTGAAAGCATAAACTCAACCCTGTCATAACCATCCGACCTGATCGATTTTATAAGCCTGTCAGGATCATCCGTATTATCTTGATCTTCCTGAATAAATCTGACCTCAAACCTGGTTCCTCTCATTTCAAGGAGGCCGAGCTCCGCCTCCATGGACCTTTCCAATTTTTTGGCAAGCCCCTTTCTCTTATCGGAAAGGGCGATCGCCCTGGATATAAGATCCAGTCGCTGGGCGTTGAGTTCTTCATTAATGCCTTCCAGATCTTTCTCCTTCCGGTCCAGGTTATCGATCATTCCTGAGACCTTCTCTTTGAAGACAAAAATATCCTCGATGGATGGGCCATATTTCCTTTTCAGACTATTGAGGATCTGGAGCCTTTCCTCCACCTCTTCTAATCGGGAGGGTGAGATCATCACACTGTCCTGTAATCCTCTGAGCTGAATTGCGATATCCTCCAGTTCCGCTCTTAACGATGAAAGGGCATGGCCTATGGATTCGAGACGCCGATCCATCGCCGTACCCTTTTCTATCCCCTTAATGCAGAGAGATAACTCTGACAGGACGGAATCCTCTTTCTCGTAAAGGGTCTGATAAGAGCCGCTAATTATCTCTTTGAGCTGTTCAGCGTATCTGAGTCGCTTTTTTTCATCCTCGAGAAAGGTGTCTTCCCCCTCTTTTATCTTGGCGGATGCGATCTCATTCATCTGAAAAACGGCAAGGTCCTGTCTCTCCCTGCTCTCCTTGATCTCATTTTCAATCCTGATGACGCTCTCTTTCAAGGCCTCATACCTGTTAAATGACTCGGTAAGCCCCATTCGTTCGCCGATAAGACCGCCGAAGTCATCCAGGAGAAAGAGGTGGTTGTCCTGCTTCAGCAGAAGCTGATTCTCATGCTGACCGGATATACTTATAATCATCATACCGATCGCCGATAAGGTCTGGAGCGTGGTCATAGAGCCGTTGATCGTTATACGGTTACGGCCTTCATGGGAGATGGTGCGCTTGATCAAAAGCTCTCCGTTAAAGGGGATATCCATTTCAAACATATATTCCGATATCGGAGATCTATCCGGCAGTTTGAAAAGGGCCTCAACTCTCGCCTCTTTGGCCCCGCTCCTGATAAGATCCGCCGAGGCCCGGCCTCCGAGGATAAGATTTACGGCGTTAATAATGATTGACTTGCCGGCCCCTGTCTCTCCTGAAATGATATTGAGCCCCTGTCTGAATGCGATCTCTAAATGATTGATAATGGCAAAATCGGAGATGACTAATTGAGTAAGCATTAAACCTGCTCCCAGGTGACCCTCAGGACCTCCTGATAGGTGGTGGTTCCATCCAACAGTTTTTTAATCGCATTTTCCCTCAGGTTCACCATGCCTTCTTTTATGGCAGCATCTCGGATCTTTGCGATATCACACTCCGGAGTTATAATTTCTTGGATGGATTCCGTTATGGGAAGGACCTCGTGAATGCCTGTCCTGCCTAAATAGCCCGTGCCGCGGCATCTAAGGCAGCCCTTGCCCCTGTGGAGTTCTACGGTCCCGCTCCTTCCTATATCCAGGCCAAGGGACAGGAGTTCGGATGCCTTCATCTCAAAGGGCTCTTTGCAGTGGAGGCATATCTTTTTAACAAGCCTCTGTGCAAGTATCCCGGCTAGGGTGGCCTTGATAAGAAATGACGGTATCCCCAGGTCAAGCAGGCGGGTAATGGATGACGGCGCGTCGTTGGTATGGAGGGTGGACAGGACAAGGTGACCGGTGAGAGCGGCCTGTATGGCGTTTTCTGCCGTCTCGAGGTCCCTCATCTCGCCGATCATAATAATATCCGGGTCCTGCCTCAGGATATTCCTCAGTATGGACGCGAAGGTGATGCCGACCACCGGCTGGACCGCTATCTGGTTGAAGTCCTCATGGATCATTTCTATGGGGTCCTCAACAGTGGTTATATTGATATCAGGGGTTGAGAGATACCTGAGCGTGGAATAAAGGGTGGTGGACTTGCCGCTCCCGGTCGGACCGCAGACCAGGATAATACCGTTGGGCATATTTATAAACTGCTGATAGCGGAGCAGGTCCATGGAGGTAAAACCGAGGTGTTCCAGGTCCTGGAACAGTATCTCAGGATCCATGATCCTCATGACGAGCTTCTCTCCGAATGCCACCGGTATGGAAGAGACACGGATCTCCGATTCAACGCCCTCCTTTTCCATCTTTATGCGGCCGTCTTGGGGCCTCCGCTTTTCCGCCATATCCAGTCTGGCAATGGTCTTGATCCTGCTTGTAATCGCCGGGTGTACGTTCTTGGGCAGTTCGTAGATCGTGTGCAGGGACCCGTCTATCCTGAGTCTCACGACGCTCTTATCCCTCTTGGGTTCTATATGGATATCGCTTGCCCTCTGGTCAAAGGCATAGCTGAATAGGTGGTCAACGGCATTCACAATATGCTGGTCGTCAGAGAGGAGCTCTTCTGAGGAACGAAGGCGCACAAACTGCTCCAGGTTGCCCAGGTCAAAGGAAGGTCCGGCAAACTGGGACTCCGCCGCCATAATGGATCGCTTGAATCCGAAAAATTCACCGATCAGCTTTATAATATCCGTCTTGGTGCTGAGGACGGTCCTGACTTTAATCTGGGTTACCTGCGCTATATCGCTCATAGCCTCCATATTAAATGGATTAGGCGTCGCCACGGTCATATAGCCGTCGCTTGCCTCGATAGGGAGCACAAGGTGCTTCATGGCAAAGGTATGCGGTATGGTCCTTGTGACAAGGTTCAGATCCAGATTAAGCGGGTCGATCTTTTTATACGGGATCTTCCATGCCCTTGCGAGGACCTGAAATATAGTCTCTTCATCCAGGGGCCTGGAGCTGTCGTCGGCCCTGTTTAATTCCATGGAGTTTATTATATCCACGATCGTAACGGGATTTACCATCCTCGCCTTTGCCCCGGACGATGAACTCCTCATGGCCCTGATCTGTTGGAGCTTGGCCCTGATCTGATTCTTCTTTACCTGGATCTCCTTGTTCTGTGTCTCGTTTATGAGGCCTGTCTCCAGAAGGATCCGGCAGATGTTATCATCGGAAAACTCTTTAATATTTTTTAAGGC